>NZ_JBEOPV010000002.1:0-382903 GCF_040310425.1 Pseudomonas sp. 65/3-MNA-CIBAN-0223
CAGAAACACATCTTTGTATGTCAGCACCAACGAGCTTAGACCTCTCTCGCTGGGTGCTGGGTCAACATACAAGGAGCAAAGCTTGCTCGCGATAACGGTCCGTCAGCCACGCTGCAGGTGGATGAGCCGGAGTCATCGCGAGCAAGCTTTGCTCCTAAACCTTTAATCATTGGGCCACCCAGTGCGCCCGGTGCTAATCTCCATCGCACTTTCAGCTTAGTCGTGTCCGTAACCCGTCACGGGTTCAGGGAAGACGACACACCTTCAAACAACGGACATTGATCGGGTAATTCATGAATAAATCAGCAGGCGTGCTTCTGGGAATTGTCGTGGCAATCGGTGCAATCAGCGCAGGGGGTGCCTGGTACACCGGCACCAAGCTTGAAGGCGTGCTCAATACCTCGATCGCCGATGCCAACAAGGAGCTGCAAGCCGCGCTGGTAGGTTCCAACGGCACCGCGTCGCTGGAGCTGGTATCGCTGGAGCGCAACATATTCAGCAGCACCGCGCATTACCGCCTCAAGGGTGAAGGCGAGATGTTCGGTGAAGCCCCGGTGGAGTTACTGTTCGTCGACCACATCGAGCACGGCCCTCTGCCATTCTCCCGCCTCGTATCGCTGAAGTGGCTGCCAGTCATGGCCACCAGTCACTACGAACTGGAAAAAACCCCACTCACCGCCAAATGGTTCGCCGCTGCCAAGGACAAGTCCCCGCTCACCGGCGTGGTCAACATCGGCTACGACAAATCCACCAACGGTAACCTCCAGTTGCTGCCGCTGGACGTCGCCCTTGACGACAAGTCCCAGCTGAAGTTTTCCGGATTGAATGTCGACGTCGATGCCAGCGCCCAGGCGCAAAAGGTCAAGGCCAACGGTTACATGGACAGCCTGACCCTCACGACCGTGGCTGAGGACCTGACGCCGGTTAAAGTCGAACTCGGCGGCCTGACCTTCGCCAGCAACCTGACCAAGGGTACCTACGGGTATTACGTCGGCGAAAACACCGTCGAGCTGACCGACAACAAGACCACCTTCGGCGCCGGCCAGTCAGTATTAGGCCTGAAGAAGTTTGAAATGAAGAACCAGACCGAAGAATCGGGCACCAGCGCTTCAGGCCGTGCCGATTACAAGGTGGGCGAGGTGTCGCTGAACGGCAAGACCATCGGCTCCGCGCAGATGGCCATGAGCCTGAAGAACCTGGACATTCCGGCGACCATGTCGTTGATGCAGGTTTACCAGACCAAACTGCAACCTTACGAGAAGGCCGCGGCTGAAGCGGCAGCAGCAGGTCTGCCGGCGCCGGAGCTGGTGCTGACCCCTGCCGAAGAGGCCCAGGTAAAAACCGGCCTGGAAAAACTGCTGGCCGCCGGGCCGCAGGTTGCGCTGGAAAACCTCTCGCTGAAAACCGCCAACGGCGAAAGCAAGGCCAACCTGGTGCTCGACCTGACCAAGCCGAAATCGATGGACCTGCCGCCGGATCAGTTGACTCAGCAACTGATCGCCCTGCTGGACCTCAACGTGCAAGTGTCCAAGCCGATGCTGGTTGACCTGTTCAGCGTGCAGTCACAAATCGATGGCCAGACCGATGCCAAGCTGATCGCCGATCAGGCCATGGCTACTGCGGACATGTTCGGCAGCATGGCGGTGGGCAGCGAGTTTGCCAGACTCGATGGCAACAACATCGTCACCAAGCTGCACTACGCCAACAACTTGGTGGAGTTCAATGGCCAGAAGATGACCGTTGAAGAGTTTGTCGGCTTCATCATGAGCAAAATCAGTGCTCCGGTGCCCGTCGAGTAAGCTCCCCTTGAATGCCCGCGCTGGCGGATAAACCGCTGACCCTGTAGGAGCTGCCGAAGGCTGCGATCTTTTGATCCTTAAAGTCAAAAGATCGCAGCCTTCGGCAGCTCCTACGGGAAATTTTGCAGCCAAGAATTCATCGGGCATCGCGAATCAGTCGCCAGGCCTCATCCACGGACAACGGCTGTTTCATACGTTCTGCCAGCATCGCCATCGCCCACTCTTCATCGCGCGCAACTGCAGCGGAAACCACTCCGTTTTTACCAAACAGCCCAATAAACGGCGGAGGGTAGGGGTCGCCCTTGAACTCCACCTCGTCCCACGTTTCAGCGTGCCCGAGGTAGTCGTAGTTCTTGCCGAAATGCCAGGTCCAGACGCGTTGCAAGGCCATGATCGCTCTCAAGGCAGGCATTTCCATTAAGACGGGGCGGCCGATCGCGAGGTTCAGCCAAATCCCTCTGCCACGGCGCGAACGGTGCGGCTATAGTTCGCAAGCCGACGTTGGCCCCACCCGCACCAGGTGCTCCGCAATGACCCGATTGACCTCTTTGACCCCTTGGCTGGCGGCCCTTGCAGTTGCCTTCTGCGTACAACTGCCGGCCCAGGCCCATGAGCGTTTCACTGTTAACATTCCGGGCGTCTCCGATGACCGACTGTTCACTGCCGCGGCCGCCAGCGACGCCGAAGGCTGCGGCGGCCACAACGTTTCTCCGGCACTGAGCTGGAATGCCGGCCCGGCCGGTACCTTGAGCTACGCGATCGTGATGCATGACCCCGACGGGCAAAAAGGCCAGGGCGTCGATCATTGGCTGCATTACGGCATCAAGGCCTCTACCCATCAGATTGCCGAAGGTGCGGGCACCAAGCCCACGCTCGACGGAGTCGGTGGCCTGAACAGCAAGGGCACCAAGGCCTACGTCGGTCCTTGTCCGCCTGTCGGCGACAGCGCCCACCACTACATCATCCAGCTTTACGCCCTGGACCTCGCTCCCGACGCCTTGCCCGCCGGCCTGACGCGTACTCAGTTGCTGGAAAAGATCAAAGGGCATGTGCTGAAGAACAGCAGCGTGGTGCGCCGTTATCACCGCTGAATATTTTTTCCGGTGAGTTAACCCGAACCTGCCGGGCTGCCCGTCTCAAAGGATGAATGGATCATCTTCCTTGAGGTCAGCCCCCATGTCCCTCCCTCTGCATTTCCTCCGCCCGGCGGCCCATGGTTTCGCCGCGGGCCTGCTGCTGGCGATGGCCGGTTGCGGTGTCTCGTCCACGCCAGACTCCGCTTCGATTGCCTCAGCACCCGCGCAGGCTGAGTTGAAGACCGAAGCCTTGGTCATTGGCGATGCTTCCGCGGCCAAGCGCACTGTGCGAGCAGCGCCGCTGGCGACTTTTGCGCCAATGCCAGAAGCATCCCCAGCGGGCTACCAGGACCAGCAGCGCGAGCAGTATCAGGCGCTGGCCGATAACCCGATCCACAGCGTGGCTCAAACGCCGGTCTCAACCTTCAGTGCCGACGTCGATACGGGCGCCTACGCCAATGTCCGGCGCTTGCTCAACCAGGGGCGCCTGCCGCCCGAAGGAGCGGTGCGCCTGGAAGAAATGGTCAACTACTTTCCCTACGACTACGCCTTACCCACCGACGGCTCGCCCTTTGGCGTGACCACGGAGCTGGCGCCAACTCCCTGGAATGCGCACACCCGGTTGCTGCGCATCGGCATTAGGGCCTCGGACCACGCAGTGGCTGACCTGGCCCCGGCGAACCTGGTCTTCCTGGTCGACGTCTCCGGGTCGATGGACCGCCGCGAAGGCCTGCCGCTGGTCAAGAGCACGCTGAAACTGCTGGTCGATCAACTGCGCGATCAGGATCGCGTGTCACTGGTGATATACGCCGGTGAATCTCGTGTGGTGCTGGAGCCAACTTCCGGACGGGAAAAAGCGAAAATTCGAACAGCCATCGATCAGTTATCGGCGGGCGGCTCGACCGCTGGCGCATCAGGCATCGAACTGGCCTACCAGTTGGCAGGGCAGGCGTTCATTGCAAAAGGTATCAACCGCATCCTGCTGGCCACGGACGGCGACTTCAACGTCGGCATCAGCGACTTCGACAGCCTCAAGCAAATGGCGGCGGACAAGCGCAAGACCGGTATTTCCCTGACCACAATGGGTTTCGGAGTGGATAACTACAATGAACACCTGATGGAGCAACTGGCCGACGCGGGCGATGGCAACTACGCCTATATCGACAACCTGCGCGAGGCGCGCAAGGTCCTGGTGGACCAGCTCGGTTCAACCCTCGCGGTCGTCGCGAAAAACGTAAAGCTGCAAGTGGAATTTAATCCGGCCCAGGTCAGCGAGTACCGCCTGTTGGGCTATGAAAATCGCGCCTTGAAACGCGAAGATTTCAGCAACGACAAGGTCGACGCTGGCGAAATCGGCGCAGGCCATACGGTAACCGCCCTGTACGAAATTGTTCCAAAGGGGGAGAAGGGTTGGCTGGAGCCGCTGCGCTACAGCCAGGCCGCCAGCATTGATGCCACCATGACAACGGAAATGGCCATGCTGCGCGTGCGTTATCAGCTGCCGGAAGGTGGGAATAGTCGCTTGATTGAACGCCCGATCGTTGCAGGCCAAGCCGCAGCCGCCTCTGAAGATCTGCGCTTCGCCGCAGCCGTGGCAGCTTTTTCCCAGCAGCTGAAGGACGGGCGCTATACCGCCAGCTTCAGTCTGAAAGACACTGAGGCACTGGCCCGTGGCGCCCGGGGCGAAGACCGGTTTGGCCTGCGAGCGGAGTTCGTGCAGTTGGTCGAGCTGGCGCAAAGCCTGCAAACCACCGAACATCAGGCAATGATCCAAGAGACCCACTGACATGACTGCCCCGCCCCCAAGCTCGGCCACCAGCAGCGACGAATCTCTGCTGGCCCGCTACCGCTCAGGCGACAGCGTGGCGTTCGAGATCCTGTACGCCCGCCACCGCCAGGGACTGTACCGATTCCTTCTTGGCCTCAGCGGTAAAGCCGAGCTGGCCGAAGAGGTGTACCAGGACACCTGGCTGAGCCTGATCCGCAGCACCATCCAGCCACAAGGCCGGGCGAATTTTCGTACATGGTTGTACCAGATTGCCCGCAATCGACTGATCGACCACTGGCGCAAACACGGAATTCGTAACCCTTTGCACGACAGCTATGACGAACAGGTCCACGCCTTGCCTGATGACGCCGCCGACCCCGCGCAATTACTGAGCTTGAGCCGCGACACCCAGCGCCTGGAAACCGCCCTGCAAACCCTGCCGGCGGACCAGCGCGAAGTGTTCCTGCTGCGTGCCCACGGCGATCTCGACTTGCCACAGATCGCCACCCTCACTGAAACACCGCTGGAAACCGTCAAGAGTCGCTTGCGTTACGCCCAGCAAAAATTGCGTCGGCTGCTGGCCGAGGAGGTACTGACATGACTGACGCCCGTAAAGCACCTGAAGAGGAAGTGGTGAACCACTTTCGTGAACAGTCTACCGACGAGCCACCGGCACACCTGGATGCGTTCATCCTCGCCGCAGCGCATCGAGAAACCCCGGCACCCAAGGCAAGCCTCTGGCAGCGGTGGTCGCAAGCCTGCCAAAAGCCGCGCTGGCAAGTCGCATTCGCCAGCCTGGTCGGCGTAGCGCTGATGCTGGCGCTGGTACAACCCGGTCCCGAGCAGGAGCCCGTCTACGACTTCGCGCCAACCCCCAAAGCCTCCGCCCCGGCACCTGCAGCGCCGATGGCCGAACTCGCCGCGCCTGCGCAGCGTGAATCCATGCGTGCGCAAATGGCCGACGAAGCCAAAGTCAGCAAACGCATGGCGGCGCCGGCAAAGAGCCTGGATGAGCAGTTGCTTGAGGTGGTACGCCTGCAGGAAACCGGTCAGAAATCAGCGGCGGACAAGTTGTTAGAGTCGCTGAAACAACGTTTCCCCAACGAAAACCTCGACGACCGGCTCAAGGAACTGCAGAAAAACCAGCACCGATAACCGTCCGCCATTTGGCAACCAGCCCCGAAAGCGCGCACTATCGGGCCATAGCCGATGCGTTGGAGGAAGCCATGGCGAAAAAAATCGACCGCATCGCCCAAATGCTTAACTGCCCGGTGAAGGGAGAGGAACTAAGGCGGGCAGTGACCGAGAGCCGCAAGGAATTCCTGTTGGCTCAGGAGAAGGAGCAGGCCTTGGAGGAGGATGACCTTGATGATGGGGTGTTCGAGGATGAGGAGGGGGATGATGAATATGATGAGTTTGATTGGACTACGGAGTGAGGGAGCTGCGGAGTAAACCTGATTCAGGTCGAGACACCACCCACAAAAAAAGCCCCACACCTTAAGGCCTGGGGCTTTTTCGTTTCTACTATGGTGCACCAGGCGGGATTCGAACCCACGACCACTGCCTTCGGAGGGCAGTACTCTATCCAGCTGAGCTACTGGTGCAAGCGGGCGCCATGATACTCATAAGCGCTGCGGGCGTCCATGCTGCTGAATCGCCTGTGTTTTTTGGCCGCCGAGCGGGCGGTTGTCACGTTGATCAGAAAAAATGGGCAAAAGAGCGGTTTTCGTTCTTTTTTTCGAACAGGCTATTGTCCTTTACCCCCTTTGATCCTAGGATTCGTTTGAGATTTCAAACGCTCTTGTCTGGGTGCTGAACCGCGCGAGTCCAATCCGTGCGCTATTTATGTGCTTCAGCCCGGTGAATGATTTCCCTGACGGCAGCCTATAAGGCGCCTTTCTACAATCATAATTTGCTCCGCGCCCGGCGCGGTGCTGTTAAGGAAAGCCGACATGCAGCTTAAAGACACCCAGTTGTTCCGCCAGCAAGCCTTCATCGATGGCGCTTGGGTCGATGCGGACAATGGTCAGACGATCAAGGTCAACAACCCGGCAACGGGCGAAATTCTGGGCACCGTGCCGAAAATGGGCGCTGCCGAAACCCGCCGGGCAATCGAAGCCGCAGACAAGGCGCTGCCGGCTTGGCGTGCACTGACCGCCAAGGACCGTGCGAACAAGCTGCGTCGCTGGTTCGAACTGATCATCGAAAACCAGGACGACCTGGCTCGCCTGATGACCCTGGAACAGGGCAAGCCATTGGCCGAAGCCAAGGGCGAAATCGTCTACGCCGCTTCCTTCATCGAGTGGTTCGCCGAAGAAGCCAAGCGCGTCTACGGTGACGTGATTCCGGGCCACCAGCCAGATAAGCGCCTGATCGTGATCAAGCAGCCCATCGGCGTGACCGCGGCAATTACCCCGTGGAACTTCCCGGCCGCGATGATCACCCGTAAAGCCGGCCCGGCCCTGGCCGCCGGTTGCACCATGGTGCTCAAGCCTGCTTCGCAGACTCCGTTCTCGGCGTTCGCCCTGGCTGAGCTGGCCCAGCGTGCCGGCATTCCTGCTGGCGTGTTCAGCGTTGTTTCCGGCAGCGCCGGCGACATCGGCAGCGAGCTGACCAGCAACCCGATCGTGCGTAAGTTGTCCTTCACCGGCTCGACTGAAATCGGTCGCCAGTTGATGGCTGAATGCGCCAAGGACATCAAGAAAGTGTCCCTTGAGCTGGGTGGCAACGCGCCGTTCATCGTGTTCGACGACGCGGACCTGGATAAGGCCGTCGAAGGCGCGATCATTTCCAAGTACCGCAACAACGGCCAGACCTGCGTCTGCGCCAACCGCCTGTACATTCAGGATTCGGTCTACGATGCGTTCGCTGAAAAACTGAAAGTGGCTGTGGCCAAACTCAAGATCGGCAACGGTCTGGAAGACGGCACCACCACTGGCCCGCTGATCGATGAAAAAGCCGTGGCCAAGGTCAAGGAACACATTGCCGACGCGGTGGCCAAAGGCGCCACCGTGCTGTCGGGTGGCAAATCCATCGAAGGCAACTTCTTCGAGCCGACCATCCTGACCAACGTGCCGAACAACGCAGCCGTGGCCAAGGAAGAAACCTTCGGCCCGTTGGCGCCGCTGTTCCGCTTCAAAGACGAAGCCGAAGTGATCGCGATGTCCAACGACACCGAGTTCGGCCTGGCGTCGTACTTCTATGCCCGTGACCTGGGCCGTGTATTCCGTGTGGCTGAAGCCCTGGAATACGGTATGGTCGGCGTCAACACCGGGTTGATCTCCAACGAAGTCGCGCCGTTTGGTGGCATCAAGGCGTCGGGCCTGGGCCGTGAAGGCTCCAAGTACGGCATCGAAGATTACCTGGAAATCAAATACCTCTGCCTGGGCATCTAAGCGCGGCAGACGGGAATGCAATAAGCGGAAAGGGCACGAGAGCGCTGACCCTTTCTGCGTTTCAACCGGAATTTTCTCTGTGGCCGGGAAAGCTATGGCAGTCGATCATCGCATGCTGCCGTAGTTGCCTCCCCGCCGCATTTTCCTTGAACCACGCCGCCCGATGAGCGGCGAATGAGGACTTTATGAGCAAGACTAACGCTTCTTTGATGAAACGCCGCGAAGCCGCTGTACCACGCGGTGTTGGCCAGATTCACCCGATCTTCGCCGAGTCCGCGAAGAACGCTACCGTTACCGACGTTGAAGGTCGCGAGTTCATCGACTTCGCCGGCGGTATCGCAGTACTGAACACCGGTCACGTGCACCCGAAAATCATCGCCGCCGTGACCGCGCAGCTGAACAAGCTGACCCACACCTGCTTCCAGGTCCTGGCCTACGAACCGTACGTAGAGCTGTGCGAAAAAATCAACGCCAAGGTGCCTGGTGATTTCGCCAAGAAAACCCTGCTGGTGACCACCGGTTCCGAAGCCGTAGAGAACGCCGTGAAAATCGCCCGCGCCGCCACTGGCCGTGCCGGCGTGATCGCGTTCACTGGCGCTTACCACGGTCGCACCATGATGACCCTGGGCCTGACCGGTAAAGTCGTGCCTTACTCGGCCGGCATGGGCCTGATGCCAGGCGGCATCTTCCGCGCGCTGTACCCTAATGAACTGCACGGCGTGAGCGTCGACGACTCGATCGCCAGCATCGAACGCATTTTCAAGAACGACGCCGAGCCGCGTGACATCGCTGCGATCATCATCGAGCCGGTTCAGGGTGAGGGCGGTTTCTACGTCGCGCCTAAAGAGTTCATGAAGCGTCTGCGCGCCCTGTGCGACCAGCACGGCATCCTGCTGATCGCTGACGAAGTGCAGACTGGCGCTGGCCGGACCGGCACGTTCTTCGCCATGGAACAGATGGGCGTGTCTGCCGACCTGACCACCTTCGCCAAGTCCATCGCTGGCGGCTTCCCGCTGGCGGGTGTGTGCGGTAAGGCTGAATACATGGACGCCATTGCTCCAGGCGGCCTGGGCGGTACCTACGCCGGTAGCCCGATCGCGTGCGCTGCTGCGCTGGCAGTGATGGAAGTGTTCGAAGAAGAGCACCTGCTGGATCGCTGCAAGGCAGTCGGCGAGCGTCTGGTCACTGGCCTGAAAGCCATTCAGTCCAAGTATCCAGTGATTGGTGAAGTACGTGCCCTTGGCGCGATGATCGCGGTCGAGCTGTTCGTAGACGGTGACAGCCACAAGCCAAACGCACCGGCAGTCGCCGCCGTTGTGGCCAAGGCTCGCGACAAAGGCCTGATCCTGCTGTCGTGCGGCACCTACGGCAACGTTCTGCGCGTACTGGTACCCCTGACTTCGCCGGATGAACAACTGGACCAAGGTCTGGCAATCATCGAAGAGTGCTTCTCGGAGCTTTGATCTACAGTGCTCGTATGAAAGTGTGAGCTGATCGACAAAAAAACCCGCCTAGGCGGGTTTTTTTTGTACGTGAAACCCGCAGCGCTGTTTCCTGTGGCCTGCATTGAATATGGTGCATGCATTGAGAGGGGAGCCTGTTTGCATGAGAGCTGTTGAGTTACCCGCTGTACCTCGAGTGCTGATTGCCGAGGCGGATCCGTGGTCGCGGGATTTGCTCCAGCAAGTACTGCTGAACGTGCGCTGCGATGCTCGCATCGATCTCTGTGCCGATGGCCAGGACGCGTTGTCGCGACTCGCGGAAAACGCCTACGACCTGGTGATCGTCGACTGGGAGTTGCCTGGTGTGGATGGCTTGAATGTGTTGCGCAGCGTTCGCCAGCGCAAGCGCAATCCGCCGTTGCCGTTCATTCTGATGAGCCGCCGCAATGACAGCGCCAGCGTGCGCGAAGCCTTACCGTTGGCACCTACGGCTTACCTGACCAAGCCGTTGAACATGGAAAACCTGACCCAGCGATTGCAGGATCTGCTGCTTGATGCCGGGCAGGAAGTTTTTTGTGAAGTGCCGGCCCTGGCGGCGGGCATGACCTTGGCGGTGTATCTGGAGCGCCGGCGGACTCTGGCTGACGGTGCACCACTGATGACCGATGCGGAGGTAGCGGTCAAACGCAGCCTCAACCCCGGCGGGCTTGACCTGACCGTCCTCGAAGAGGGAACGCGTACCGATCCGCAGATTACCGCCGTGCTGATCGCTGCCGCCAACAGCGCCGCCCAACACCGCGGCGCTGCCGTGCAAACCCTGGCCCAGGCCCTGCATCGCCTGGGCTGCGGGCAGAGCATGAACCTGATTCTGGGGCTGACCCTCAAGCGCACCGCGCGGCTCAGCGACCCGTACCTGGCTGACTACGCCGAGCGTTATTGGGACCTGTCGCTGCATACCGCCGAATACGCGCGGACCCTGGCCCGTCTTCTCGACCTGGACCAGGAGCGCTGTTATTGCGCGGGCATGCTGCATCGGCTGGGTGACCTGGCCTTGCTGCGTTGTTTGCAGGAATGGAAGCAGGCCGGCGGCGAGCTGGACGAGTTGGCTGAGGTCGACGAAGCGCTGAGTGGATTTGCGGCCGCTTACGGTTCGGCGCTGCGCACCCGCTGGCGCCTGCCGCTGGAGCTGCGAGAGCTGATCGCGGCGGTCTATCAGCTCGGTGGCGGGGTTTATTCCCGCGAAGCGCTGGTGATGAACATGGCGGCTCAACTGGCGGGCCTGGGCGAGGATGAGGGGCTTGAGGCGCTGGCCAAGGGGCGCACGGCGAGGTTGCTGCAGATCGGCCTGCCGGAGTTGGTGCGGTTGCGCAAAAAATAGCCACCCCCGCCCCGCAGGAGCTGCCGAAGGCTGCGATCTTCTGATCTTCTGATCTTTGGTTAGCCCCAAATCAAAAGATCGCAGCCTCGTTTCTCTCGGCAGCTCCTACAGGGGGGCGAATCAGCCGGGGATGATCCGGTTCTTGCCCTGTCGCTTGGCTTCATACATCGCGGCATCCGCCCGGGAGAACAGGCTGTCGACACTTTCATCCTCAGGCAAGAGGCTGGTCAGGCCCTGGCTGATGGTGATGGTGAAAGTCCGGCTGTCGTGGCTGAAACTCAGTTGTTGAATTTCCCGTTGCAGGCGCTCGGCCACCTGCATGGCCACCCCGGGCTCACAGCCTGGAAACACTGCCGCAAACTCCTCTCCGCCGATGCGCCCGAACACGTCACCACGACGCAATGCGGCGCGACCGCACTCAGCGATGCGTTGCAACACGTTATCGCCTTCCTGGTGGCCATAGGTGTCGTTCACGGTCTTGAAATCATCGATATCCAGCATCAGGAACGACAGCGGGGTGCCCTGGGTTCGCGCCCGCTCGAACTCGTGGTTGGCGCATTCAAAAAAATGCCGGCGGTTGCTGCTTTCGGTCAATTCGTCGGTAGTGGCCAGGCGTTGCAGTTCGGTTTCGAGGTGCTTTTTTTCGGTGATGTCTTCAGCAATGCCGACGATGATCAAAGGCTGGCCCGGCTCGCCCTGGCGGTTGATAAAGCACTTGTCGCTCAGCCAGCGTACCTGGCCGTCGGCGGTAACGATTCGATACTCACGGTCTTCGACCGAGCCTTTGTCCAGCACGGAGGCCAGGCTGCGCTCGGCTTCTTCCAGGTCATCCGGGTAAACGCTGTCGCGCCACTGGTTGTAGTCGGCCAGCAACGGGTCGGTGGGGCGCCCAAAAATTCGTTCGTAGGCCGGGCTGACATAGAGCACCTCGCGGGTTTCCCAGTTGAATGCCCACAGCACCGCATTGACGCTCACCAGCAGCGAGCTCAACAGCTGTTCGCGTTCACTCAAGCGCGCGACCTCGCCTCGGGCCTGCATCAGCGCCATCAGGGTCTGGGCGGTCTCTGGCCATTGCGGCGGGGAAGAATCCTGCGGGTTTTTATCGACCATCGACACTAATCTCAAAGAGCGTGCCGCGAGTTCGGCAGCGGCTGCAACGAAGACCGCCAGGGTGGCGAAGTGCTTTTGAGATAGGGGATTTGAAACTAAGTTCCCGGGGCAGGGAGAGCAGGGGGATGCACCCGCCGGGCGGTAAGCTAAGGGTTTTATCGCGTGCAGCGGTTGTTCAGGGGGCGTTTGCTGCGCAAAAAGCGAGCGGGAGCAAGCATACTCGCCACAGGAGCGCGCCTTGCTGTCGCGGAGCACCTCGGGCGAGGTGCTCTGCGTGGGGTCAGGCGTTGGCGGGGCGCAAGGAGTAGGTTTTCAGCTGGTCGGCGAAGTCACGCAGGGACTGAATCCCGCTGGCTTCGGCCTCGTGAATCCATTCCTTGATGGCTGCCAGCATGTCGTGACCATTGGAACTGGTCTTGACCCAGATCTGCTGCAAAGCCAGGCGCTTCTCGTAAATGACTTTCAGGGCCTGACTGTGCTCGAGCATGGTCTGGATCCGCACATGGTGCTTGTCATCCAGCAGGCTGGTTTCACGCGACAACAGACGCTTGGCCCGGTGAAACTGGTGGCGAACGGAGTGATCGACCTTTTCCAGCTCTTGCTTGACCAGGGGCGCGATGACCAATTTGCGGTACTGGGCCATGATCTGGAAACGATTGTTGAGGATCGCCATGGCGGTATCCATGTCCAGGTTGCCTTTGCCTTCAACCCGATGGGCAATTGGCGCGACGCGCTGAACCTTGGCCAGGCGCAGGAAGCTGAAAACCTGGATCCAGGCCCAGCCGAGGTCGAACTCCCATTTCTTCACCGACAGTTTTGCCGAGTTGGGGTAGGTGTGGTGGTTGTTGTGCAGTTCTTCGCCGCCAATCAGGATGCCCCACGGCACCAGGTTGGTGGCCGCATCGCGGCATTCGAAGTTGCGATAACCGATGGCATGGCCCAGGCCGTTGACCACGCCGGCCGCCCACACAGGGATCCACATCATCTGGATGGCCCAGATGGTGATGCCGATGGTGCCGAACAGCAACACGTCGATGACACCCATGATTGCCACGCCCAGTAGCGGAAAGCGGCTATACAGGTTACGTTCGATCCAGTCTTCCGGGCAGTTCTTGCCATAGATGCGCAGGGTCTCCGGATTTTCCGCTTCGGCGCGATACAGCTCCGCACCTTTGCGCAAAACGGTGGACAGGCCCTTGACGACGGGGCTGTGCGGGTCATCGACGGTTTCGCATTTGGCGTGATGCTTGCGGTGGATAGCGGTCCACTCACGGGTGTTCTGCGCCGTGGTCAACCACAGCCAGAAGCGGAAGAAATGTTTCAGGCCGGCATTGAGCTCAAGGGAGCGATGGGCTGAATAGCGATGCAGATAGACAGTGACGCCGATGATTGTGATGTGGGTCATCAGCAGGGTGACTGCCACCAGTGACCAAGGCGACAAGCCAAGAAAACCTTCGTACCACATAGGCTGTAGGGCCCTCGATAAAGAAAAAAACAGCCCTCGCATTATCACCAAGCGCACAGATAAAACCAGTCACCCTTTCAGATAAGAGTGGCTGGATGTTTCTTTACCCTATAATTCCAATCATTTGAGGGACATGGACGACCGAATGTCTGCCACCTATCGCGACGCCCTGCGTGCAGCGCTGCTGTATCTGCTGCTTTCCGTCCTCTGGGTTTCGCTCAGCGGTTTTGCATTAAACAGTTTCTTCGATGATTCGGCCGAAGCGTTGCATTGGCAAACGATCAACGGCTACATCTGGCTGATTCTAAGCGCGGGCATTATTTTCATTGCCCGCACGCGTTTGTTCCGCTGCCTTGGGATCGGTGCGCAGTTGCGTGAGCGTTCTGCGGATAGAGAGCGGCTGCGTCAGGCGGCGGCCGTGTTCGATTGCACCCGCGAAGGCGTGCTGGTCACAAATGACAAAGGATTGATCGTTCACGTCAACCGGGCGTTTATGCAGATCACCGGCTATCAGCGCGAAGAAGTGATGGGCCAGCAACCGAGCCTGTTCAAATCCGGTCGCCATCCGGCGAGCTTCTACCAGGCCATGTTCAAGACGCTCAACAGTGTTGGCGAGTGGAGCGGTGAAATCTGGAATCGGCGCAAAAGCGGGGAAATCTACCCGCAGTGGCAGACGATCCGTATCGTTCGCGACGATGATGGACGGGTCAGCCAATACGTGGCGGTATTTTCCGACATCAGTGCAATCAAGAACTCCGAGAATGAGCTGACCCATCTCGCCCATCACGACCCATTGACCGACTTGCCCAATCGCCTGCTGTTCACCGACCGCGCCGAACAGGCCGTGGCATCGGCACAGGTGCACAAGCGTGGCTGCGCCCTGCTGGTGATAGACCTGGATCACTTCAAGATGATCAACGACAGCCTCGGTCACACCGTGGGCGATCAGATGCTCAAGGCCGTGGCCGAGCGGCTGCTGGCGATGTTCGGGCCAGGCATTACCCTGGCCCGCCTCGGGGGCGATGAATTTGCAGTCCTGGCGGAAGGTTGCCCGCAACTGGTCCATGCGGCGGCGCTGGCCCAGCGGATCATTGACGGCTTCAAGGAAGCCTTCGTGATCGACGGCAATCAGCTGTTCATCAACGCCAGCGTGGGCATCAGCCTGTTTCCCAGCGACGCCCTGAGTGCCGCGCAGTTGCTGCGTAATGCGGACGCGGCCTTGTTCAAGGCGAAAAATGCAGGCCGCGACAGCTATGCGCTTTATACCGAAGAACTGACGGCCCAGGCCCAGCAGCGGGTCGAGACCGCGTTCGAATTACGCAGGGCGCTGGAGCAGGATGAGCTGCGGGTGTATTACCAGCCGGTCCACGACCTGAAGACCAGTCGCCTGATCGGCGTCGAGGCGCTGGTGCGCTGGGAGCACCCTCTGCGGGGTTTGGTCTCGCCTGCCGAGTTCATTCCCATCGCCGAGCGTACCGGCCTGATCGCCGAAATCGATGCCTGGGTCATGCAGCAGGCGTGTCAGCAAATGTGCCAATGGCAGCAGTCCGGCGTTGTGTTGTCGTTTGTTGCTGTGAATGTGTCTGCGCGGCTGTTTGCCCGTCGTGAGCTGTACCAGCAGGTGGCGCAGGTGCTACGCGACACAGGGCTCAACCCGGCGTTTCTGGAGCTGGAGGTGACCGAGAGCGCGGTAATGGATGACCCGGAAGTGGCGCTGGAGCAGATGCATCGCTTGCGTGAGCTGGGCGTGCGCCTGGCGATCGATGATTTTGGCACCGGCTATTCATCCTTGCTGCGGCTCAAGCGCTTGCCAGTACAGAAACTCAAGATCGACCAGGGTTTCGTTGCCGGGCTGCCGTGGGACGACGACGACGTGGCGATCGTGCGGGTCATTATCGCGTTGGCCAAGAGCATGGGCATGCAGGTGCACGCCGAAGGGATCGAGCAGGTCGAGCAGGCCAGTTTCCTGCTCGAGCACGACTGCGATCTTGGCCAGGGCTACTGGTTCGCGCGACCGATGCCTGCTGCGCAGCTCGATTGGGCGCGGGCGCCGCTTATCGGTTAGACCTTCATGTGGTCCCCTTGAAAGATTGCGCAGCATCAATCGCAGCCTCGTTTCACTCGACAGCTCCTACGGGGCGGAGGATGGGCGGTGTTCGCCATGAGCACTTCTGGTTATATAAACATTCTTAAATAGTCTTTTTAAGAATATCTGCACCTATCTACTATTGGTCTCACGCCGCAAGCAGTGCCGCCACTGCCAGGCAACCTCTCAGTCGAAGGAGCAGCACCATGAGCGCATCCCTACGTAGCGTTGACGGCCAGGACGAAGCAACCATCCTGCGCGAGATCCAGAGCGCACTGCGCGACCTGCGGTTCGGGGCAGTGGAAATCACTGTGCACAACGCTCAGGTCGTCCAGATCGAACGCAAGGAAAAATTCCGTCTGCAGCAGCCGGGCAACAAGCCGGGCTGATCAACGATCACGCACTTGGCCGAACGATCTTTGAGCCGTACCGCGATTCCATAAAATCAAAAAAAAGCCAACACAATCAGAATTCCAGGAGCTTTCACCATGTCGTCGATTCGTCATTTCGCTTTGGCCGCCCTGGCCAGTGCCCTTTTTGCTGGTTCCGCGGTTGCCAAGGACTACGAGCTTCTTAACGTGTCGTACGACCCGACTCGCGAGCTGTATCAGGAATACAACGCAGAATTCGTCGAATTCTGGCAGAAAGACCACGCCGGCGATTCGGTGAAAATCCAGCAGTCCCACGGTGGCTCGGGCAAGCAGGGCCGTGCGGTCATCGACGGCCTGCGTGCCGACGTGGTGACCCTGGCACTGGCCGGCGACATCGATGAAATTGCCAAGCTCGGCAAGACCCTGCCAGCCGACTGGCAGAAGCGTCTGCCGGAGGCGAGCACCCCTTACACTTCGACCATCGTGTTCCTGGTGCGCAAGGGCAACCCGAAAGGCATCAAGGACTGGGGCGACCTGGTTAAAAATGATGTGTCGGTGATCACCCCGAACCCGAAGACCTCCGGCGGCGCACGCTGGAACTTCCTCGCGGCCTGGGCTTATGGCCTCAAAGCCAACGGCGGTGACGAAACCAAGGCCAAGGAATATGTGCAGACGCTGTTCAAGCACGTTCCTGTGCTGGACACCGGCGCTCGCGGTTCGACCATCACTTTCGTCAACAACGGTCAGGGCGACGTGTTGCTGGCTTGGGAAAACGAAGCGTTCCTGGCTCTGAAGGAAGATGGCGGCGCGGACAAATTCGAGATCGTCGTGCCTTCGCTGTCGATCCTGGCCGAACCTCCAGTGGCTGTAGTCGACAAGAACGCCGAGAAAAAGGGCAACCAGCAGATCGCCGAAGCCTATCTCAAGCACCTTTACAGCCCGGCCGGCCAGGAAATTGCAGCGAAGAATTTCTACCGCCCACGTGACAAGGAAGTCGCCGCCAAGTATGCCCAGCAGTTCCCGAAACTGGAGCTGGTGACCATCGACAAAGACTTCGGCGGCTGGAAAACTGCCCAACCGAAATTCTTTAATGATGGCGGGGTGTTCGACCAGATCTATCAGGCGCAGTAATCTCACTCGAAACGAGCCCCAACATGTGGGAGCGAGCTGGCTCGCGAAGGCGGTATTTCAGTGACAGGGATGTCGACTGATTCTTCCTCTTCGCGAGCAAGCCCGCTCCCACATTGATGCGTTTTTAACCAAGGACTTTTATGTCGCGTCGTATCTCCCCCGTCATACCCGGCTTCGGGCTGACGCTGGGCTACACCTTGGTGTACCTCAGCCTGATTGTGCTCATTCCACTGGCAGCGATGTTCGTGCACGCCTCTCAACTCACCTGGGATCAGTTCTGGGCAATCATCTCCGCGCCTCGAGTGCTGGCGGCGTTGAAGCTGAGCTTCGGCACTGCGCTCTATGCCGCGATCATCAACGGCATCATCGGCACGCTGCTCGCCTGGGTGCTGGTGCGCTATACCTTCCCGGGGCGCAAGATCATCGATGCGATGATCGACTTGCCCTTCGCCTTGCCGACCGCCGTAGCCGGCATCGCGCTGACTGCCCTCTACGCGCCTAATGGCTGGGTTGGCCAGCTGGCGGCGGATTTGGGCTTCAAGATCGCCTACACCCCCCTGGGTATCACCCTCGCGCTGACATTCGTTACGCTTCCATTCGTGGTACGTACGGTACAGCCGGTATTGGCCGATATCCCTCGTGAAGTCGAAGAAGCGGCGGCGTGCCTGGGTGCCAAACCCCTGCAGGTGTTTCGCCATATCCTGGTGCCAGCGCTGTTGCCAGCCTGGCTGACCGGCTTTGCCCTGGCCTTTGCCCGTGGAGTTGGCGAATACGGCTCGGTGATTTTCATCGCCGGCAACATGCCGATGAAAACTGAAATCCTGCCGCTGCTGATCATGGTCAAGCTAGACCAGTACGATTACACCGGCGCCACGTCCATCGGTGTGTTGATGCTGGTGGTTTCCTTCGTCCTGTTGCTGCTGATCAACCTGCTGCAACGCCGTATCGAAACCCCATAAGGAGGCGCACACATGTCCCAATCGTCTATTGCTGCTGCTTCCTCGAACGCTGCCCGTCGTGGCAGTGCCAGTTCCCGTCGGGTGCTGATCGGCCTCGGCTGGCTGGTGTTCGCCCTGTTCCTGTTGCTGCCGCTGATCATCGTGGTCTCCCAGGGTTTGAAAATGGGTATCGGTGCATTCTTCACCGCGATCTTCGAGCCTGATGCGCTCTCCGCGCTGAAGCTCACCCTGATTGCCGTATTGATCTCCGTGCCCCTGAATGTCGTGTTTGGTGTCAGCGCCGCGTGGTGCGTGAGCAAGTACTCATTCCGTGGCAAGAGCATGCTGGTGACCCTGATCGACCTGCCTTTCTCGGTTTCGCCAGTGATCGCCGGCCTGGTCTACGTGCTGATGTTCGGCGCCCAAGGCCTGTTCGGGCCGTGGCTGCAGGATCATGACATCCAGATCGTCTTCGCCTTGCCGGGCATCGTGCTGGCGACGATCTTCGTCACCGTGCCATTCGTGGCGCGGGAACTGATCCCGCTGATGCAGGAACAGGGCACCCAGGAAGAAGAAGCCGCCAGGCTGCTGGGGGCCAATGGTTGGCAGATGTTCTGGCACGTCACCGTGCCCAACATCAAGTGGGGCCTGATCTACGGCGTGGTGCTGTGTACCGCACGGGCCATGGGTGAGTTCGGTGCGGTGTCGGTGGTCTCCGGGCACATTCGCGGGGTGACCAACACCTTGCCGTTGCACGTCGAGATCCTCTACAACGAATACAACCACGTGGCCGCGTTCGCGGTAGCGAGCCTGTTGCTGATCATGGCGCTCTTCATCCTGCTGCTGAAGCAGTGGAGCGAAAATCGTATTAACCGCCTGCGCGCCAGCGCCGCGGAGGAATAATTCATGTCGATCGAAGTGCGTAACGTCAGCAAGAATTTCAACGCGTTCAAGGCGCTGGACAACATCAGCCTGGACATTCAGAGCGGTGAGCTCGTGGCGCTACTCGGCCCCTCGGGTTGCGGCAAGACTACGTTGCTGCGGATCATCGCCGGCCTGGAGACGCCGGATCAGGGCAATATCGTGTTCCACGGTGAAGACGTTTCCGGCCACGACGTGCGTGATCGTAACGTCGGCTTCGTGTTCCAGCATTACGCGCTGTTCCGCCACATGACGGTGTTCGACAACGTCGCGTTCGGCCTGCGTATGAAGCCGAAAAACCAGCGCCCGAGCGAAAGCCAGATCGCGGTCAAGGTTCACGAATTGCTCAACATGGTGCAGCTGGACTGGCTCTCGGATCGTTATCCGGAACAGCTTTCCGGTGGTCAGCGCCAGCGTATTGCCCTGGCCCGCGCCCTGGCGGTAGAGCCTAAAGTCCTGCTGCTCGACGAACCGTTCGGCGCCCTCGATGCCAAGGTCCGCAAGGAACTGCGGCGGTGGTTGGCGCGCCTGCACGAAGATATCAACCTGACATCGGTGTTCGTGACCCACGACCAGGAAGAGGCCATGGAAGTCGCCGACCGCATCGTGGTGATGAACAAGGGCGTGATCGAACAGATCGGCTCACCGGGTGACGTCTACGAGAACCCGGCCAGCGATTTCGTCTACCACTTCCTGGGGGATTCGAACCGGTTGCACCTGGGCGAAGACAATCACGTGCTGTTCCGTCCTCACGAAGTGTCGCTGTCGCGTCATGAGCTGGAGGATCACCATGCGGCCGAAGTGCGCGATATCCGCCCACTAGGTGCGACGACCCGGGTGACGCTGAAAGTCGAAGGCCAGAGCGAGCTGATCGAAGCGGAAGTGGTCAAGGACCACGACAGCCTGACCGGGTTGGCGAAGGGGGAGACGCTGTTCTTCAAGCCGAAGGTCTGGCAGAAACTCGCCAACATCTAAAAGCATCGCGGGCAAGCCCGCTCCCACAGGGTTTGAGGCTGGTCACAAGTTTTGTGTTCAACACCCATCCACTGTGGGAGCGGGCTTGCTCGCGAAAGCGATCTACGCCGCCGCGTTTTTCTGACGCAGACGCACACCCCCCGCACGCGTCTCGATCTGCTCTTTCAGGTCATGTCGCAGCCCCAGCAAAAATGCCAACTCCGCCACCACAAACAGCGGCCCGACAATCAACCCCGTCACGTCATCGACAAAGGCCGGTTTGCGTCCTTCATAGTGATGCCCCACGAACTGGATCGCCCAACCCACCACAAACATGCCGATGCCGCTGGCCAGCCATACCGGGGTGCTTTGCTGGGCCAACACATGACCGGCCCAGACGCACAAACCCAGGAGTACCGTCATCAGTAGCCCGAGACGCAGTTCCAGGCGCAGGTAAAACCAAGCCGACGCCAGCGACACCAGCACCGCCGGCGAAAGCCAGCCTCCAGCCCATTGCGGGCGGGACAGCAACACCGCTACCGCGACCACAATCAGCGGAATTCCGATGAAATGACTGGCGATGTTTCTCGGGTCGCGGTGATAAGCGGCATATTGACTGAGGTGGTCAACCAGGCTTTTTTTCATTGTTATTCCTCCTGTAGGGTGAGTGATCATCCACCGGTTGGATGTTTTGCTCTGTCAGCCAGGCGACAATCTTGAGGAGTTTTCATGGACATGCAGGTCTGGCGTGCGCGCTTGATGAACGGTCAGTGGTTCAGTCATCTGCCTGCTCCTCTACAGGATAGTCTGCTGGCAGCGGCCCGGCTGCGACGCTTGTCTGCGGGGCAGCGATTGTTCAAACGTGGTGACCCGCCATGCGGGCTGTACGCGGTGCTCGAGGGTGCCGTGCGCATCGGCGCAGTTAACGAGCAGGGCAAGGAAGCGCTGTTGAGTCTGGTAGAGCCGCCGCACTGGTTCGGTGAAATCTGCCTGTTCGATGGGCAGGCGCGCACCCATGACGCTTTTGGCCTGGGCCAGTGCACCCTGCTGCATATCCCGCAGACAGCGCTGTTGGCGATGCTCGATGAGCAGCCACTGCATTGGCGGCAACTGGCATTGCTGATGAGCCAGAAACTGCGCCTGACTTTTATCAATCTCGAACAGCTGAGCCTGCTGCCAGCCCCGGCACGCCTGGCGCACCGCTTGCTGATGATCGCCGACAGCTATGGCGAAATCGATCCGCCACGTCGTGTGCTGCACCTGCCACAGGAGCAATTGGCGTCGATGCTGTCACTCTCGCGCCAGACGACCAACCAGTTGCTCAAGGAGCTGGAAGGACAGGGCGTCGTCAGCTTGAGGTACGGCGAGATAGAAATTACCGATGCCGAGCGGCTGCGGGCATTGGCGGTCATCTTTTAGTGGGTTTTGTCCCCGAACGCGCATAGCCTGTAGCGACGACAAATGAGGTGTGCCATGCGTGTGTTGTTAGTAGAAGACGAGCCGGAGACCGCCAAACTCCTGGCCAACGGCCTGGGTGAAGCGGGCTATACGGTCGATGTAGCGCTGAACGGGATGGATGGCCGACGTTTCATCGAGTCCGGCGCGTACGAGATGATCATCCTCGACGTCATGCTGCCGGGCCTCAACGGCTGGCAGCTGCAGCAACAGATCCGCAAACTCGGCGACACGCCGGTGTTATTCCTCACCACCAGGGACGGCATCGAAGACCGCCTGCGAGGGCTGGAACTGCACGAAGAAGACTACTTGCTCAAGCCTTTCAAGGTGAGTGACCTGGTGGCGCGGGTGCGCAAATTGTTGCGCCGGGATCGTGGGCGTTAACATCACCGCAATCCATCGCGAAACTGCCCCGGTGTCATCCCGGTCCAGCGCTTGAAGGCGCGGCTGAAGCTGCTGGTGTCGGCAAACCCCAGCAGGTAGCTGATCTCGCTCAATGAGCATTGCGGGTCCCGCAGGTGCAACAACGCCAGGTTCTCGCGGCTTTCGTTGAGCAACGTGTCAAACCGGCAACCTTCATCTGCCAGGTGCCGCTGCAGGCTGCGCAAACTCAAGTGCAGCGTGTGGGCGATGTGTTCTGCGCTGGGCTCGCCTTCGGGCAGTTGTTCTTCTATGGCGTCGCGGACCTTGCGTTCCCAGGTCAGCGGCTTGAGTTGCGCCAGGGTGCGCTTGAGCACGGTTTCGTTGTGCTCGGCCAGCTCCGGGTTGGCGTCGTCCAGATGACTTTCAAAGTCCACCAGGGAAAACTCCAGGCGGTCCTCGTCGGCGGCGAAGTGCACCGGTGAGCGGAAAACCTTGTGCCATTGGTGCGCATCAGCCGGTTCCGGACGCCGCAGGTACACCGCCATCGGCGCGTATTCGCGGCCCAGCCGGTTACGGCAGGTACGCACATAAATCGCAGTGAAGGCATCAATGGCTTCATAGGCCGGCGCCGGGCTGCCCGGCGGGACTTTCAGGCGGAAGCGATAACGATCCTCGCAACGGGTCAATTCGAGTTCAAGGGCATCGCTGACCACTTGGTGATAGCGCACGATGCGTTCGAAGACTTCGCGCAAGCTACCGCTGGCCACCAGCGCGTACCCGAGTGCGTGAAAGGTGGTCGGGCTGACAAAGCGTGAAACCCGCAGGCCGATCGCCGGGTCCCCACTGACCTGCACGGCAAGCTCCCACAGCCGCGTGGTGCCGGACAACGGATAACGGGCGTTAGGGTCGTCCATCCACAGCGGGTCGAGCCCCGCCTGGTGACACAGGGCGGTGCTGTCGAGGCCCAATGCGTCCAGTTGCTTGCGCAGGGCACGGGTCCAACTGGCGAGGGAGGTCGGTTCAGTCATGCTGATTGGCGCTTCCGGTCAACAGGTTGGCGTTCACGGCTACCGCCTTGCGAGGGTTCGCAAGGCAGGATGCGAACATCAATAACCAGAGGATGGAAGCATGGACCGTACTTCTGCAAGTCCCCAACGACTGAATGCATCCCAACGATCAGCGCATATTCGCGAAGTGGTGTTGGCCAAGGGCGTTGAATTGCGTCAGCGCTACCCCCTTCTCAATCATCAAGACGCCTTGGGCGCGGGGATTCTGGCCTTTGCGCTGGCTGGGATGATCGGTTCTGCAGCGCTGTACATCAACGGTCATATGGCCTGGTGGGTGTGCCTGCTGCTCAACGCATTTTTCGCTTCACTGACCCACGAACTGGAACACGATCTGATCCACAGCATGTATTTTCGCAAGAAGCGCATCCCGCACAACCTGATGATGGCTCTGGTGTGGCTGGCGCGGCCGAGCACGATCAACCCATGGATCCGTCGCCACCTGCACCTCAATCACCACAAGGTGTCCGGCACGGAAACCGATATGGAAGAGCGTGCCATCACCAACGGCGAGCCTTGGGGTTTCGCGCGATTCCTGATGATCGGCGACAACATCATGTCGGCGTTCATTCGCATGCTGCGGGCCAAAACCTGGGCGCATAAATTCAGCATCATCAAGCGCACGCTGAAAGTGTATGCGCCGCTGGCGTTGGTGCACTGGGGCGCCTGGTACGTGTTTCTCGGGTTTCATGCAGCCAACGGCGTCGCCCATCTGATGGGCGCACCCATTGAATGGTCGGCCACCACGTTGTCAGTGATGCAGGTGATCGATATTGCCGTGGTGGTGATCATCGGCCCGAATGTGCTGCGTACTTTTTGCCTGCACTTCGTCAGCTCTAACATGCACTACTACGGCGATGTGGACCCGGGCAATGTGATGCAGCAGACCCAGGTACTGAATCCCTGGTGGATGTGGCCGATGCAGGCGTTCTGCTTCAACTTCGGCAGCAGTCACGGGGTTCATCATTTTGTGGTGAAGGAGCCTTTCTACATTCGCCAGATGACGGTGCCGGTGGCGCATAAGGTCATGCGCGAAATGGGGGTGCGGTTCAATGATTTCGGGACGTTCAAACGGGCTAACCGGTTTGTGCGCAAGGAAGAAGTTCAGGGGCAAACCGTGGAGGGTCTACGGGTCTGAAGCCCTCATCGCTGGCAAGCCAGCTCCCACAGTGAATCGGTGGTCAACACACAATCGGTGAACGATCGAGATCCACTGTGGGAGCTGGCTTGCCAGCGATAGCGGTGCGTCAGGCAACAAATCAGTCCGGCTGGAAAGGCGACTCACTCAATATCACCCCGGTCTCATCGACATATTTCTGCCAATGCTCGATCAGGGCGTTCAGTTTCTCTGGCTGAAGCAACGCCAAATCATGAATTTCCCCCGGATCACTGCCCAAATCATACAGCTGCCAGGTCGCCGGCCCGACTGGCCCCGGAATGTAAACCGCTTTCCACTGCCCCTGCCGAATAGCCCGGCGCCCGAACAACTCCCATCCCGTCACCGTGTGCTCGTCGTGCACCTGCGCGGTCTCGCCCGACAGAAATCCCAGCCACGATTTGCCGCGAACCTCTGCCACTGACTTGCCACGCCAGCGCTTGCCGGGATGGCGAACGCCAGCCAGGTCGAGAATGGTCGGCGTGATGTCCATCACCGTGCCAAACCCATGACTGATCTGGCCCTTGAGTGGCAGTTGCGGATAGTGCACCAGCGCCGGCACTCGAATTCCCCCTTCAGTGGTGAAGGCCTTGAACAGCCGCGAGGGTGCAGTGGCTGTCTGCGCCCAATTCGGCCCGTACCAGACGTAGGAGTTGGCACGGCCGATATTGTCCAGGCTGTTGTCGTAATGCTGATTCAAATAAGTCAGCAACTCCGGACCGAATTTTGGAAACGCTTCCAGCAACGCGCCTTCGGCACCGTTATCGGACATGAACAGGATGAACGTATTGTCCAGCTGCCCTTGCTGGCGCAGGTAGTCGACGACGCGTCCGATGTTCCAGTCCATGCGCTCGACCATCGCCGCGTAGACCTCCATGGCCCGTGCGGAGATCTGTCGTTGCTCATCGCTCAATGCATCCCATTGCGCGCTCAGCTCAATCAACGGATGGGGCTCGACATCCGGCTCAATCAACCCCAGGGCCTTGAGTTTTTCCAGACGTTCCAGGCGCAGTACTTCAGGACCTGCGTCATAGCGGCCGCGGTACTTCTCGACCACATCGACCGGTGCCTGCAGCGGCCAGTGCGGCGCGGAAAAAGGCAGGTAAGCAAAGAATGGCCGGGTCTGGTCACGTTCCTTGAGGTACTGCAGAAGCTTGTCGCCGAAGGCATCGGAGGAATAGAAATCCTTCGGCAATTGGTCGATGAACGTGTCGTCCTCGATGTACAACGCCGGGGTGGATTTCAGCAGGCCAGGGGTTTGCTCGTCGTAGGTCGGTTCAAAGCCATAATGGTTGGCGGCGCCGGGCAGCAGCGAAAACGAGCGCTCGAAACCCCGTGCGTGCGGCGCCAGCTCTGCGGTCAGGCCCAAGTGCCATTTGCCGCTCATCAAGGTCTGGTAACCCGCCTCGCGCAGCAGCTCGGGCAGCGCCACGACTCGATCATTCAGATAGCCTTCGTAGCCCGGTTTGCCGATCAGGTCCGGGGTCAGCGCCTCGGCCATGGTGCCAATGCCAGCGATGTGATGGTCGGTGCCGGTCAGCAACATCGAACGGGTCGGCGAACAGGTGGGGGCGGTATGAAAGTCGGTCAGGCGCAGGCCGTTGTTGGCCAGGGCGTCGAGGTTCGGCGTCGCGATCTCGCCGCCGAAGGCACCGATGTCAGAGAAGCCCAGGTCATCGGCCAGGATCACTAGAAAATTGGGACGTTGCGGCATCGAAAATCTCCTGTTCAGCAGGCAATGAAGGACAGCGGCAGGTCACGTACCTGCACCGGCACGGGCGGTTGGTAATGGCTGTCGCTGGTCAGTTCGTGAAGCAGTTCTTCGCGCAGTTGATGAAAGTCGAAACTGCTGCGCTGACGCGGATGGGGCAGGGCGATGTCGACCACTTGCTTGATCCGCCCGGGACGAGGCTCCATCACCACTACGCGGTCAGCGAGGAAGATCGCTTCCTCGACATCGTGGGTGACCAGAATGGTGGTGATTTTGGCCCGTGCGCGGATCGCCAACAGCTCGTCCTGCATCTGCTGGCGGGTCAGCGCGTCGAGGGCGCCGAAGGGTTCGTCCAGCAGCAGGATTCGCGGGCTGGCCACCAGTCCGCGGGCGATGGCCACACGCTGTGCCATGCCGCCTGACAGCTGATGCGGATAAGCGCGGGTGAAATTGGTCAGGCCCACCAGCTCGATAAAGTCATTGATGCGTTTTTGCTTCTGTTCGGTGCTCAGTGGTTCGTTGACCAGGCCGAGGCCGATGTTGTCTGCCACCGTTAACCACGGAAACAGGCGATGTTCCTGGAAGACAATGCCGCGCTCGCCACCGATGCCGGTCACGGCTCTTCCGTCCACGCTGATCTGCCCACGGAACTGCGTATCGAGGCCCACCAGGAGCCTTAGCAACGTGGATTTGCCGCAGCCGCTGGAGCCGACGATGGCAACAAATTCGCCCTCGGCAATGTCCAGGTTGAATTCGCCAATGGCCTCCAGTTCGACGCCGTCGACATCGAAGGTTTTGCCCACGTTGTTGAAGCTGACAATCGGTGCGTTCATGCGTGTCTCCAGCGAGTAGCGCGTATTTCGAGGCGTTGGCCAATGAGATTGAGCAGCGCACCGGTCAGGCCGACCAGCAGCATGCCCGCCATGATCAGGTCCATGCGCAGCAGTTGCTGTGCGCCGATCATCTGGCTGCCGATACCGCCGTTGGACGGCATGAAGTATTCAGCGCCGATGGTGCCGAGCCAGGCGTAAATCAGGCTCAGTCTGAGCCCGGCGAAAATCCCCGGCGCAGCCCCCGGCAATATCAGTCGACGCAAGCGTTGGCGCAGGTTCAGGCGCAGCACTTGAGCGGCTTCATTGAGTTGCGGCGAGAGATTGGCGACGCTGCGTTGAGTGGCGATAAACAGCGGGAAAAACGCGGCGAGGGCGACAAACACCCACTTGGCCAATTCCCCGAGACCGAACCACGCGGTGAGCAACGGCACCCAGGCGAAAATCGCAATCTGGCGGATCGCGGCGAGGGTCGGGCCGAGCACGCGTTCGCTGTTGCGCGACAGGCCCAGCAGCAAACCGAGCGCAAATCCCAGCCCGCCGCCCAGCACCAGGCCGCCAAGTGTTCGACCCAGGCTCAGGGCCATGCCGCTGATCAGCGTACCGTCGAGCAAACCTTTAACGGTTGTGGCTAGAACTGCCAGCGGACTGACCAGGATGTTGGCGTCGACCCACTGTTGTTCCGTGGTCAATTGCCACAAGGCCACTAGCGCAAAAGGCAGCAACCAGGGTTGTAGACGTTGCCAGCCCTGATACCTCGGACCCCTGAGGATCTCCGCCGTGGCCGGGTGCGGCCAGTGGACCAGCTTCTTGTCCAACAGACCGATCCCGCGATCCATGATCACGCCAATCAGGCCAATCACCACGATGCAGACAAACACGATGTCGAGCATGAACAACTGCCGCGCCCACACCACCAGGTAACCAATGCCTTCACTGGAGGCGAGCAATTCAACCGCCAGCAATGACGTCCACCCGGCGGCCAGCGCCAGGCGTACGCCCGCCATGAATGCCGGCAGTGCGGCAGGCAGCACCAGACGACGGATCAGTAGCCGGGGGGGTAATCGCAGTACGGCAGCGGCTTCACGTAATTTGGGTTGGGCATCACGCACACCCACCAGCGTGTGCAGCGTCACCGGCACCACGATGGCCTTGATCAGCACCACCAGTTTCAGTACCTCGCCAATCCCGAAAAACACCATGAACAGCGGGATCCACGCCAGGGTCGGGACTTGTGCCAGACCTGCGAAAGTCGGGAACACCAGGCGCTCCAGACGTTGACTGAATCCCAGCGCCGCACCCAATGCAGCGCCGGCAGTGATGCCGGTGAGCAGGCCCCAGAACAGGCGCTGCAGGCTGATCCACAAGTGGCTCCACAGTTCGCCCTGCGCAAGTTCGATGGCACTGCTCCAGACCAGCGAAGGCGCCGGCAGAATCTGCTCGCTCATCCAGTGATTGCGGCTGGCGAGCCACCACAGGGCGAACAGGCTTAAGGGCACTATCCAGGGCAACACGCGCTTGCCCAGTGTTGGCCAAAGACGGCCGTTAAGTGGCGCAGCGGCCAGCGGCAGGCTCAGCAGGGAAACACGGGCCATGGATGACCTCCGTTGTCGGTTTTATCAAGTCGTGGATTTAGATCAAAAGCTCGCAGCCTTCGGCAGCTCCTACAGGGGATCGACGTGCGTCCGTAGGGGGGCTCGACATGCATCCGTAGGAGCTGCCGAAGGCTGCGATCTTGGCGATGCAACACCAGTACAAATTGTTATATAAATAATAAAATCAATACTATTAAGAGATAAGCGAGATCATTTAAGGCTCGCAGCCCCCACGCATCCAATGCATTCGAAGAATATTTTTGATGCTCTCTATGCATATCGATCCAGGGCGCCCGTAATTGCTCGCTTAGGTCTAAATGATCTAAAAATGTGAATTTATAGTATTTAAGTGCTGGTCTGGATTCAGCCTACTTTCAGCTCCTCAATGCTGTCGTCATCAGGAGCCGCACCCATGACCATTCCTTTCAAACGAGTCATCAGCCTGTTCGCCGCACCGGCTTTGGCGGGGCTGATGGCCTTCACCGTCAACGCCGCCGAGCTCAAGGAAATCCGCATTGCAGTGCCGGACCTTAGTGCGGGTACGCAACACAGTGCTGGCGGGGTGGTGGACGTGCTGCGCGACCAGCAGATCTTCGAAAAAGCCTTCGCCGACCAGGGCATCAGGATTCAGTGGAATTTCTTCAAGGGCGCTGGGCCCGTGATCAACGAAGCGGTTGCAAATGGTCAGGTGGACCTTGCTTACCTCGGGGACCTGGCGGCAATCATCGGCAAGTCAAATGGCCTGGACACACGCCTGCTCAGCGCGTCTGCTCGCGGCGTGAAACAGTACCTGGGCGTAGTCCCCGGCTCGGGGATCAAGTCGCTGCAAGACCTCAAGGGCAAGCGCGTGGCGATCTTCCGCGGCACCGCCACCCAATTGTCTTTCGACGCGGCGCTGGCCAGCCAGGGTTTGAGCGAGAAGGACCTGAAAGTCATCAACCTGGACTTCAACGGCGCCGTGGCAGCGTTGGCGGCCAAACAGATCGATGCCTCTTGGGGCAGTTCCGGATTGACCTCGTTGCAAGCGAAAGGCTTGGCCGAGTTGCCGCTCAATACCAAGGACCTGGGTGGCGCAGGCAGCATTCAGAGTGTCTTGGTTGGCACTGGTAAATTTGTCGACGAGAACCCCGAGGTGGTCGCCAAACTGTTGAAAGCCCAGCAGCAAGCGGTGGAGTGGCTGACTCAGGACAGCAACAAGGATGCGTACATTCAGTTGGTGTCGCGGCTGGCGAGTTACCCCTCGATTATTCTCACGCAGGATTTGCAAGATCAGAAGTTGAGCGAGGTGTTCCCCTCGACGCTGGACCCGGTGTTCCTGGGCAAACTGCAGGACTCAGTGGATCTGGCTTCGCAGCAGAGGCTGATTCGTAAGCCGTTCAAGGTGAGTGACTGGGTGGCGCCGCAACTGGCCGCTGCCCAGCTCTAAATCCACGGTGTTCATGCTGGCCTCATCGCGGGCAAGCCCGGCTCCACAGTTGGCCGTATTCCTTATGATGGAACTCGGACAACTGTGGGAGCCGGGCTCGCCCGCGATGAGGCCCTAAACCGCGACACTCATCTCTTGCTTGTCCACCGCCACCAACGTCTCGATCATTGCCCGCGCCGCTGGCGACAACCGAAACCCCGTACGACTCACAATCCCGCACCTTGCATTGAGGGTCTCGATGTTCTGCGGCAGATTTCGCCAATGCAGTAGCACCAGAGAACCCTTGGCAACGTCCTCGATAAAAGCCTCCTGCGTACCCACGCCAATGGCGTTCGATTGCAGCACGATCTTTACCAGTGCCGGGAAATGCTCGGTTTCGATGCTTGGGGAAAAATCCGTCCTTCCACTGAGGTTTGCCAGCAGTTTACGAATGCCCGGCGGTATCAGCGTGGTCGCCAGCGGGTAGTCGAACATGTCGTTGGTCGACAGGCTTTCCTTGGCCAGTAATGGATGCCCCGGACGGCAGAAAAACACCCCGCGCTTGGGCGTCAGCGCCTGGGTCTGGAAGTTCGGATCGGCCTCGAAATGGCGAATATCGGCGATGAAGAATTCGATCTCTTCGCGGCTCAGGGCGCGGCTGAGTTTTTCCCAGTTATCCACCTGAAAACAGGTGCGCACTTTCGGGTGGGCATTGATGAATTGCGCCACTGCATCCGGCACCAGTTTCACCGCCGGGGCCGGGCCGCAGCCGAAGCGCAGTTCGCCGGCGTCGAGCTTGGTCATCTGCGTCACTTCAGCGCTCAGTAGCGCGGCGCCCTGCACCAGTGTCAGGGCATGTTGCAGCACCACCTGGCCCTCGGGCGTCGGGCGCAAGTCCTTGTTGCCTCGGTCTACCAGGACACAACCGAATTCCTGCTCCAACCCTTGAATACTGCGGCTGAACGCCGGTTGAGTGATGCCCATGGCGTCGGCCGCGCGGACGAAACTGCGGTGTTCGTTGAGGGCGATGAAGTAGCGTAGCTGGCGGAGATCCATATGCTTTTGCGGCATCCTAAAAATAGCTCGAAGGCATTTGCGACGAGGGTTGTTGAGGTTTTAAATGCAAGCTCTTATTCCGTCAACGAAGCATTTGCATATCTATTAGATCTAAATTGAATATAGATAGAGCGTTGCTTCGCTGCCGCTCAACCGTAAGCAGTCCGATGAGGGTCTACCCATGAGCAATGCCGCTTTAGCTGTGAAACCCGATGTTCACGCGCTTGAAATTCATCCGGTGGCCGGCCGGATCGGTGCCGAGATCCGTGGCGTGCAACTCTCCGGCGCACTTGACGCCAGCACCGTCGACGCCATCCAACAGGCGTTGGTGCAATACAAGGTGATCTTCTTTCGCGAGCAGTCGCATCTGGACGACCAGACTCAGGAAGCCTTTGCACACCTGCTCGGCGAGCCGGTGGCGCACCCGACCGTTCCAGTGCGCGACGGCACCCGTTTCTTGCTGGAACTGGACGGCGCGCAAGGCCAGCGCGCCAACTCGTGGCACACCGACGTGACCTTTGTCGAGGCCTACCCGAAAGCGTCGATCCTGCGTTCTGTGGTTGCCCCGGCATTCGGTGGCGATACGGTGTGGGCCAACACAGCAACGGCCTACAACGAACTCACGCCGCAGCTGCAAGAACTGGCCGACAAGCTTGTGGCTGTGCACAGCAACGAATATGACTACGCCGGCGCCAAGCCCGACGTGTCGGAGGAGAAGCTGGAGCGCTACCGCAAGATCTTCACCTCGACCGTCTATGAGACCGAACACCCGGTGGTTCGTGTGCACCCGATCAGCGGCGAGAAGAGCCTGCTGCTGGGGCATTTCGTCAAGCGCATCAAAGGCTATTCGCAAGCGGACTCGGCGCACCTATTCGGGTTGTTGCAAAGCCACGTGATCCGCCAGGAAAACACTGTGCGCTGGCGCTGGACGGCCGGTGACGTGGCCATTTGGGACAACCGCTCCACCCAGCATTACGCGTTGGATGACTACGGCACACAGGAGCGTGTGGTACGTCGCGTGACATTGAAAGGAGAGGTGCCGGTTGGCGTGCAGGGCCAGCGCAGCCAAACGACCAAGGGGCCGGAGATCGGCGGGGTCTGATCTGACGCCATCGTGGGCAAGCCCACTCCCACAGGGGATCTCTAGCGTCCGCAAGACCCTGTGGTAGTGAGCCTGCCCGCGATGCTTTTTACCAAACCCCGATCTGCACCATTTTCTCGGTCTCCGGCTCGCCGTAGCGAAACCGCTGCCCGCGCAGATCAATCTCCTGATGACTGATGGTTGTCCTGCGTTTCAACCCTCGCACCCATTCGAACAAATACCCCGCATGCTCCTCGCGAACCGAGGCAAGCGCCGGGTCTGCGCCCAGGTCCCGCAACTCCTGCGGGTCATTGAGCAGGTCAAACAACTGCGGCCGAAAGCCGTCATACGCCAGGTATTTCCAGCGCTCGCTGCGGACCATGGTCATGCGGCAACGGTCGATCGGTTGCTCAAGTCGTTCTCGCGCCGGGGCCTGGAATGCATAGTCGTATTCGCTGATCGCAAAGCGGCGCCATTCAATCTCAATGCCCTGCAACAAGGGAATCAAAGAGCGGCCTTCAAGCCGATGCTCTGCGCTCGGCAAGCCCAGTGCATCGAGAAACGTCGGCAACGCATCAATGGTTTCCACCAAGCGATCATCGACCGAACCTCGCGTTGCATCGGCCGCGGCTCGTGGGTCGCGAACGATCAGTGGAATGCCCACGGCAGGCTCCAGTAAAAACTCTTTTTCGCCCAGGTAATGGTCACCGAGAAAGTCACCATGGTCACTGGTGAATACAATCAACGTGTCATCCCAGCGCCCGTTGCTTTGTAGAAAATCGAACAGTCTGCCGAGCTGGTCATCGACCTGCTTAATCAGCCCCATGTACGTCGGAATGACATTCAGGCGCACCTCGTCACGAGAGAAATTCTGGCTCTCTTCGTGCTGGCGAAACGCGTTGTAAACCGGATGATCGCTCGCCTCCCCAGTGGCTGCGCGCACGGGCTCGATCACCTCGTCAGCGCCATACAGCGCGTGGTACGGCGCCGGTGCGATGTACGGCCAGTGCGGTTTGATATACGACAGGTGCAGGCACCACGGCTGCGCGCCCTGCTCGGCGATGAAGTCGATGGCGCGGTCGGTGGTGTAGACGGTTTCCGAATGCAGTTCGGGGACACGTGCTGGCAGGTGGGCGTTGCGCATTTTCCAGCCACTGAGGATTTCGCCGTGTGCACCTTCGCCAGCGTTGGCCCAGTCGTGCCAGGGGTTACGGCCTTCGTAGCCAAGGCCGCGCAAGTAATGGGTGTAAGGCGCCGAGTCGCGCTTGTCGTCAAACAACGGATCATCAGGGAAGATCCCGTCGTGACGAAAGTACGGCTCGAAGCCGACTTCATTCAGCGTTGCAGCTTGCTCGCCGGACGGGTCGATGGCCAGCCGTTGCAAGGCGTCGACGTTAGGCGTGGCGTGGGTTTTGCCGACCAGCGCGGTGCGAATGCCGTGGGGGCGCAGGTAGTCGCCGATAGTCAGCTCTTCCAGCGGTAGTGGCACGGCGTTCCAGGCCACTTGATGGCTGCTGACGTAACGCCCGGTGTAGGCCGACATTCGCGATGGCCCGCAGATCGTCCCTTGGGTGTAAGCCCGGCTGAACCGCACGCCCGCAGCAGCCAGGCGGTCGATGTTGGGGGTGTGCAAATGCGGATGGCCGTAGCATGAGAGGTAATCACGGCGCAGTTGGTCGCACATGATGTACAGCACGTTGTTTACGGTAGTTTGGGGGTTGGACATGGGTTCACCGATCAGAAGACAGGTGGGGTTTTTCGCTGCTCGAGTGGGGTCGAGGCAAGTGCATTTGGGGAATGGGGTGTATGCAGTGGGTGCATCGCTGGCCGTGCCGTTCGATGTTTCAAACGGCAAGATTCTCCAGCGAATAAACATCTTCATCCTGCTCATCAACCTCTTTGATCTGCGCAATCATCGCCTCTGCCAGCGGCGATAACCGATACCCTGCGCGGCTGACAATCCCATAGCGCGTGTACATCTCCTCCAGGTCATCAGCAAGCCCTTCGACCTTCAAACACACCAGCTCACGCTTGGCGTGATGCAGCGCATCGGCGTAGGCGCCGACAATGCCGATGGCGTCCGAACGCATCACCACACTCAGGAGGCTGTAGCTGTTTTCGCACTCCACATTCGGCGTGAAATCAGGGCGGCCGCTGAGGCCGACGATCACCTTGCGCAGGTTCGGCGGGCGGATAGTCACTGCCATCGGATAACTCATCAACTCGGTTGCACTGACGCTGTCGCGGCCCGCCAGTGGATGTCCAACGCGGCAGCAGAAATGCCATTTACGCGGGCGCAGGCGATGGGTCAGGTAAACCGGGTCGGCCTCGAATTGCCGGGTGTCAGCCACAAAAAATTCGAATTCCTCGCTCAACAGAAGTTTGCTCAGGCTCTGCCAGTCATCCACCTGAAACTGCACGCGCGCTTTCGGATAGCGGCCAATAAAGCTGCCGATCGCCCTCGGTATCAGCCCCGCCGCCGGCGCCGGGCCGCAACCGAAACGCAGTTCGCCCGCTTCCAGCCCATTGAACTGGTTGATCTCGTTAGCCATCTGCTGCGCCCCGCTGACTAGGCGCCGTGCGTGCTCAAGCAGCACCTGCCCCTGCTTGGTCGGCGCCAGGTCCTTGCGTCCGCGATCTACCAGCTGACACCCGACGCTGTGTTCCAGGGCCTGGATGCTGCGGCTGAACGCAGATTGCGAGAGGTTCACGGCCAGCGCGCCGGCGACAAAACTGCGCTGATCCGCCAAGGCGATGAAGTGACGTAGTTGACGCAAATCGATATGCATTTTTCACATAAAAAATATCGGGTAAATGCATTGGATATGCATTAGGTCGACTCCTTATAAAGGCTATCTCTTATGCAGTAAAAGTTTGTAAAAACATAAATAAATAACTTTAAAGAATATGCGTCGTTGAAATGTCATTGCGCATTTTTTGACCAGGAGCCGCTTCATGAGTCCGTTGAACCTCGCTCTACCCCTTGCCCCCCGACGGCTCAAACGCCTGCCCCTGGCCTTGTTGCTGGCCGGGAGCGCCAGTTGGACCCAGGGTTACGCCGCCGAAACAGCGGAACCTGCATCGGCACCTGCCAGCAAAGTCGCGGCTGACGGTTCACAGCTGGAAACCGTGACCGTCACTACCCGGCGTCGCGAGGAAAGTTCGCAGGACGTGCCGACTCCAATGAGTGTGGTCAGCGGCCAGGCGCTGGAGACGCAAAGGGTTTACCGGATCCAGGATTTGCAGCAATTGGTACCCAGCGTCAACGTCGCCTACATGCATGCGCGCCAGTCCAGCGTGTCGATTCGTGGCCTGGGCAACAACCCGGCCAGCGATGGCCTGGAAGGCAGCGTCGGCCTGTACATCGACAACGTTTACCTGGGGCGGCCGGGCATGGCGGTCTTCGACCTGATGGACATCGAGCAGCTCGAAGTGCTGCGCGGTCCCCAGGGCACGCTGTTCGGCAAGAACACCACGGCCGGCGTCATCAACATCAGCACCCGCGCACCGACGTTCACGCCGGAGCGCAGCATCGAAACGTCGGTGGGCGAGGACGGATATTTCCAGACCAAGGGCACGGTTTCCGGCCCATTGAACGACCAGCTCGCCGGGCGCTTTTCCGCTTATCGCACCCGCAGCGATGGCGACATCAAAAACGAATTCGATGGTCATGACCTGAACGGCGGTTCGCGCGAAGGCTTCCGTGGCCAGCTGCTGTTCAAGCCCAACGAATCGTTCAACCTGCGCTGGATCGGTGACTACAACGAAGAGGATTCCAGCGCCGGCACGCGCGTGCTCTACAACACCGGGCCGACCATCAACGGCGTCAACGTCTACCAGGCGCGGGCCAACGCGGCCGGCGCCACACTGGTCGACGGCTCCCACCGCAAGGTCAACCTCGACAACGATCAGCACGTCACAGTGCATCAGGGCGGCACGTCAGTGGAGGCCAACTGGACCCTGCCGAGTGACTTCACGTTGACGTCCATCAGCTCCTATCGCTGGTGGAATTTCACCCCGCGCAACGACGACGGCTTGAACGTCGCGGCGACTTATAACGCCGGGGTTTCCGTGGAAGACAAACAGTACTCCCAGGAATTTCGCCTGGCCTCGCCCAAAGGCGAATTCTTCGATTACGTACTCGGTGCGTATTACTTCGGCAACGACCTGGACAATAAATCCTTCGCCAATTACGGACCGCAAGCTGACATCTGGAACGGCACGCCAGCCGGTGCACTGGCCAACGTCAACAGCGTCGGTAATGGCCACATCAAGACCGACAGTTTCGCGCTGTTCGCCCAAGGTACCTGGCACCTGAGCGAACGCCTGGACTTCACCGCCGGCGTGCGTGGTACCTATGAGCAGAAAAATGCCTGGGTGACCCGCGATGCGCCAGAGGGCGGTGCGGCAGTGACGGGAGCCGCGGCAACGGCAAGGCGCGGCCGCACCGGGGCCTATGACTCGGGCGATTTGAATCAGTACAGCTCCAGCCCCTCGGGATTGTTGAACCTCAGCTATCGCTTCAACGACGACCTGCTGGGTTACGCCACGTTGTCCCACGGCGAGAAATCCGGGGGTGTGAACCTGGCAGTAGGCTCCGCGCCAACGGCGGGTGCCGACTCGTTGCTGATCGGTACCGAGCGCGCCAACAACGCCGAACTCGGTTTCAAAAGCACGCTGTGGGACCGACGCCTGCAACTCAATGCCAACGTGTTCTGGACCCAGGTCAACGCCTATCAGACCAACGCCTACGACGCTGATAACCGCGTTCAGTACCTGACCAACGCCGGTTCCGTGCGCTCGCGCGGCGTGGAAGTCGAAAGCACGTTGATCCCCTTGCGCGGCCTGACCCTGAACATCAACGGCTCTTACAACGATGTCAGTTACCTCTCCTACAAAGATGCGCCGTGCCCGCCTGAAGTCAGCCTGGCACCCGGCGCCCCTGCGTCTTGCGACCTCACGGGACACCAGGTTGTCGGCGCTTCGAAATGGATCGGCAACGCCAACGGCGAATACAAATGGAACCTGAGTAACGGCTTTGAAGAGTATGTCACCGCCAGCTATGCCTTCCGCTCCAAAGCGGTGGGCACGGTGGAAGACTCTGACTACGGCCAGATCCCAAGCTACGCGGTGGTCAACCTGTCTACCGGCCTGCGCGGCGACTTCAAGCAAGGCCAGTGGGATGTCTCGCTGTGGCTGAAAAACGCCTTTGATAAAACCTATTACTCGACCCTCTGGACCGGCGGCAACGGCGGTTATGAAGGCCTGCTCGGCACGCCTCGAACCTTGGGTGTGACCGGCCGTTATGACTTCTGATAACCCGGCAGACCAGCGCCAGTCGCTGATCAATGCTGGGAAAAGGCGCCAAAAACCATGCTTGCAGGGAATGTTTTTAATGCCTGAAAAGCATGGCGAGCCTGCCTGTCGACGGGAATCCTTGCAGAACAAGGCCTGCAGGCCATCGAAGATTTCACATATTCGTTTTCGGTCTATCCATAACTTTAAAGATTACTTTCAGAGATAAGCGTCTAGCCCAATGATTCACCCATCGATACGTCGTACGGGGGATGGCAGGTCCGGCCTATCGGGTTATTCGCAAAGAGACCGCAGGAGTAAAGCAATGGGTAATGTCCAGACCGCCGCCAGTGCACAAGAGGTGCTGTGGCGCCAGGGGCCAGGTGGCGAGTTGGTCGACCTCGGCCGGGTACATCGCGTGCCTTTGGGGCAGCAGCGTTTGCAGCGCGCCCCAAGGGGCATCCTCAGCCGCCGGGAAACGATTTTGCTGGGTGTGCTGGCGCTGCTCGTGCACGGTGCCGTGATCTATTGGGTCAACCAGCAGCCGACCGCCGTGTTGCCGGTAGTGCCGCCGGAAATTCCACCGATGACCATCGAGTTTTCGCAACCGGCACCGCCCGTGGTCGAGCCGCCACCACCACCGCCACCTGTTCAAGAGGTGGTCGAGCCACCACCGCCGGTTGAAGACGAACTGGCAGTGAAACCGCCGCCACCGAAACCGATTCCCAAGCCGAAACCGGTCGCCAAACCGATTCCGAAACCGGTGCCCAAAGCGGTTCCACAACCGCCAGCACCGCCACAACCGGCCGCGCCTGTCGCGGCACCAGCACCACCCGCTCCACCTGCGCCAGCACCCGTGACGCCGGCCTCGGCCAACGCCGGGTACCTGAAAAACCCGGCGCCGCAGTACCCGTCGCTGGCCCAGCGGCGTGGTTGGGAAGGGACGGTGTTGTTACGGGTCCATGTGCTCGCCAGCGGCAAGCCGGGTGAGGTCCAGATTCAGAAAAGCAGCGGTCGCGAGGCCCTCGATGAAGCGGCCCTGAGCGCCGTGAAACGCTGGAGTTTCGTGCCGGCCAAGCAGGGTGATATCGCCCAGGATGGCTGGGTCAGCGTGCCCATCGATTTCAAGATTCATTAAACAGAAACCTATTTCACGCGAAACGTTTACACGAGGAATTCATCATGACGTTATTGGCATCTCCACTTGAGTCCATCGAAAGCGCGGTGATCTGGCTGCTGGTGGTTTTTTCCGTGGCCACCTGGGGTCTGGCCTTGCTCAAGGGCGTGCAGTTCGGCCGCCTGAAAGCTCAGGATCGCAAGTTTCACAAGCAGTTCTGGGCCGCGTCGAGTCTTGATTCAGCGGCGGAGTTGGCCGAGACCCAGCCAGGTGCTGCGGCGCGCGTAGCCCAGGCTGGCTACGCGGCGATCCAGGTCGGTGAAGCGCCACACGCGGCGGATCTGAGCCAGGCGATCAACCATCAGGATCGCCTCGAGCGGGCCCTCCGTCAGCAGATCGTGCGTGAGCGCCGCTCGCTGGAAACCGGGCTGGCAGTGGTGGCAAGTATTGGCAGTACGTCGCCGTTCATTGGTTTGTTCGGCACGGTGTGGGGGATCATGGAAGCGTTGAAAGGCATCAGCGCGGCAGGCTCGGCCAGCCTCGAAACCGTGGCAGGGCCGATTGGCTCGGCACTGGTTGCGACCGGTGTGGGGATCGCCGTCGCGGTGCCGGCAGTACTGGTTTACAACTACTTTTTGCGGCGCCTGAAACTGACGGCGGCGGACCTGGACGACTTCGCCCATGACTTCTACAGCCTGGCACAGAAGAGTTCGTTCCGTGTGCTGGTCCACCCGACGGCGCACAAGGCTGCTGCGCCGGGCAACGCGCAAAAAGTGAAGGAGGCGTCCTGATATGGCCTTCTCTACGCAAGACAGCGATGAGGTGCTGAGCGAGATCAACGTCACACCGCTGGTAGACGTCATGCTGGTGTTGCTGGTGGTGTTTATTGTCACCGCCCCGCTGCTCACCAACGCCATTCCGATCAACCTGCCCAAGACCGAAGCCGTGGCGCCGGTAGAGCAGAAGGACCCGCTGGTGGTGAGCATTGACGGTGCCGGGAAACTGTTTATCAACAAGGATGAAATCCAGCCGGACCTGCTGGAATTCAACCTCAAGTCGGCCAAGGCCAAGGACCCCGAGGTGCGCGTGCAATTGCAGGCGGATGACGGCGTGAACTACGGCGAAGTGGCACGCGCCATGGCGTCGATTGAACGTGCAGGGATTACCAAGCTGTCGGTGATCACCGCTCGCTAACAGTTTCAAGTTTTCCGGGGCCGTCTCCTTGGCAGGGTGCGGCCCCTTTTTTTTGCCTGAAATAACCAGCCCGTAGGAGCTGCCGCAGGCTGCGATCTTTTGATCTTTTAAAAGCAAGATCAAAAGATCGCAGCCTGCGGCAGCTCCTACGGTGTTATTCGATAGTGATCTTAATAAATAGCTTCTTATTCCTTAACGGATATAACTCCACTCCCTATACTCGTTCAGGAACAGACACGCAGCAGGAGAGTTCCCCCATGCGCAACGAATCAATTCGCTACCTGATTGTGCCGGGCTGGCAAGGATCGCCAGATGATCATTGGCAGAGCCACTGGCAGAACAGTTTGCCGAACAGCGCACGGGTGGAGCAGGCCGACTGGCTGACGCCCCGTCGTGAGGACTGGGTCGCGGCGCTGGCCGAGGCGATTGCTGCGGACAGTACGCCGGTGATCCTGATTGCTCACAGCCTGGGCTGCATCACGGTCGCCCACTGGGCGACTGCCGCGCCCGTGCAGTTTTTGCGACAGGTGCGCGGCGCGTTGCTCGTCGCTCCGGCAGACGTGGAGCGCCCGGCCTGCGTGCCCGCCTTGCGCAACTTCGCACCGATTCCGACCGACCTGCTGCCGTTTCCGAGTCAGGTCGTCAGCTCCGACAATGATAGTGCCGTCAGTGCCCCGCGAGCGCTGGAACTGGCGCGCACCTGGGGCGCCGAGGCGGGGATCCTGGCGGGGGCAGGGCACATCAATGTGAAGTCCGGCCACCAGCGCTGGGAGCAGGGTTTTGCCTACCTGTATCGCCTGCAAAACCGTATGGAACATCACGCCCTGCGTCGCGCCTGATTTTTCCTTTTTTAAACGCCCCCGCCCTCCGGCGGTTTTGGGCGGGAGCCTGCCATGAGTTTTGAAGCCTTTGGTCAGCCGCTGCTGACCTTCCCCGACGCAGAAAAAAGCCCGCTAAGTATCCGCGCCAAGGCGCTGGTGTTTGTTGATCCACGCTCGCGGCAGTTGCGCCAAGAGCTCGAGCAATTGGCGCCGCGTGCGATTTGCGTGCTGATTCGTGGCGAGACCGGTAGCGGCAAGGAGCTGCTGGCGCGGCACATCCATCGCGCCAGCGATCGCAGCGGGCTTTTCGTGTCGGTCAATTGCGGTGCAATCAGCCCGACCTATGCGGATGCCGAATTGTTCGGTTACGCAGCCGGCAGCTACACCGGGGCAGCGAGCAGCCGCGCGGGCTGGTTTGGGTCGGCCAACGGCGGCACCTTGTACCTGGATGAGATCGGCGACCTGCCGCTGCCGATTCAGATCAAACTGCTGGCGGCCCTGGAAAATCACGAAGTCACCCGCGTGGGCGCTCAACAGCCAAGCCCGGTGGACGTGCGATTGGTGGCCGCCACCAGCATTGACCTGGCGCAAGCCGTAGCTGCCGGGAAATTCCACGAACGTTTGTATCACTACCTCAGCGAAGGCCAGTTGGAGCTACCGGCGCTGCGCGAGCGGGTGGGCGATATTCTGTCGTTGTCCGAATACTTCCTCGGCATCTATAGCCAGCGCCTGGACTTGCCGGTGCCGTTGATCAGCGAGGCGGCGCAGCAAGTGCTGGAGCAGCACAGTTGGCCGGGTAATACCCGGGAGCTGGAGAACGTCATTCATTTTGCGTTGCTGGTCAGTACGGGCGACGAGATTCTGCCGGAGCATTTGAATTTGCCAACAGTGCCGAGTGCGCTTGAGCAAATCGAACGGCAGCTCAGCCATGTTCTCGCGAAGGGTTCCAATGCCGACAAGGCTGCCTTGAAACTGCTGCTCCAGAACCACTCCGTCCTGTAGTAGTAAAGCTTGCTCGCGATTGGCCTCATTGGTGCAGACCGAGCCGCCCGGATCGAGAGCAAGCTTTGCTCACACATGTGTATGAACAAAATGGAATATCAAAGTAAATAAAAGATATTGTTAAGGAATAAAAAATCCCGGTATTGTCCGCGTCACGCCAGCAATAGCACTTCACTGGCACTCGTACTCTTAGCCGTCGTCGATGACGATCGCGATTTTCGATAAGGACACTGCATGAAAAAGGTTCTGTTGTTCACCGCATTGGCGGCTGCCCTGACCGCGGGCCTGGCCCAGGCCGGCGAAAAACTGGTAGTGGCGGCGACTCCGGTTCCACACGCCGAGATTCTGGAACTGATCAAGCCAACCCTCGCCAAAGAAGGCGTGGACCTGGAAATCAAGGTCTTCACCGACTACGTCCAACCCAACGTACAGGTCGATCAGAAGCGTCTGGACGCCAACTACTTCCAGACCCTGCCGTACCTGAACAGCTTCAACGAAGGCAAAGGCACTAACCTGGTGACCGTGATCGGCGTGCACGTCGAACCGTTCGGTGGCTACTCCAAGAAGGTCAAAAGCCTGGCTGAACTGAAAGACGGCGCGACCATCGCTATCCCGAACGAAGGCAGCAACAGCGGCCGTGCCCTGATCCTGCTGCAGAAGGCTGGCCTGATCGAGTTGAAAGACCCGAAAAACGCTCTGGCCACTCCGAAGGACATTGCCAAGAACCCGCATAACTTCAAGTTCAAGGAACTCGAATCGGCCATGCTGCCGCGGGTTCTGGATCAGGTCGATCTGGACATGATCAACACCAACTATGCGCTGGAAGCCGGCCTGAACCCGGCTAAAGACGCCCTGGTCATCGAAGGTGCCGATTCGCCTTACGTGAACTTCCTGGTGGCCCGTCCGGACAACAAGGACAGCGTTGCCATTCAGAAGCTGGCCAAGGCGTTGACCAGTCCTGAAGTGAAGGCTTTCATCGCGAAGAAATACAGCGGCGCGGTACTGCCTGCGTTCTGATTTGTTCGCTAACCGCATCACGGTTGCAAACGCCGACGGCTGATAGAGCGTCGGCGTTTTTTTATGCCCCCGAAAAGCATCTCTGACAGGTGTCAGCCACTGGATTTGAGTGCGGGCAATGGTCATCGGACCTCCAACCCGGTAATGATACGGTTCAAAAGCCCGGGGGGTAGTAGCGTAAGGGGTTTATTTGACGCCCATCAGAGGCACCCTTGGAACCCTGTTCTAAGCTCACAGTCGTATCGACAATCGCACGCCCGTACTACGCAAAGGAGTCTGCATGGCTGGTCCTGGAATAAAACTGGTGGTTGGGCTGGGCCTGTTGGCTTTGTTGACCGCCTGCGGTGACGAAAAACCGGTCGAGAAGGACCGCCCGCGGGTGTTCGTGCAGGAGGTCAAACCGGCGGATTACGCGGCCTCGGTGACCCTGACGGGGGATGTCCAGGCACGGGTCCAGACCGAACTTTCGTTTCGGGTCGGCGGCAAGATCATCCAGCGCATGGTCGATGTCGGGGACCGCGTGACGGCCAGGCAAGTGTTGGCCAAGCTGGACCCCAAGGACCTGCAGACCAATGTCGACTCGGCGCAGGCCCAGGTCACCGCCGAACAGGCGCGGGTCAAACAGACTGCTGCGGCGTTCGTGCGCCAGCAAAAACTCCTGCCCAAGGGTTACACCAGCCAAAGCGAATACGATTCCGCCCAGGCCGCCTTACGCAGCAGCCAGAGCGCGTTGACGGCGGCCCAGGCCCAGTTGGCCAATGCCCGTGAACAACTGAGCTACACCTCGTTGATCGCTGACGCACCGGGCGTGATTACTGCGCGCCAGGCCGAAGTCGGCCAGGTGGTGCAGGCCACGGTGCCGATTTTCAGCCTGGCCCGGGATGGCGAGCGCGATGCGGTGTTCAACGTCTATGAGTCGCTGCTGACCGAAGCCCCGGAAGACAAGACGGTGGTCGTCAGCCTGCTGGACAACCCGGCAATCAAGACCACCGGCACCGTTCGCGAAGTCACGCCTGCGGTCTCTGCACAAACCGGCACCGTACAGGTCAAGGTCACCCTTCATGGTTTGCCTGATGGCATGCAACTGGGTTCTGTGGTGAGCGCCACGGCCAAGACCCCGGGCAAGTCTGCCGTGGTGCTGCCGTGGTCGGCGCTGACCAAAAACATCAGCGAGCCTGCGGTGTGGCGAGTGGACGGTGAAGGCAAGGCGCAACTGCACACGGTCACTGTCGGCCGATACCTGACCGGTAAAGTCATCATCAGCGACGGCTTGAATGCGGGCGACAAAGTCATCATCGCCGGCGGGCAATTGCTGCACCCTGGGGTAAAAGTGGAAATCGCCGAGAACACCTACAAGGATCTGGAAGTGGGGAACCAGCCATGAAGCGCCTGTTGCTGGTATTGGCCGGGGTCATGTTGGCAGCCTGCTCGAAGAAAGAACCACCGCCGGAGCCGGTGCGCCCGGTGCTGTCGATCAAGGTCCAGGTGCTCAACGAGGAAACCCTTGGTCGCTTCGCCGGCAGTATCCAGGCGCGCTACGAGAGTAACGTCGGGTTCCGCGTGCCCGGGCGCATCGCCAGCCGTAATGTCGATGTGGGCGCCGAAGTCGAGAAAGGCGCTTTGCTCGCCACGCTCGACCCCACGGATCAGCAGAACCAGTTGCGCGCTGCCCAGGGTGACCTGGCGAAGATCCAGGCCCAGCTCATCAACGCCCAGGCCAATGCCCGGCGCCAGCAGGAGCTGTTCAATCGCGGAGTCGGCGCGCAGGCTCAGCTGGACATTGCCCTGACCGACCTGAAAACCACTCAGGCGTCCCTTGATCAAGCCAAGGCCGCCGTCAATCAGGCCAAGGACCAACTCGGCTACGTCGAGCTGCGCACCGACCACAAGGCCATCGTCACCGCGTGGAATGCCGAAGCCGGCCAGGTCGTCACCGCAGGTCAGCAAGTGGTCACACTGGCCCAACCGGATATCAAGGAGGCGGTGATTGACCTGCCGGACACCCTGGTCGACCAGTTGCCCCCGGACGTGGTATTCCAGGTGGCCGCGCAGCTGGACCCGAGCATCACCAGCACCGCCATCGTTCGCGAAATCGAACCGCAGGCGCAGAGCGCAACCCGCACCCGGCGCGCGCGCCTGACCCTGGCCGATTCACCCCCTGGCTTTCGCCTGGGTACGGCCATCAGCGTGACGCTCAGTTCGGCGATCAAGCCGCGTATCGAATTGCCGGTCACCGCCTTGCAGGAAGTCGATGGCAAGACGCGAATCTGGGTGATCGATGCACAAAGCCAAACCGTTTCCCCGCGAGACGTCAATGTGATCAGCCGTACGGACGACTCGGTGGTGCTGGCCGATGGCGTGAAATCTGGTGAGCGCGTGGTCAGTGCCGGCGTGAACAGCCTGAAACCCGGGCAAAAAGTGAAAATCGACGAGGAAAGCCCACAATGAAAGGGAGTTTCAATTTATCCGAATGGGCCCTCAAGCATCAGTCGTTTGTCTGGTATCTGATGTTCGTCGCGCTGCTGATGGGCGTGTTCTCCTACATGAACCTGGGTCGCGAGGAAGACCCCTCGTTCACCATCAAGACCATGGTCATCCAGACCAACTGGCCGGGGGCGACCCAGGAGGAAACCCTCAAGCAGGTCACTGACCGCATCGAGAAAAAACTCGAAGAGCTTGATTCCCTCGACTACGTCAAAAGCTACACCCGGCCCGGCGAATCCACGGTGTTCGTCTACCTGCGCGACACCACCAGTGCCAAAGACATCCCGGAAATCTGGTACCAGGTGCGCAAGAAGATCAACGACATCCGCGGTGATTTTCCTCAGGGTATTCAAGGGCCGGGATTCAACGACGAGTTCGGTGATGTGTACGGTTCGGTGTACGCCTTCACCTCTGATGGTTTGTCGCTGCGCCAGCTGCGCGATTACGTTGAGCAGGTTCGCGCGCAGATCCGCGACGTGCCAGGGTTGGGTAAGGTCGAAATGGTTGGCGAGCAGGACGAAGTGATTTACCTGAACTTCTCCACGCGCAAACTCGCGGCCCTGGGCATCGATCAGAGCCAGGTGGTGCGGAGCCTGCAATCGCAGAACGCGGTGACCCCTGCCGGTGTGATCGAGGCAGGCCCTGAGCGGATTTCGGTGCGCACGTCCGGCCAGTTCGATTCGGAAAAAGACCTGGCGGACGTCAATCTCAAGCTCAACGATCGTTTCTATCGCCTGGCTGACATCGCGGACATAAGCCGCGGCTACGTCGACCCGGCGACGCCCGAATTCCGTTTCAACGGCCAGACCGCCATCGGCCTGGCCATCGCCATGAAGAAGGGTGGCAACATCCAGGAGTTCGGCAAGGCCCTGCATCAACGCATGGAAGAACTGACCGCTGACCTGCCGGTCGGTGTGGGCGTGCACAGCGTCTCCGACCAGGCTGAAGTGGTGGAAAAAGCCGTCGGCGGCTTCACCAGCGCATTGTTCGAAGCGGTGGTGATCGTACTGATCGTCAGCTTCATCAGCCTCGGCGTGCGTGCCGGGCTGGTGGTGGCGTGTTCGATTCCGCTGGTGCTGGCGATGGTCTTCGTCTTCATGGAGTACAGCGGCATCACCATGCAGCGGATCTCTCTCGGCGCCTTGATCATCGCCCTTGGCCTGCTGGTGGACGACGCCATGATCACGGTGGAGATGATGGTCACGCGCCTGGAGATGGGCGAAACCAAGGAGCAGGCGGCGACCTTCGCCTATACCTCCACGGCCTTCCCGATGCTCACCGGTACGCTGGTAACCGTAGCCGGCTTCGTGCCGATCGGCCTCAACGCCAGTTCGGCGGGCGAGTACACCTTCACGCTGTTCGCGGTGATCGCGGTGGCGATGCTGGTGTCATGGGTGGTGGCGGTGCTGTTTGCCCCGGTGATCGGCGTGCATATTCTCAGTGCCAATGTGAAGCCGCACAACGCCGAACCCGGCCGTATCGGGCGGGCGTTCAATGGCGGGATGTTGTGGGCCATGCGCAATCGCTGGTGGGCGATCGGCATCACCATTGCGCTATTCGCGGCCTCGGTGTTCTGCATGCAATTCGTGCAGAACCAGTTCTTCCCGTCCTCGGACCGTCCGGAAATTCTCGTCGACCTGAACCTGCCGCAAAACGCTTCCATCGCCGAAACCCGCAAGGCGGTGAACAAGCTCGAAGAAACGCTCAAGGGCGACCCGGATATCGTGCGCTGGAGCACCTATATCGGCGAAGGTGCGATCCGTTTCTACCTGCCCCTCGACCAGCAATTGCAGAACCCGTACTACGCGCAACTGGTCATCGTCAGCAAGGGCCTGGAGTCGCGCGAGGCCCTGAGCCAGCGCTTGCGTGAACGCCTGCGCAAGGATTTCGTCGGCATCGGCAGCTACGTCCAGGCCCTGGAAATGGGCCCGCCGGTCGGGCGGCCCATCCAGTACCGGGTCAGCGGCAAGGACATCGATCAAGTGCGCAAGCATGCGATCGCGCTGGCCACCGAGCTGGACAAGAATGCGCACATTGGCGAGATCATTTACGACTGGAACGAGCCGGGTAAAGTCCTGCGCATCGACATCGCCCAGGACAAGGCACGGCAGCTGGGGCTGTCCTCGGAAGACGTGGCCAACCTGATGAACAGCATCGTAGTGGGCGCCCCCGTCACCCAGGTGGATGACGATATTTATCTGATCAACGTGGTGGGACGCGCAGTGGACGCCGAACGCGGCACGCCGGAGACCCTGCAGAACCTGCAGATCGTGACTTCCAGTGGTACGTCGATTCCGCTGCTGTCGTTCGCCACCGTGCGCTACGAACTTGAGCAGCCGCTGGTGTGGCGTCGCGATCGCAAGCCGACCATCACCATCAAGGCGGCGGTGCGGGACGAGATTCAGCCCACCGACCTGGTCAAGCAACTCAAGCCGGCCATCGAGCAGTTCGCCTCGACATTGCCGGTCGGCTACAAGGTGGCCACCGGTGGTACGGTCGAGGAAAGCGGCAAGGCCCAGGGCCCGATCGCCAAGGTCGTGCCGCTGATGCTGTTCCTGATGGCGACGTTCCTGATGATCCAGTTGCACAGCGTGCAGAAGCTGTTCCTGGTGGCCAGCGTCGCGCCGCTCGGATTGATCGGCGTGGTACTGGCGCTGATCCCCACCGGCACGCCGATGGGTTTCGTGGCGATCCTGGGGATTCTTGCGCTGATCGGTATCATCATCCGTAACTCGGTGATCCTGGTGACGCAGATCGAGGCTTTTGAGAAAGACGGCTACTCGCCGTGGGACTCGGTAGTGCAAGCCACGGAGCATCGGCGCCGGCCGATTCTGCTCACGGCAGCAGCAGCGAGCCTTGGGATGATCCCGATTGCCCGGGAAGTATTCTGGGGGCCGATGGCCTACGCGATGATCGGCGGGATCATCATTGCGACCTTGCTGACGCTGCTGTTTTTGCCGGCACTGTATGTGGCCTGGTACAAGATTCGCGAGCCGGAACCAGAAGCGCAGTAAAGCGAGCGCTCCGCGCTCATCGCGGGCAAGCCCGCTCCCACAGGTATCAGGGAGGATCACAGAATTTGTGGTCCTGCCTTAATGCACGGATATCAGGGAGGATCACAAAATTTGTGGTCCTGCCTTAATACACAGGTATCAGGGAGGATCACAATTTGTGGTCCGACCTTAATCACTGTGGGAGCGGGCTTGCCCGCGATGGCGGCCTGTGAGACTACGCCGGCTTACGCCACACACTCGCCAACCACGGCTGCTGCTCCTGCGGCAGCCCTGCCGGGCGATAGTAATGCTCCAACTCCACAAACCCCGCCTCGGCCAGCAATTGCTGCCACGTCTTCCAGTCATGATAGGCCCCATACCGCGGCCCGTTCCAACCTTCCTCGTTCTGCCCGCGAGGATTTGAGCTGAACAACACGCCTCCTGGCTTCAACGCCCCGCGCAACGCCTTCAGCACCCTCGGCAGCTCTTGGCGCGGGATGTGAAACAGCACGGCATTGGCAAAAATCCCGTCAAATCGTTCACCGGGCAAATCCAGCTTCAGAAAGTCCTGCTGCCAGACCTCACAGCCACTGTCTGCACGCGCCATCTGCGCGAACTGCTCCGAGCCGTCCAGGCCCACAGCCGTGTGGCCCATGCGGGAAAACGTCTGCAGATCGCGCCCTGGGCCACAGCCGAAATCGAGAATGTCGAAAGGCGCGCTACCCTGGATATGCCGCAGCAGAGCGTCGATGTTCTGGCTGACATCATGATCGCGAGTACCTTCGCGAAACTCCTCGGCCACCGAGTTGTAATGGCCCAGTGTGGTGGAGGTGATTTTTTCCAGGTCGTCGGGGGTCTGCTTCATGGTGGGCTGCGCGGCAATGGGGATGCGCCGAATATACGCCATCAGGCTGGTGGCTGCCGCGCAGCCATTCGCGAGCAAGCCGCATTCCCTGTAGGAGCGAGCTTGCTCGCGAAAAATTCAAGAACGACGCGTGCAATCTGTAAGCCCGCGTAATCGTTGACGTCCATCGCGAGCAAGCTCGCTCCTACAGTGATTCTGTGTGCGCCGCAGAACCCTGTAGGAGCGAGCTTGCTCGCGAAGGCGGCCTCAAGGAACACCCGTCAAGTCAGTCCTGCGCCTGCTTCATCCCCAGGCAATCAATCGACCGGTCAACCATCGCCTTGGCGATCTCCAGCAAATGCCAAATCGAATACACCATGGCTCGGTCGGCCCCCTTGAGGTGGTCGCCACACTGATAGGCCGTGACCGATGCGCAGCGCAACAAATCGGCGATGTAGAGTTGGGTGTCTTCGAAGCTTACATCGTTGCTGACGTTGTAGAACCTGAGCTCATCGGGAGCCGACGGTTGTTCGCCGGTCAGGTAGAAATCGATGGCACGGTAGAGTGCGGAGCGGTCTCTTTGGAGGTCATCGTTCCTGGTTGCATTGGAGGGTGGATCGGGGACAGGCTTTTTCATTGGTAAACTCCAGGTGGTGGTAGGAGCCAACCGATTTCGCGACTAAACGAGAAGGGGTGGCGGCTGCACGCAGGTTAGTCGACCGGTCACCTGGAACCCCGGCGCACCCGAGGGTGCCCTGCGCACAGCCACCATAAAGTTCAGGCGATAAAAAACACCTGAAAGAGGTAGCGCTGTACGCCAAGTGATATCCGGGCGACTAAACCCGGTCACTGATGAGCAGTGACGGGCCGAGATTAGACGCGGAAATCTGTAGGCGCAAGCGGGCGAAATAATCTAGGAAATTTCCTGTAAAGGGAAGGGAACATGCGTGTAGGAACGCTGATTTTTCTGTCAGAAAACTTCCCGGTTTGTAGCGTTTTTCCGATCGCCAAGATCGCAGCCTTCGGCAGCTCCTACAGGAGCGTGGTGATCCGCACATCCTCGGTGAACATTTATCACTGTAGGAGCTGCCGCAGGCTCGGGCCGCGATCGGACGATCTTTTGATCTTGATTCAGCGCTTGTTCAAGCCACGCGCCAGGCGTTCCCCGCCCGGCCCACAGTAATTTCTGCCGGACCGAAATTCGGTGTGCGCCGCAGAACCCTGTAGGAGCGAGCTTGCTCGCGAAGGCGGCCTCAAGGAAAACCCGTCAAGTCAGTCCTGCGCCTGCTTCATCCCCAGACAATCAATCGACCGGTCAACCATGGCCTTGGCGATCTCCAGCAAATGCCAAATCGAATACACCATGGCTCGGTCGGCCCCCTTGAGGTGGTCGCCACACTGATAGGCCGTGACCGATGCGCAGCGCAACAAATCGGCGATGTAGAGTTGGGTGTCTTCGAAGCTTACATCGTTGCTGACGTTGTAGAACCTGAGCTCATCGGGAGCCGACGGTTGTTCGCCGGTCAGGTAGAAATCGATGGCACGGTAGAGTGCGGAGCGGTCTCTTTGGAGGTCATCGTTCCTGGTTGCATTGGAGGGTGGATCGGGGACAGGCTTTTTCATCCGTGTTGCTCCTATTGATACGTGGGAGCCGACACTTCTCGCCTACTAAAACGAGGGTGGCAGCTGTGCGCAGGTTAGTAGACCGGTCAATAGGAAACCCGGCGCACCCGGAGGTGCCCCACGCACAGCCGCCATATTCATTACCCGGCAAAAACTGCCGGGCATGAGTATGGGACGCTATGCACCTATTGTTCGGGCTACTAAACCCGGTCACTGATGAGCAGTGACGGGCCGAGATTAGACGCGGAAATCTGTAGGCGCAAGCGGGCGAAATAATCTAGGAAATTTCCTGCAAAGGGAAGGGAACATGCGTGTAGGAACGCTGATTTTTCTGTCAGAAAACTTCCCGGTTTGTAGCGTTTTTCCGATCGCCAAGATCGCAGCCTTCGGCAGCTCCTACAGGGGGCGTGGTGATGCACGGCATCCTCGGTGAACATTTATCACTGTAGGAGCTGCCGCAGGCTCGGGCCGCGATCGGACGATCTTTTGATCTTGATTCAACGCTTGTTCAAGCCCCGCGCGTTCCCGGTTTGTAGCGTTTTTCCGATCGCCAAGATCGCAGCCTTCGGCAGCTCCTACAGGGGCGTGGTGATCCGCTACATCCTCGGTGAACATTTATCACTGTAGGAGCTGCCGCAGGCTCGGGCCGCGATCGGACGATCTTTTGATCTTGATTCAGCGCTTGTTCAAGCCCCGCGCCAGGCGATCCCCGCCCAGCTGGATAATCGCCACCAAGACCACCAGCAACACAATCACCGTCAACATGATCTGGCTGTCAAAGCGCTGATAGCCGTACCGATACGCGATGTCACCCAGCCCACCGGCACCAATCGCGCCGGCCATGGCCGATGAGTTGATCATGGTGACCAGGGTGATGGTGAACCCGCCAACAATCCCCGGCAGCGCTTCAGGCAACAGCACGTGCCAGACAATGTGCCAGCGCCGGCAGCCCATCGCTTGCGCCGCTTCGATCAGCCCATGATCCACCTCGCGCAGGCTGACCTCGGCAATGCGCGCAAAGAATGGTGTGGCGGCAATCGTCAGGGGCACCACGGCCGCCCAGACGCCGTAGGTGGTGCCGACGATCAGTCGGGTGAATGGAATCAGGGCCACCATCAGAATCAGGAACGGGATCGAGCGAAACAGGTTCACGAACGCGCCCAATGCTCGGTTGAGCGCCGGGGCTTCGTAGATGCCGCCCTTGGCGCTGGTGACCAGAATGACCGCCAGCGGAATGCCCGCCAGCAGCGCGATCAATGACGAGACACCCACCATCAGGAAGGTGTCGATAAAGCCTTGCAGCAAGCGATCAAACCACATAGCCAAGCACCTCTACCTGTTGCGCCCATTGCCCGGCGCGTTGGCGCAGTTGCTCAGTGCCCAGAGACGAGCCTGACACCGCCAGCAGCAGTTGCCCCAGGGCATGTCCCTGAATCCGCTCAACACCACCTTGCAGCAGGCGCACGCGACCGCCGAGTGCGCTGAACAGCGCAGCCAGGTCGGGCTCGTCGGTGGCGCTGCCGGTGAACTGCAGGCGCAGCGCCACCGCTGCATCTGGCGACTGGGGTTGCGGCTGCAAACGGCTTTGCAATTCCTGCGGCAAGGCGTGTTGCAGCGGCGCAAGCAGGGTCTTGCTGACTTCGTGCTGCGGGTTGCCAAACACCTCCCAGACCGGGCCCTGCTCGACGATGTGTCCATGTTCCAGCACCACGACGCGGTCGCAGATGTCGCGGATCACCGCCATCTCGTGGGTGATCAGCACGATGGTCAGGCCCAGGCGCTGATTGATCTCGCGCAGCAGGGCGAGGATCGATTGGGTGGTCTCCGGGTCCAGTGCCGAGGTGGCTTCGTCGCACAGCAGAATCTGCGGGTCGTGCACCAGGGCCCGGGCGATGCCGACTCGCTGTTTCTGCCCGCCGGACAACTGCGCCGGGTAGGCCTTGTGCTTGCCTTCCAGGCCGACCAGCTCCAGCAGTTCGCGCACTTTTCGCTCGCGTTTTTCCTTCGGTACACCCGCCACTTTCAGCGGCAACTCGACGTTCTGCCACACCGTTTTGGCGGACATCAGGTTGAAGTGCTGGAAGATCATGCCGATGCGTCGCCGCAGCGCCACCAGGCGGTCTTCATCGAACTCGCCGATGTCGACCTGATCGATCAGCACCCGCCCGCTACTCGGTTGTTCGAGGCGGTTGATGGTGCGGATCAGCGACGATTTGCCGGCGCCGCTGCGGCCGATGATGCCGAACACTTCGCCGCGCTGGATCGCCAGGTCGATGCCGTGCAGGGCCGCCACCGGACCCTGCTGGCCATTGTAGGTTTTGCCCAGGCCAACGAAGCGCACGTGGGCGCGGTTCAGTTCCGGGTGCAGTTGGGCTTGTTGCGCATTACGTTGCTCTGGAATATCCAGTCGCAGCTGGGTGGCAGCGCTCATTCTCAGCTTTCCCAGCCAGCTTGATAGAGCTTGCCGTGGGCCTGGTCCAGGGCGGCGCGAACGGCTGGCGAATGCTGGTAGATGTCGACGAACTTGATCAGGCGCGGGTCGGTTTTGCTCTTGGGCTGGATCACGAATTGGATCACGTATTCCTTGTGATCAAGGCCGTCGAACAGCAGGGCAGAGCCAGCATCAAAAGTCTTGGACAGGCGGATGTAGGCCGGGTAGCCCTGTACCAGGTCGGCGTCATCGTATGCGCGTACCAGTTGCACAGCTTCGACCTGGAGAATCTTGATTTTCTTCGGATTGGCGACGATGTCTTCTTCGGTGGCCTTGTAGCCGACACCCTGCTTGAGGGTGATCAGGCCGGCCTTGGCCAACAGTTGCAGGCCGCGGCCGCTGTTGATCGGGTCGTTGGCGATCGCGACGGTGGCGCCTTCTGGCAATTCATCGAAGCTTTTGTATTTTTTCGAGTAGAGGCCGACGTTATTGATGATTCCTGGCGCGAACGGCACTAGGTCAAACCCTGCGGCGGCCTTGGCATTTTCCAGGAACGGGATGTGCTGGAAATAGTTCACGTCAATGTCGCCGGCGGCGAGGCTGACGTTGGGGGCGATCCAGTCGCTGAACTCGACGAGTTCGACTTTCAGGCCCTGCTTGTTGGCCTCTTCGACAGCGGCTTCCAGGGGAATGGCAAAGGCGGCGGTGGTACCGATTTTCAGTGGGGCGTCAGCGGCGAAGGTCACCGAGCTGAAGAGGCCGAGGGCCAGGGCCAGTGCTTTGACTGGGTGAGAGATGAGTTTTTTGGTCATGATGGTTTTTCCAGTCAGTGCATGAAATTGGGGTGTTTGGTCGAATGTCATCGCGAGCAAGGCTTGCCCGCGATGCTCTTAGCGGCGGAACTCGGCGCCGATGTGTTGCGCTGGCAAATGCGCCTGCGCGTGGAACAGCTTCTCCCGCAGGCTGCCGTCGTCGTAAGCGGTCTTGTACGACCCTCGCCGCTGCAACTCCGGAATCACCAGCTCGATGAAGTCCACATAGCTTTCCGGTGTGACGATGCGCGTCAGGTTGAAGCCGTCGAGACCGGTCTCAGCGATCCACGATTCGAGTTCATCGGCCACTTGCGCCGGCGAACCGACCACGGTGATGTAACGGCCACCGAGGGCGTGTTGTTCGAGCAATTTGCGTCGGGTCCAGTCGTTGTTCTGCAGGTTTTTGGTCGCTGACTGGATGGCATTGCTCTTTACGTACTGGATCGGCTCATCGATTTCGTATTCGGCAAAATCGATCCCGGTAGACGCCGAGAAGTGCGCCACGCCGGCTTCCGCACTGGCGTAGCTCAGGTACTCGGCATGCTTGTTCCAGGCCAGTTCTTCGGTGGCGCCGACGATCACGTTCAACCCCATGAACACCTTGATGTCCTCGGGCTTGCGCCCGGCCTCGACGGCACTGGCGCGCACCTTGTCCACCTGGGCTCTGGTCGACGGTTTGTTCTGGCCGCTGATGAACACGCACTCGGCGTGACGCCCGGCAAACAGCAATCCGCGATCCGAGCTGCCAGCCTGGAACAGCACCGGCGTGCGTTGCGGTGAGGGTTCGCAGAGGTGATAACCCTCGACCTGATAGAACTCGCCCTTGTGCTCGACCTTGTGCACTTTGTCTGGTTGCGCATAGACGCGTTGCACGGGGTCGTTCACCACTGCGCCGTCTTCCCAGCTGCCTTCCCAGAGCTTGTAGAGCACTTGCAGGTACTCATCAGCCTGGTCGTAGCGACGGTCGTGTTCGACCTGTTCGCGCAAGCCCATGGCCTTGGCCGCGCTGTCGAGATAACCGGTGACGATGTTCCAGCCAACCCGGCCGCGGCTCAGGTGGTCGAGCGTGGACATGCGCCGGGCGAACAGGTACGGCGGCTCATAAGTAAGGTTTGCCGTCAGGCCGAAACCCAGGTGGCGGGTGACGGCGGCCATGGCTGAAACCAGCAGCAGGGGATCGTTGACGGGCAGCTGGATTGATTCTTTGAGCGGCACGTCCACCGAATTCTGGTAGACGTCATACACCCCGACGATGTCGGCGATGAACAAGCCATCGAACAGGCCGCGCTCGAGCAGTTGCGCCAGTTCGGTCCAGTATTCGATGGTTTTATATTGGGTGGAGTTGTCCCGTGGATGGGTCCACAGCCCGTGATTGATGTGCCCGATGCAGTTCATGTTGAACGCATTAAGCAGGATCTTCTTCTTGGCAACGGTCATCAGATGGTCCCCCGTAGTGGCGGGTTTTCATCGTTGAGGTAGTAGTTGCCCACGGCGTGGTATTTCCAGCGCACCGGGTCATGCAGGGTGTGTACCCGGGCGTTGCGCCAGTGGCGATCCAGGCCATGTTCGATCAGGGTCGCCTGGCTACCTGCCAATTCGAACAGCGTGCTGCCCGCCGCGAGAGAGATTTCGGTGCTGATGGCGCGGGCTTCGGCGACGGCAATCGAGGCTGCCGCGACGGTTGCGGCGTGGGTGTCGGCCTGGGCCTTGTCGAGGTATTCACCGGCGCGTTCCAGCAGCGCTTCGGCTGCGTGGAGGCGAATGCTCAAGTGGCCGAAGCTTTTGATGGTCAGAGGGTCTTCAGTGGCCTTTTCGTGGGTGGCGTCAATCCATGGCCGGGTCTTGGTGCGCACGAAGTGCAGCGCATCTTCGTAGGCGGCGCGGGCGATACCGGTGTCGATGGCCGCGTGGAGAATCTGCGCCAGGGGGCCGACTGGCGTTGGCCGCTCGAAAGCGCTTTGAAACGGGATCACGTCCTCGGCCGCGACGAACACATCTTCGAATACTACTGAGCCGCTGCCGGTGGTGCGCTGGCCGAACCCGCTCCAGTCGTCGATCACCGTCAGGCCTTTGCTGTTGCGCGGCACGAACGCCAGTTGCTGTACTCCATGCTCATCCACCACCGAGGTTGGGATGCGCTGGGCATAGATCGCGCCGGTGGCGTAGAACTTGCGCCCGTTAATGCGATAGCCGTCGCCCTCCCTGGTCAGGCGAGTGACGCGGTCGTGGGCGGTTTTGGTGCCCAGTTCGGCGAGCGCATTGCCCAAGCGCTGGCCGGCCAATACTTCGGCGTACAGGCGTTTTTTCTGCTCTTCACTGCCGTTTACCCGCAGCACTTCGAGGGCGTAGAAATGGTTTTGCGGAATTTGTCCCAGGGAACCATCTGCCTGGGCGATCAGGGCGATGACCTTGGCCAATGTGACGTTGGACACGCCGGCGCCGCCATATTCTTTAGGCACGCTGATGCCCCAGAGGCCCGAGCGCGAAAACACTTCAAGTTCCGGGTGTGGCAAACGGCGTTCGCGGTCGCGCAGGGCGCTGTCGCGTTTGAAATCATCGGCCAGGTCACTGGCGACGACCAAGGCTTGCTCATCGCTGGTTATGACCGCGACGTGGTGAGAAAGAGGCATGTGCTTCTCCAGAGATCTGGTCAAAAGTGTTCCGGGGGTCAAATCCAGGAATGACGAGCCGGCAGGGTGCCGTTCAAGTGGTAAGTGCCGACCGCGTGATATTTCCAGCGCACCGGATCGTGCAGCGTGTGCACCCGGGCGTTACGCCAGTGGCGGTCGAGATTGAATTCAGCGAGGGTGGCGCGACTGCCAGCCAGTTCGAAGAGTTTTTCACTGGCCTGTAGCGAGATCTCGGTGGTCAGCACTTTGGCTTCGGCCACGGCTATCGAGGCTCGGGCCGCAGACTCGGCAGTCAGCGGCGTGGCGCTGACCTGATCGAGGACTTTGCCGGCTTTGCGCAACAGCGCTTCGGCTGCGTGCAGTTCGATTTTCAGCTTGCCGATGTCGGCGATCACATAGAGGTCGTCACTGGCTCGTTCGACCTGGGCATCGATCCATGGCCGGGCACGGGTTTTCACGAACTCGATGGCGTCGTCGATGGCGCCCCGGGCGATACCGGCGTCAATCGCGGCCTGAATCAACTGCGAGACGGCGCCCTGGATATTGGGCGTGTCATTGATCTTCCAGTTGTCCACCACCAGTTCGGCTTCGACCTGCACATTGTTCAGCAGGAGGGTGCCGCTGGCGGTAGTGCGCTGGCCAAAACCCGACCAGTCATCAACGATGCGCAAACCCGGCGTGCCGCGACGAACGAAGGCCAGGACTTGCTTGCCATCGTCGTTGAGCGCCTTGACGGCTACCCAATGGGCGAACAGCGCGCCCGTTGAATAGAATTTCTGCCCGTTGATTACAAAATCGTCGCCGCTCGGGGTGATTCGCGCCTTGAGTTCCAGAGTGTTTTTGGTGCCGCGCTCTGGACCGGCATTACCGATCCGCCAGCCTTGAAGCACGCTGGTGAACAGCTGCTTTTTTTGCGCATCGGTGGCGCTGCCGAGCAGCAGGTGAAGGATGCCGAACTGGTTCTGCGGGATTTGACCCAATGCCGGGTCGGCCGCGGAAATAATCGCGAACACCTCGGCCAGGGTCACGAAGGAGACCTGCGGGCCGCCGTATTCGCGGGGAATGGAAATACTGCCCAGGCCGCTACGGGTGAACTGTTCGATTTCCGACCAAGGCAGCTTGCGCTGCTGGTCGCGCCTGGCTGCTTGCAGGCGCGCGACCTGCGCGAGTTCACGAGCGGCCTTGATGGCTTGCGCATCGTTGCGCAGCACCTGTGCTGGCAATACCAACGGGGCGATGTCCAGATCACTCTGGACGAGTGCATCTGCCAGACTGGACATCAGTGCCACTCCTTGGCTGCACGCAATGCCCTGGCGTTCTGCACTGGGGTGATTGTGTTCCGGACCATACCTACCTCACATCTTCATGGAAACGCCGCGCGAAATGGCGGCGAACGAAATCAAGAATGTCCGGTGGTCCGGTGCATATACCGTAAGCGTGTATAAATAATAAATAAACTAACTTTTAGGAATATGCATAGAAGGTATGGCTGACTCTCACTGCCACGCAGACGCCTCGGTTTGAGCCGCGCACAGGTTTTGAATTTATAACGCAAGGGAGACTTCCGTCCTTGGAAGTTAAAAGTAGTGCGGGGAGGTTAGGCGTGGGTGTTGTTCAGAAACTTGCTAAGGAATTGTTTAGTCCGTTCTTCTTGAGGATTGGCAAACAATGCTTTCGCCTCGCCTTGTTCCACGATCACGCCCTTGTCGAAAAACACCACGCGGTTGGCGACATCCCGGGCGAACCCCATTTCATGAGTCACGATAACCATGGTGCGCTTCTCCTCGGCCAGTCCGCGGATGGTCGCCAGCACTTCACCCACCAGCTCCGGGTCCAGCGCTGAAGTCGGTTCATCGAACAGAATCACTTCCGGCTCCATCGCCAGCGCCCGGGCAATTGCCACGCGCTGTTGCTGGCCACCGGAGAGGCGCCTTGGATAGGCGTCTTCCTTGCCGGCCAGGCCGACCTTGGCCAAGAGCTTCTTGCCCAAGGCAACAGCCTCGGCCTGGGGGATTTTTTTCACCACGATCGGCCCTTCGATGACATTTTCCAGGGCGGTGCGATGGGGGAACAGGTTGAAGTTCTGAAACACGAAACCCACGTGCTGGCGCAGGCGGCGCACCAGGCTCTGCTGCTGGTTCAGTGGACGGCTGCCATCGATTTCGATGTCGCCGACCTTGATCCGGCCGCTGGTGGGTTCTTCTAGAAAGTTCAGGCAGCGCAGGAAGGTGGTTTTGCCCGAGCCGCTAGGCCCGATGATCGCCACCACCTCGCCGGCCTTCACCTGCAGGTCGATGCCGTTAAGCACCACCTGACCCTTGAACTGCTTTGTCAGTTTTTCCACGACAATCATTGGGTCAGGACTCCTGGTCGTGCCGATTGACCCGCTCTTCCAACTTGTTCTGCAGGTGCGACAGCACCGTGGCCAGAATCCAGTAGATCAGTGCGGCGGCAAGATACATGGTGAAGATTTCGAAGGTGCGAGCTGTGATCAGCTGCGCCTGGCGGAACAGTTCCGGCACCTGGATGGTGGCTGCCAGGGCGGTGTCCTTGACCAGCGAAATGAAGCTGTTGCCCAGTGGCGGCAGGGCCGTGCGCATCGCTTGCGGCAGAATGGCCCGGCGCAAGGTCTGCGCACGGGTCATGCCGATACTCGCGGCGGCTTCCCATTGGCCGCGTTCGATGGAGCTGATCGCAGCCCGCAGGATTTCGCAGGCATAGGCGGCCATGTTCAGCGAGAAGCCAATCAGGGCCGCTGGCAACGGATCAAGTTCGACACCCAGTTGCGGCAGGCCGTAATAGATCACGAACAGTTGCACCAGCAACGGTGTGCCGCGAAAGAACGACACGTAGATGCGGGCGATCCAGCTCACCAGCTTGAAGCGCGACAAGCGCATCAAGGCCAGGCCAAAGCCCATCAGCAGGCCGAAAAACATGCCGCCCAGGCTCAAGATCACCGTGTAGTACGCGCCCTTCAGCAGGAAAGGCGCGGAATCCAGCGCGAGTTTGAAAGCCTCTTCCATTATTTAGTGACGTCAGCGTTGAAGTATTTTTCCGAAAGCTTGGTCAGTGTGCCGTCGGCACGCAGCTTGTCGATCGCCTTGTTCACGGCCGCCAGCAGTTCAGGTTCGCCTTTACGCAGGGCGATACCGGCTTCCTGACGGGAGAACGGTTCGCCGGCGGCGGTGGTGTCCTTGGCCTTTTTGGCGTATTCCAGCGCTGCAAGGCGGTCGATCAGGATGGCGTCGATACGACCCACTCGCAGGTCCTGGAACTTGGTCGGATCATCTTCGTAAGTGCGCACGTCGGCGCCCGGTACGTTGGCTTTTACCCACTGTTCGTAGTTGGTGCCCAGGCCCACGCCGACTTTCTTGCCAGCCAGGTCGTTGGCGGTTTTGATGGTGTCCTTGTTCTTGGTCAGAACCAGCGCCTGAATCCCGGAAACGGTGTACGGTTCGGAGAAGTCGTACTTCTTCTTGCGCTCTTCCGAAATGGTTACCTGGTTGACCACGGCGTCGAGGCGCTTGGATTCCAGCGCCGCGAGGATCCCGTCCCATTTGGTCGGTTGCAGCTTCACTTTCACGCCCAGCTCTTTGGCCAGGGCTTCGGAGAATTCAACTTCGAAGCCGGCCAGTTTGCCGTCGGCGTCGACGAAACTGAACGGTGGGTAGGTGCCTTCCAGGCCGACGTTGATCACGCCTGCGTCCTTGATTTTTTGCAGTTGCTCACCGGCAACGGCCTGGCCGATCAGGCCGGCGCTCAGCGCCAGGCCCAGCGAACCTACCAGCAGATTTCGACGTAATACGGAAAAATTCATGACAAGCCCCTGTGGTTTCTTATGGGAAGACGCTTTTAGGAAAGTTGGCAAATTCGGGATTGAAGCGACTGCATGATGCTGCCCTGAAGCAGCATATGTGTTTTGCCACAAATTCGCCTGCGGCGCGACTATATGATGATGTTGATAGATAATAAAATAATAAATATAGATTCTATTATTCGTTCAAAGAATAAGCGGCATACCACTGTAGGAGCTGCCGAAGGCTGCGATCTTTTGATCTTGCAACCCGTCAAAGGAAATCCTTGTAAGCAAACAACGCCGGCGCCCCACCCGTGTGCAGGAATATGATCGGTCCCTCATCAAAACGCTGGCGGCCAATGCCGTCGAGCAATCCAGCCATGGCTTTGCCGGTGTAAACAGGGTCCAGCAACAAGCCTTCCTGACTCGCCAGCAGTTTCACGGCCGACAAGGTCCCGGCGTTGGGCTCGCCATAACGCGGGCCGAAATACTCATCCCACAGGTCGATCTTGAAGCTCGCCGGCAGGCTTACCCCCAACAGTTCTGCCGTGCGCTCGGCCAGGCCCTGCACCTTGGGGCGCTGCTCTTCATCGTTGCGCGATACGGTCACGCCGATCACTGGCAAATCCGGCAATGCTTCGCTCAAAGCCAAGGCCAGACCGCTGTGGGTCCCGGCGCTCCCGGAAGCAAGGACCACTGCGGCAAAGGTCAGGCCGGTGTCCTTGATCTGCTCGGCCAAATCGAGGCCGGCGCGCACGTAGCCCAGTGCACCCAGGGCATTCGAACCGCCAATCGGCACAACATAAGGATTCTTGCCATTGTTACGCAGGCGATCTGCCAGGGCCTGCAGTTGGCCGTCGGCGTCGTCGAGGTTTTCCACCCATTCAACCTTGGCGTCGAACAGGTCCAGTAGCAGGCGATTGCCATTGCCCAGGTAATTTTTGTCATCCGTGCCCAGGGGATTTTCCAACAGGGCGACGCAACCCAGTCCCAGCTTGGCGGCCAGGGCTGCCGTTTGCCGCACGTGATTGGATTGCAGCGCCCCGGCGGTGATCAAGGTATCGGCACCCTGGGACAACGCGTCGGCTGCCAGGTACTCGAGTTTGCGCAGCTTGTTGCCGCCCATCGCCAGTGGCGTCAGGTCGTCGCGCTTGACGTAGACATCGCGGCCCAGCCAGGTCGAGAGGCGTTCGAGTTTTTCCAGGGGCGTGGGATGGCCGAGCAGGTCGAGGCGGTCAAAACGGGCGAGCTGTTGTTTGATCATGGTTCCGTACTGGCGGAGGAAGGTGTCAGGACTATAGGCAGCCCCAAATCCGTGGGCAACCGTGAATCGCTTATAGCTGAAAGTACTGAGTACAGCACTATTGGTTCTTAATTCGATTTTGAGACCTTGCCGTAAAGTAATTGCCGTCAAGGCGGCCAGACAGTCCGGCCGCCCGAGAGGAGTCTTTACCGTGAGCGAGCGTTCCAGCCATTGGCAGTTGCAGACCATCGTCAGCCAACTGCGTACAGCGCGTGATCAGTGGCGCACCCAGAATGGCCGTGTCAGCGGAGAGCAGGGCGGTAGGGAATTACCTTCCCGGGCGGCCATGGCGGAAATTCTTGAAGCGCTTTGTGGCGCATTGTTCCCGATGCGCCTTGGCCCTGTGGACCTGCGCGAGGAGAGCGAAGACTTCTACGTCGGCCACACCCTGGATGTCGCCCTCAACGCGTTGCTTGCCCAGGCACGCCTCGAACTGCGTTACGCCGCGCGCCACAGTGCGCAGGCCGATACCGAGGTCGAGGCGCGGACGATTCAGATCATCCAGGATTTCGCACTCGCCTTGCCGGGCCTGCGCAGTTTGCTGGACACCGACGTACTGGCGGCTTATCACGGCGACCCGGCGGCACGCAGTGTCGATGAAGTGCTGCTGTGCTATCCCGGCATCCTGGCGGTGATTCACCATCGCCTGGCGCACCATTTGTATCGCGCCGGCTTGCCCTTGCTGGCGCGGATCAGCGCGGAAATCGCGCACTCGGCCACCGGCATCGATATTCACCCCGGGGCGCAGATTGGCCGCAGTTTCTTTATTGATCACGGGACGGGCGTGGTGATTGGCGAGACGGCCATCATTGGCGAGCGCGTGCGGATTTATCAGGCGGTGACGCTGGGCGCCAAAAGGTTTCCGGCGGATGAGGACGGGCAGTTGCAGAAGGGCCACGCCCGGCATCCGATTGTCGAGGATGACGTGGTGATCTATGCCGGTGCGACGATCCTGGGTCGGATTACCATTGGCAAGGGCTCGACCATTGGCGGCAATGTCTGGCTGACACGCAGTGTGCCGGCGGGGTGCAACCTGACGCAGGCGAATCTGCAGCACGACGACGGGACGCAGAAGTAAGGGCTGAAATCCTCAGTGATCTTGCTAACGCCTTCGCGGGCAAGCCACGCTCCCACAGGATTGATGTCGTTCGCGTAATTACCGTACGACACAACTCCTGTGGGAGCGTGGCTTGCCCGCGAAGGATTTCAAGCCGACCGAGATAATGGCATTTATCGCTAATTTCTTGCTGAACGAATGCCCCCAGCCCCGCGTCATACCCTTCCTTGAGCTAGCGTACAAACAGTACCGCCGAGCCTTGCGATTAGTCCTTAGCGCCCTATCCATGTTTAACTTGAACGTTCATTCAAGTTAAAACCTTGGTTCGCTGCCCGCTCACAACAGGAGGCTTGCCTTTGCTGAGTCCGATTTTTACAGCCACATCCGCAACCGTTGAGGTGCACACTTCATGAGTGCATCGTCTCTCCCTCCAAGCGGCCAGGTCCGCATGAATCCGCCGGTGTTCTACTTCGCGGCGACGTTTATCCTGCTGTTTGGCATTGTCGTCATCGCCATGCCTGAACAGGCAGGTGCCTGGCTTCTGGAAGCGCAAAACTGGGCGGCCAACACGGTCGGCTGGTATTACATGCTCGCGATGACCCTGTATCTGGTCTTCGTGGTGGTCACCGCCTTGTCCGGCTACGGCAAGATCAAGCTCGGTGCCGACCACGACGAACCCGAATTCAGTTACCTGTCCTGGGCCGGCATGCTGTTCGCCGCCGGGATCAGCATCACACTGTTCTTCTTTTGCGTGTCCGAACCGCTGACCCACCTGGCGCAACCGCCTCAAGGGGAAGCGGGCACGGCGGATGCCGCACGCCAGGCAATGCAGATTCTGTTTCTGCACTGGGGCCTGCACGGTTGGGGCGTATTCGCGTTCGTGGGCATGGCGCTGGCTTACTTCGCCTACCGGCATAACCTGCCGCTGGCCTTGCGTTCGGCGCTGTACCCGCTGATTGGCAAACGCATCAACGGCCCGATTGGCTACGCGGTGGATGGCTTTGGCATCATCGCCACGGTGTTCGGCCTGGGTGCCGACATGGGTTTTGGAGTGTTGCACCTCAACTCCGGCCTCGACTACCTGTTCGGTATCGCCCATACCCAGTGGATTCAGGTCGGCTTGATCACCCTGATGATGGGCGCGGCAATCATCGTTGCGGTGTCCGGCGTCGACAAAGGCGTGCGGGTGATGTCCGATATCAACATGCTGCTGGCCTGCGCGCTGCTGCTGTTTGTGTTGTTCGCCGGTCCTACCCAGCACTTGCTCAATACCTTGATCCAGAACATCGGCGATTATCTCGGCGCCTTGCCGATGAAGAGCTTCGACCTCTACGCCTACGACAAACCGAGCGACTGGCTGGGTGGCTGGACGGTGTTCTACTGGGCCTGGTGGATCGCATGGTCGCCGTTCGTGGGGCTGTTCATCGCACGGATTTCCCGTGGCCGGACCATCCGCGAGTTCGTCTTTGGCGTATTGCTGATCCCGCTTGGCTTCACCCTGGCGTGGATGTCGATCTTCGGTAACAGCGCGATCGATCAGGTGCTCAATCACGGCATGAGTGCACTGGGCATGTCCGCCATTGATAACCCATCGATGACGTTGTACCTGCTGCTGGAAACCTATCCGTGGAGCAAGACGGTGATCGCGGTCACCGTGTTCATCAGCTTCGTGTTTTTCGTCACCTCGGCCGACTCCGGCACGGTGGTGCTGTCGACGCTGTCGGCCAAGGGTGGCAATCCCGATGAGGATGGTCCGAAATGGCTGCGGGTGTTCTGGGGCGCGATGACTGCGCTGGTCACCAGTGCGCTGCTGTTTTCGGGCAGCATCGATGCGTTGAAATCAGCGGTGGTGCTGACTTCGCTGCCGTTCTCGATGATCTTGCTGCTGATGATGTGGGGCCTGCACAAGGCGTTTTACCTGGAGTCGCAGAAGCAGATTGCGCAGATGCATTCCCTGGCACCGGTCTCCGGCTCCCGGCGTGGTGGATGGCGTCAACGCTTGACTCAGGCCGTGCATTTCCCGTCGCGTGACGAGGTCTATCGCTTCCTTGATACGACGGTGCGCCCGGCGATTGAAGAAGTGACGGCCGTTTTCGTCGAGAAGGGCTTGAGCGTGGTCACTCAACCCGACCCGGCCAACGACAACGTCAGCCTGGAAATCGGTCATGGCGAGGAGCACCCGTTCATCTATCAAGTGCAGATGCGCGGGTACTTCACGCCGTCGTTTGCCCGCGGAGGCATGGGCTCCAAGCAGCTCAACAATCGCCGTTATTACCGGGCTGAAGTGCATTTGGCCGAGGGCAGTCAGGACTATGATCTGGTCGGCTACACCAAGGAGCAGATCATCAACGACATCCTCGATCAGTACGAGCGGCACATGCAGTTCCTGCATTTGGTACGTTGATCAGGAAAGGTGAGGGCGTCATCGGGAGCAAGCTTTGCTCCCACAGCAATCAACGAGAGAGGATTCGATGATCTATACCGCTGCTGAAAATCGCTACGACTCTATCCCATACCGCCGCGTAGGCCGCAGCGGGCTGGTGCTGCCGGCGTTGTCGCTGGGCCTGTGGCACAACTTCGGCGACAGCACGCCGATCGACACCCAGCGCTCGTTGTTGCGCACGGCGTTTGACCTGGGCATCAACCACTTCGACCTGGCTAACAACTATGGTCCGCCCTACGGCAGTGCCGAGATCAACTTCGGTCGTTTGCTGCGTGAAGACTTCAAGCAGTACCGCGATGAACTGATCATCTCGAGCAAGGCCGGCTGGGACATGTGGCCCGGCCCCTATGGCCAGGGCGGTGGGTCGCGCAAGTATGTGCTGGCCAGCCTCGACCAGAGCTTGCAGCGCCTGGGCCTGGACTACGTTGATATCTTCTACTCGCACCGTTTCGACCCGGACACGCCACTGGAAGAAACTGCCAGCGCACTGGCAACAGCGGTGCAGCAAGGCAAGGCCCTGTACATTGGCATCTCGTCCTATTCCGGGGTGAAAACCCGCGAAATGGCCGAACTGTTGAAAGAATGGAAAGTGCCGCTGCTGATCCATCAACCGGCTTATAACTTGCTCAATCGCTGGGTGGAAAAGGACCTGCTGGATACCACCGACGAGCTCGGCACCGGGGTGATCGCCTTCACGCCGCTGGCCCAGGGTCTGCTGACTGACAAGTACCTCAACGGCGTCCCGGCGGATGCGCGGGTGAATCGTCCGGGGGGTGGCTCGTTGCAGGCCTCGCATTTGTCTGAAGCCAACATCGCTCATGTGCGCGCGCTGAACGAGATTGCCAAGCGTCGTGGCCAGAGCCTCGCGCAGTTGGCACTGGCCTGGACACTGCGTGACCCGCGGGTGACTTCGGCGCTGATCGGTGCAAGCCGGCCGGAGCAGATCATCGAGAACGTCGGGGCGTTGAAAAATCTGAGTTTCAGTGCTGAAGAGTTGGCGGAGATCGACCGGTTCGCCCAGGAGGGCGGGATCAATCTCTGGGAGAAGCCTTCGACGGCTGAGTAAGCGTCAGGCGTCAGGTTATCTGGCGCCGGTTAGATCGCCTTCGCGACAAAAACTGGGCAACTACCGAAAGAACGGAACATCCCCCAACACCGTAGCCCGCTGCATCACCCGCCGCGCAGGCCGGTAATCGTCTACCGCGTAATGCTGCGTCACGCGGTTATCCCAGAACGCCACGTCGTCCTTCTGCCACCGCCAGCGAATGGTGAACTCCGGGCGAGTGGCATGGGCGAACAGCAGTTTCAGCACCGCCTCGCTCTCGGTGTCTGACAGCTCGTTGATCTTCGAGGTGAAGCCCTCGTTGACGAACAGTGACCGACGCCCGCTCGCCGGGTGCGTGCGAACCACCGGGTGCGATAACGGCGGGTTCTTGCGTCGGGCCTCTTCCCATTGGGCGAACGCGTCAGGGGTGTTGCCATAGCGCTCCACCGGGAATGACCGGGTGAAGTCGTGAGTGGCTGTCAGCCCTTCGAGCATGGATTTCATGGGCGCGGACAGCGCCTCGTAGGCTGCAATACCACTGGCCCACAAGGTGTCGCCGCCAAACTCGGGCAGCAGCTTGGCACTGAGCACCGCGCCCATTGCCGGGGTGGGCAGGAAGGTCACGTCGGTATGCCAGATAGCGTTGTCGCGCACGTCGGTGACGGCGGTGTCGAGGATCAGCACTTCGGGTTGTTCCGGCACATTGGGGTAGATCGGATGAATGTGCAGGTCGCCGAAATACGCGGCGAATCGTGCCTGTTGTTGTGGCGTGATCGGTTGGTCGCGGAAGAACAGCACCTGGTGCTTGAGCAATGCCTGCTCGATAGCGTCGCGTTGTTCCGGAGTCAGTGGCTGGCTCACGTCGACACCGCTGATCTGCGCGCCGAGGGCCGAGCTTAAAGGGACTATCGTCAGGTTACTCATCGTGATTCTCTTCAATTCTGAGTGTCGTCTATGTTTGGTGAACGACACGGCACCTGTAGGCTCTGTCGGAGGCTGCGATTTTTTGATGTTGTTTTTTAGACGCAAGATCAAAAGATCGCAGCCTCGGTTCCCTCGACAGCTCCTACAGGGCTGGGTCCAAAAAGGGGTATTCAAATTTTTCAGTGGGCCTGGCCGTGCCACGGCACCAGCTTGCGTTGCAGGGCGCGCAGGCCCATTTCCATGGCGAAGGCGATGAGCGCGATGACCAGGATCCCGAGTACCACCACGTCAGTGACCAGGAACTGCGCGGCCGACTGCACCATGAAGCCCAAACCACTGGTGGCGGCGATCAGTTCGGCGGCGACCAGCGTCGACCAGCCAACGCCCAGGCCAATGCGCACGCCGGTCAGGATGTCCGGCAACGCGCTCGGCAGGATCACATGGCGAATCAGCTGCGCGCGGGTAGCGCCCAGGGACTGTGCAGCACGCAATTTGGCCGGATCGACGGTGCGCACGCCGGTGGCGGTGGCAATGGCAATCGGGGCGAAGATCGCCAGGTAGATCAGCAGGACTTTGGACAGCTCACCGATGCCGCACCAGATCACGATCAGTGGCAGATACGCCAGCGGTGGGATAGGGCGGTAAAACTCGATCAGCGGATCGAGAATGCCACGGGCGATGCGGTTGTGACCGATGGCGATACCCACCGGAACCGCGGTCAGCACGGCAAAGCCCAGGCCCAGGCCGATACGGCTGAGGCTCGCGCCCAAATGCTGCCACAACGTCGAGTCCATGTAGCCGGTGGTTACCAGCAACCAGCCCTTCTGCAGGACGGCCGACGGTGGTGGCAAGAACAGCGGCTCGATCATGCCGGTTGCCGTCACAGCCCACCAAAGCGCTACCAGTGCGACCAGTGTCAGGACGCTGATCCAGCGCGTGCTCAAGCTGCGGCGTACGGGAATCACCGTCGAAGCGGTTTTTACCCTAACGGCAGGAATTTCGTAGCTGCTCATGCGCGCTCCTGCCGTTGTGCGGCGCTGCGTTGGGAGAACACCTTGGCGAGCACGTGTTCGCGGGTTTCGATAAAACGTGGGTCGGATTTGATCGCCCGTGCCGACTCGCCGGCGGCGTAACGCTGACCGAAGTCCAGGCTCAGACGTTCGACGATCTGCCCCGGATTTGGCGCCAGCAGAATCAGGTCTGTGGCAAGAAACACCGCCTCTTCGATGTCGTGGGTAATCAGAAATACCGGTTTTGCGGTGCGCTGCCAGACTTGCAGCAGCAGCTCTTGCATCTGTTCGCGGGTGAACGCATCGAGCGCGCCGAACGGTTCGTCCATCAACAGTACGCGAGGGTCGGCCGCCAGCGCACGGGCCAGGCCGACACGCTGTTTCTGGCCGCCCGAAAGCTGCCAGATGCGCCGGTGTTCGAAACCGGACAGGTCCACCAGCGTGAGCATTTCCCGCGCACGGATTTCGCGCTTGTCTTTCGAGACGCCTGCCAGTTCCAGGCCGAAGCCGACGTTAGCCAGCACGTCCTGCCAAGGCAGCAGGGCGTCGTCCTGAAACACTACGCCGCGTTCGGCGCTCGGTCCCTTGACGGGCACGCCGTCGAGGGTGATGCGCCCGGCGCTGGGCTCGACGAAACCGGCAATCAGGTTCAGCAGTGAGGTCTTGCCACTGCCCGACGGGCCGAGCGCCACCAGCAATTGCTGAGGCCCCAGGCTCAGGGAAATATCCGCCAGTACCGGTTCGGGGCTGCCGGGGTACTGTGCGCTGATACGCTCCAGCTGTAGCAAGGCCATCGCAATAAACTCCCGATCAGTTGGTGATGAACTTGGCGCTGACGTACGGCGCGTAGTCCGGCAGAACCGCTTCCACCTTGCCTTGTTCCTTGAGAAACACGGCGGTGTCGGTGATGGCTTTGGTGGTCGGCGCGCCGAGGGTAATCACCTGATCAGCCGCCAGCGGGTAGACGTTGCCTTGCAACAACAGTGGAATGTCGCTGGCCTTGGCGCCGGAGAGTTTCACCAGCTTGTCGACGTTGCCCTGATTAGCCAGCCAGGCTGTTGGGTCCTTGCGGTAGTCGGCGTAGGCGTCGAGGGTGACTTTGGCGAAGGCGGTGACGATTTCCGGGTGTTTTTCAGCGAAATCTTTACGCACGATCCAGGCATCGAAGGTCGGTGCGCCGAACTTGGCCAGTTCGCCAGAGGTAATCAGCACTTTGCCGTTTTCCTTGGCAACGCCCAGGGCTGGGTCCCACACGTAGGTAGCGTCGATGTCACCCCGTTTCCACGCGGCGATAATGGCTGGCGGGGCGAGGTTCAGTACGGTGACTTTCGACGGGTCGATATTCCAGTGCTTCAGCGCGGCCAGCAGGCTGTAGTGGCCGGTGGACACGAATGGCACGGCGATCTTCTTGCCGATCAGGTCTTGCGGGGTCTTGATCCCCGATCCGTCGCGAGCCACCAGGGCTTCGGCGGCACCGATCTGGGTGGCGATCAGGAAGGTTTCCACAGGCACTTTGCGAGTGATCGCGGCGGTCAGGGGGCTGGAGCCGAGGTAGCCGATCTGTACGTCGCCGGAGGCAATGGCGGCAATGATGTCGGCGCCATTATCGAATTTGCGCCAGTCGATCTTGGCGTTGGTGGCTTTTTCATAGGCGCCGTCGGCCTGGGCAACTTTCGCCGGGTCTACGGTGGTCTGGTAGGCAACGGTGACGTCGGCGGCCTGGGCGAAGAAGCTCGCCGCAGCCAGCGAAGCGGCCGCCAGGAGGCGAAGGGGGATATGCAGTTTCATCGGAGAAGCTCCTCAACAGGCGGCCGGGAGTTGGCGTTTGAGGAGACTAAATGATCTAAGAATGCGGAAATAAATAACTTTTTCGCATTAGCTTATGAGTGGAAAAAGCGGAGGATCAAAAGATCGCAGCCTGCGGCAGCTCCTACACAGGTCGCGTGCAGGCTCGGGGACTGCGTGGCGCGGCGAAAAAAAATCGCAGACTCCAGCCGATCCCTGTAGGAGCTGCCGCAGGCTGCGATCTTTTTAAAGCTGCCGATTAATTACTGATCGCCAGAATGCTCGCCTGATACGACCCGACAAACACATCAAAATCGCCGACTTCGTTCTTCTCCAGCTCCACCTGTTCCGCCAGCGACGAGCGTGCACGGTCTTCGAATTTCGCCTGGTCTTCCGCAGAAAGCGGTTCGCTGCGGAAATATTCCGCATGCGCCTGGCTCTGACGCAACGAGAACTGACTGAAACTCTCCTTGTGCTCTGCCATCGCGGCCAACACCTGGGCCGATGGGGTCAGGGCCGGGTCCTTGACCTTAGCCAGCTGGGCATCCAGCGCCTTGCTGTGAGCATCGCCGCCGTGGCTCTGGTCCAGTATCGCCGCGAGGGGAGCAATGTGCTCCAGCAACTCGCTGGCCCACTCCTTGAGGTCCACCGGCTGGCCGTCGCGCTGCAGTTGCAGGCCCGGGCGGCGACCTTCCTTGACCACGCTAAGGAAGTTCGAGGTCGCGTTGCCGCACGAGGTGTTGGTCAGCAGCGGGCTGTCGTTGAGCGCGCAGTACAGCAGGAACGCGTCGAGAAAGCGCGACTCGGTGAGGTCGATGCCCATCGGCAGGAGCGGGTTGATGTCCAGGCAGCGCACTTCGACGTACTGGATACCACGTGCCACCAGCGCCTGGATCGGGCGCTCGCCGGTGTAGGTCACGCGCTTGGGGCGAATGTTGGAGTAGTACTCGTTTTCGATCTGCAGGATGTTGGTGTTGAGCTGAACCCACTCTCCATCCTGATGGGTGCCGATCTCCACGTACGGTGCGTAGGGAGTGGCTACCGCTTTGCGCAGGCTGTCGGTGTAGCTGACCAGGTCGTTATAGCAAGGCGTCAGGCCGGCCTGGGCGTTACTCTGGTAACCCAGGTCACTCATGCGCAGGCTTGTGGCGTAAGGCAGGTAGAGCGTGTCCGGGTCCAGCTGCTCCAGCTGATGGGAGCGCCCTCGCAGGAAGCCCGCATCAAGGGCTGGTGAAGCGCCAAACAGGTACATCAGCAGCCAGCTGTAGCGACGGAAGTTGCGGATCAGCGCGATGTAGGCCGAGGACTGATAGTCGCGATCGGTGCCGACAAAGCCTTCAGCTTCCTTGAGCAGCGGCCAGAGCTGTTCCGGCAGGGAAAAATTGTAGTGAATCCCGGCGATGCATTGCATCGTCTTGCCGTAGCGCAGGGCCAGGCCCTTGCGGTAGACGTACTTGAGCTGACCGATGTTCGAGGTGCCGTAGTAGGCAATCGGGATGTCTTCCTCAGCCGGCAACGGGCACGGCATGGAAGGACTCCACAAGTACTCGCTGCCCAGCTTGCTGTAGGCAAAGCGGTGAATGCTGTCCAGGCTCGCCAGCGTATCGGCCGGGTCCGGCAGGGCGGGCGTGATGAACTCCAGCAGCGACTCGGAATAGTCGGTGGTGATTTGTTCATTGGTCAGCGCGGAACCCAATTCTTCGGGGTGGGGCGTTTGCGCCAGGCGACCTTCGCTGGTCACGCGCAGGCATTCACGTTCGATGCCGTGAAGGCACTGTTCGAGCAGAGAGAGGTTAGCGCGCTCGCCAAGCAGAGCCAGGCGGCGGTTGAGAATTTCGCTCAAGTTGGATTCCTTCACGCGTCAGTCGCCCCAATATGGGGGTGGGCAAGACGGTCTACAAGGGTGAAGTTGAAACTGGCGTTTTCGCCTGGTTTTTTAGCAGCACGGACTTCATGCCAGTCGGTCAAGGACCCGTCGCCGCGAACCCTGTGGGAGCGGGCTTGCCCGCGATGAGGGAGTGTCAGTCACCATTTATGTTGCCTGACACACCGCCATCGCGGGCAAGCGCGCTCCCACAGAAAATCCCGGCGCCGCTTTCATAGCGCCGAAATTACCTCAAAATGATGATCGGTAGCTACAGGACAGCGAACGTGCCTTGCGCTTTTGCGACCAATTTTTCGCCTTGCATCACTTCGGCCTCGACCACCAGCGTGCGACGGCCCGGGTGGATCACCCGTGCCGTGCACATCACCTCGCCCTCAGACACCGCGCGAATGTAGTTGATCTTGCATTCGATGGTCGCGCTCTGCTGGTCGAAGCCATGGGTGCTGGAACAGGCCAGGCCCATGGCAATGTCCACCAGGCTGAACAACGCGCCGCCGTGCAGCTTGCCGCCGCGGTTGCGCAGTTCGGGCTGCAGTGCCAGGGCGACTTGCGCCACCCCGGTGTCCAGGCTGTGCAAACGACAACCCAGCAGCTTGAAGAACGCGCTTTCGGTCAACCCTGGCGGGATCTCCATCAACGCTTCTTCAGTTGCTTGGCGTTGGCGAACAGCGAAGCCATGGCATTGTTGGCAGGGGCGGGCGCCGTGGTTTCCTTGCGCGGTGCAGTGTTCTGGGACTGACGCGGTGCCGAACCAGGACGCGCACCACGAGCGCCATCGATTTTCTCGCCAGGGGTGTCGCTCATGCGCATCGACAGGCCCACGCGCTTACGCGGTATATCGACTTCCATGACCTTCACTTTCACCACGTCGCCCGCCTTCACCGCTTCACGGGGATCCTTGATGAACTTCTCCGAAAGTGCAGAGATATGCACCAAACCGTCCTGATGAACGCCGATGTCAACGAATGCGCCGAAGTTGGTCACGTTAGTGACCACGCCTTCGAGGATCATGCCCAGCTGCAGGTCCTTGAGGTCTTCGACACCTTCCTGGAACTCGGCAGTCTTGAACTCGGGACGCGGATCGCGACCGGGTTTTTCCAGCTCTTGCAGAATGTCGGTGACCGTTGGCAGACCGAACGTCTCGTCGGTGTACTTCTTCGGATCCAGGCGCTTGAGAAAGCTGGCGTCGCCAATCAGCGAACGGATGTCGCGGTCGGTTTCAGCGGCAATGCGCTGCACCAGTGGATAGGCTTCCGGGTGAACGGCGGACGAATCCAGCGGGTTGTCACCGTTCATGACCCGCAGGAAGCCGGCGGCCTGTTCGAAAGTTTTTTCACCCAGGCGTGCGACTTTTTTCAACGCGGCGCGGGTCTTGAACGCACCGTGTTCGTCGCGGTGGCTGACGATGTTCTGCGCCAGGGTCGCATTGAGGCCGGAGATGCGGGCCAGCAGTGCCACGGAAGCAGTGTTGACGTCCACCCCGACGGCGTTCACGCAGTCTTCGACCACGGCGTCCAGGCCGCGCGCCAGTTTCAGCTGCGATACGTCGTGCTGATACTGGCCGACGCCAATGGATTTCGGATCGATCTTCACCAGTTCGGCCAGCGGGTCCTGCAGGCGACGAGCGATGGATACCGCGCCACGGATCGACACGTCGAGGTCCGGGAATTCCTTGGAAGCCAATTCCGACGCCGAGTAAACCGATGCGCCGGCCTCGGAGACCATGACCTTGGTCATTTTCATCGCCGGGTATTTCTTGATCAGCTCAGCGGCGAGCTTGTCGGTTTCACGGCTGGCGGTGCCGTTGCCGATGGCGATCAGGTCGACCGAATGCTTGGCGCAAAGGGCTGCCAGGATCGCAATGGTCTGATCCCACTTGTTGTGCGGCACGTGGGGGTAAACGGTGGCGTGATCCAGCAGCTTACCGGTGGAGTCGACCACGGCGACCTTGCAACCGGTGCGCAGGCCCGGGTCCAGGCCCAGTGTGGCGCGCGGGCCGGCCGGGGCCGACAGCAGCAGATCGTGCAGGTTGTGGGCGAACACGTTGATCGCCTCGGTTTCCGCGCCATCGCGCAACTCGCCGAGCAGGTCGGTTTCGAGATGGGTATAGAGCTTGACCTTCCAGGTCCAGCGCACCACTTCGCCCAGCCATTTGTCGGCGGCGCGGTTCTGGTTCTGAATGCCGAACTGCTGGCCGATCATGCCTTCGCAGGGGTGCATGGTGCCCGGCAGCTCGTCGCCGACTTTCAGCGCGGAACTGAGAATGCCTTCGTTGCGGCCACGGAAAATCGCCAGGGCGCGGTGCGATGGCATGCTTTTGAGCGGTTCGTCGTGTTCGAAGTAGTCGCGGAACTTGGCGCCTTCCTCTTCTTTGCCGGCGATCACGCGGGCACTGAGGATGGCCTCCTGCTTGAGGTAGCTGCGCAGTTTGTCCAGCAGGCCGGCGTCTTCGGCGAAGCGCTCCATCAGGATGTACTTGGCGCCTTCAAGGGCCGCCTTCACATCGGCTACGCCTTTTTCCGCGTCGATGAAGCGTGCAGCTTCGGCGTCCGGGGCCAGGGTCGGGTCGTTGAACAGGCCGTCGGCCAGCTCGCCGAGGCCGGCTTCCAGGGCGATCTGGCCCTTGGTGCGGCGCTTCTGCTTGTACGGCAGGTACAAGTCTTCGAGGCGGGTCTTGGTGTCGGCGAGCTTGATGTCGCGCTCCAGCTGCGGGGTCAGCTTGCCTTGTTCCTGAATACTGGCCAGGATGCTGATGCGCCGTTCGTCGAGTTCTCGCAGGTAGCGCAGACGCTCTTCCAGATGACGCAACTGGATGTCATCGAGGCTGCCGGTCACTTCTTTCCGGTAGCGGGCGATGAAGGGCACGGTAGAACCTTCATCGAGTAGCGCGACGGCCGCTTCGACCTGTTGTGGGCGTACACCGAGTTCCTCGGCGATGCGGCTGTTGATGCTGTCCATAAAACCACCTGACAAATTGTGAAAGCAGGCTCGCAGGCACAGGATTAAAGGCTCGGCGAGTCTGGTTGAGCGGCCTGGCCTGCGCCGCTACCTGGATCAACAGGCATCCCGTTGACCCGTGAAATCGAACAATTACTGCCAGCGCCATGAAATAAAAAGTGGCTGCTGCTGTAAACGATCAGACGTTGCCTGACACAAAAGGCCGCGCATTATAACCAGCATCGGTCATTCGGGGCATCGCAGGCTCCCGCTACCCACCCGGTTTACTGGCGGTGGAGGAAAAATCTGCTAACAATGCACACGGTGCGTATAACGGCAGCTACGCCATAATGCGCGCCGAGCTAAAAGGAGCATCTAATGAGCAGCACTGCAAACATTGCTGAAGGCGAAAAAATTCTTATTGTTGATGACGACCCGGGGCTGAGCAGCCTGCTGGAGCGCTTTTTCGTCAGCAAGGGCTACCGTGCCCGCACGGTACCGAACACGGAACAAATGGACCGCCTGCTGGCGCGTGAAGTGTTCAACCTGGTCGTTCTCGACCTGATGCTGCCAGGCGAAGACGGCCTGACCGCCTGCCGCCGCCTGCGTACCGCGAACAACCAGATTCCAATCATCATGCTGACCGCCAAGGGCGATGAGCTGAGCCGGATCAAGGGTCTGGAGCTGGGTGCCGACGACTACCTGGCCAAGCCGTTCAACCCGGACGAGCTGATGGCGCGGGTCAAGGCGGTGCTGCGTCGCCAGTCGACGCCTGTGCCAGGCGCACCGGGCAGCGAAGACGAGAGCGTGACGTTTGGTGACTACGAACTGTCGCTGGCCACCCGTGAGCTCAAGCGTGGCGAAGAAGTGCACATGCTCACCACTGGCGAGTTCGCCGTGCTCAAGGCGTTGGTGATGAACGCGCGTCAGCCATTGACTCGCGACAAGCTGATGAACCTGGCTCGTGGTCGTGAATGGGATGCGCTCGAACGCTCCATCGATGTGCAAATCTCGCGTCTGCGCCGGATGATCGAACCTGATCCATCCAAACCGCGTTACATCCAGACGGTTTGGGGCGTGGGTTACGTATTCGTGCCGGACGGCGCAGCCACCAAGTGATTGGCGATTTGTAGGAGCGGGTCATGCGGATGATTTTGTCCGCAGACTCGCGAACCGCAATATGCGAGCATCGCTCGCTCTTGCATGTGTTTAGCGGTTATCCATGAAAACGCCCGTGTGGTTCCCCCAAAGTTTCTTCTCTCGCACCCTGTGGCTGGTGCTGATCGTTGTGCTGTTTTCCAAGGCACTGACCCTCGTTTATCTGCTGATGAACGAAGACGTGCTTGTGGATCGCCAGTACAGCCACGGCGTCGCCTTGACGCTGCGCGCCTATTGGGCGGCTGATGAAAACAATCGAGACAAAATCGCCGAAGCGGCAACGCTGATTCGTGTGGTTGGCACCGGTGTGCCGGAGGGTGAGCAGCACTGGCCCTACAGCGAAATCTACCAGCGACAGATGCAGGCAGAACTCGGTGCCGATACCGAAGTCCGGTTACGTATGCACTCGCCCCCAGCCCTCTGGGTGCGGGCGCCGAGCCTGGGTGACGGCTGGCTGAAAGTACCGCTTTACCCGCATCCGCTGCGCGGGCAGAAAATCTGGAACGTACTCGGCTGGTTCCTCGCCATCGGATTGCTGTCCACGGCTTCGGCGTGGATTTTTGTCAGTCAGCTCAATCAACCTTTGAAACGCCTGGTCTACGCGGCCAGACAGCTCGGCCAGGGGCGCAGCGTGCGCCTGCCGATCAGCGACACGCCCAGCGAAATGACCGAGGTGTACCGCGCCTTCAACCAGATGGCCGAGGACGTCGAGCAGGCGGGCCGTGAGCGTGAGCTGATGCTGGCCGGGGTATCCCACGACCTGCGAACCCCGCTCACCCGTTTGCGCCTGTCCCTGGAGCTGATGGGCGACCACAGCGACCTGACCGACGATATGGTGCGTGACATCGAGGACATGGACGCGATTCTTGACCAGTTCCTGGCATTTATCCGTGATGGACGCGATGAGTCGGTGGAAGAAGTCGACCTGATCGATCTCGTGCGCGAAGTTGCTGCTCCTTACAACCAGAACGAAGAAAAAGTGCGTTTGCGCCTGGAGCCGATTCAGCCGTTCCCGCTACGGCGGGTGTCGATGAAACGACTGTTGAACAACCTGATCGGCAATGCGCTGCATCACGCCGGCAGCGGTGTGGAGGTAGCGGCTTACGTATCCGGAGATACCAGCGCGCCTTACGTGGTGCTGAGCGTCATGGACCGTGGCGCCGGGATCGATCCGTCGGAGCTGGAAGCCATTTTCAACCCGTTCACCCGTGGTGATCGTGCCCGGGGCGGCAAGGGAACCGGATTGGGCCTGGCGATCGTCAAGCGGATTGCTTCGATGCATGGCGGCAATGTCGAGCTGCGCAACCGTGATGGTGGCGGGCTGGAGGCGCGGGTGCGCTTGCCGTTGGGGTTGATGTTGCCGCGCGATGCGGTTTAACGGCTGAAAAAAAGATCGTCCGAACGCGGCCGGAGCCTTCGGACGATCTTTTGATCTTCCCGCTTTAGCCTTTTCCTTTGGTGCGCGTCATATTCGGCCCACCATTCTTTTCAAGATGCTCGATGATGATCCCCGCCACGTTCTTGCCGGTGGTGGTCTCGATGCCTTCCAGCCCCGGCGACGAGTTGACTTCCATCACCAGCGGCCCGTGATTGGAACGCAGGATATCCACGCCTGCGACGGCCAGCCCCATTACCTTGGCCGCACGCAAGGCCGTCATGCGTTCTTCCGGGGTGATCTTGATCAGGCTCGCGCTGCCGCCCCGGTGCAGGTTGGAACGGAACTCCCCTGGTTTGGCCTGGCGTTTCATCGCAGCAATCACTTTGTCGCCCACCACGAAGCAGCGAATGTCTGCCCCACCGGCTTCCTTGATGTATTCCTGGACCATGATGTTCTGCTTGAGACCCATGAAGGCCTCGATCACCGACTCCGCCGCAGTCGCGGTCTCACACAGCACCACGCCGATGCCCTGGGTGCCTTCCAGTACCTTGATCACCAGAGGGGCGCCGTTGACCATTTCGATCAGGTCGGGAATGTCATCCGGCGAGTGCGCAAACCCGGTGACCGGCAAGCCGATCCCTCGGCGCGAGAGCAGTTGCAATGAGCGCAGTTTGTCCCGCGAACGCGCGATGGCCACCGATTCGTTGAGCGGAAATACCCCCATCATCTCGAACTGGCGCAAAACCGCGCAGCCATAAAACGTCACCGATGCCCCGATACGCGGGATGACCGCATCGAAACCTTCCAGCGGCCGGCCCCTGTAGTGGATCTGCGGCTTGTGGCTGGCGATGTTCATGTAGGCGCGCAAGGTGTCGACCACGACCATTTCGTGGCCACGCTCGGTTCCGGCTTCGACCAGACGACGAGTGGAATACAGACGCGGGTTCCGCGACAGCACAGCGATCTTCATGCAACACCTGTGGAAAGGGTAGAGACCGGGAACACCGGCTTGTCTTGTACGTATTTGATGCCCGGATTGACGACCAGTTGGCCGTCGATAAGGGCTTTGGAACCGAGTAGCAGGCGATATCGCATGGATTTACGGCAGGCGAGGGTGAACTCGACCCGCCAGACCCGATCACCGAGGGCCAGGGTGGTGCTGACCACATAGCGCTTCTGCGCATGGCCATTGGAGCTCTTGATGGTTTTCATGGTCACCAGCGGGGCTTCGCAACGCCGATGACGCAGTTGCAATACCGTGCCCAGATGCGCGGTAAAACGCACCCATTTTTCACCATCGCGCTCAAACGGCTCAATGTCGGTGGCATGCAAGCTGGAGGTGCTGGCACCGGTGTCGATTTTTGCCCGCAGGCCTGCCACTCCCAAATCCGGAAGCGCCACCCACTCGCGCAGACCGACAACGGTCAAATGGTCAAATGTCTTCAATAGAATAAACCGGCGATTAACGCGTCCAGGTACCCGCTGGTACCTGGGCCAACGCTTTGAATGCAGGCTTGGCGAACCAGTAGCCTTGCATCAGAAAAATTCCACAGTCCGCCAGGAAATCCCGTTCTCCAGCGCTTTCGATGCCTTCGGCAATGACTGTAACGTCCAGATCCGCACAGATTGTGACAATCCCCCGCACGATAGCCTGACGAACACGATCGCGATCGACGTCACGGATCAGTGCCATGTCGAGTTTGATCAGGTCGGGTTGGAAGTCAGCGAGCAGATTGAGCCCCGAGTACCCCGCACCGAAGTCATCGATGGCGGTCTTGAAGCCGAATTCGCGGTATTCACGCAGAATATTGGTCAAATGGCGATAGTTATCTACGTGCTCGCTTTCCAGGGTTTCGAAAATCAGCCTGTCTATAGGGAAATTATGTTTTTTGGCGGCCTTCAGCGTGCTGCGAATACACAGCTCCGGGCGGTACACGGCGTTGGGCATGAAGTTGATCGACAGGTTGGTTTGCATGCCCAGTTGCGCAGCACCTTCGATCGCCTTGGTGCGGCAGAGCTGGTCAAATCGGTAGCGATTGGCCTCGGTGACCTGGTCAAGTACCGATAACGCGCCTTCACCGTCGGTGCCGCGCACCAGTGCCTCGTGAGCAAAGATCGATCGGTCCCGCAGGTCCACGATGGGTTGGTACGCAAAGGCAAAATCAAAGCCCAACGGTTCGCTTTGCTGACATCCCTGGCAATCGCCACTGGACGAAGTCAATGAAGACGGAAATATTGTCACTCGAACACTCCACTGCGATGAACCGACCAGGATGACATTCTATCTGGAGGGGCGGGTTCTTGCGCCCGACAGAAACGGTAGTACAGTTCCGACTATGGGCTAAAAGAGGAATTCCGGTGACACAAAAAAAGGATGAGGACGACAAGGTCCGTCTCGATAAGTGGTTGTGGGCTGCGCGTTTCTATAAAACACGTGCCTTGGCCAAGACGGCGATCGAAAGCGGCAAGGTGCATTGTCGGGGCGAGCGCTGCAAACCCGGCAAGGAACCGCGCATCGGCGACGAATTTCAGATTCGCCAGGGGTTCGAAGAGCGTACGGTGGTAGTTCAGGCACTGTCGATCGTGCGCCGGGGTGCTCCCGAGGCGCAGGCCTTGTACGCCGAGACCGAAGCCAGCGTCGCCAAGCGCGAGGCTGCTGCCGAGATGCGCAAGGCGGGTTCGCTGGGCATGACCACCGACGGCAAACCGAGCAAAAAACAGCGGCGGGATCTGTTTAAGTTTCGTGGGAGCAGCAACGACGAGTGAAGCAGGTGTTCGTGCGGCGGCCGGTATGAGCTTGGAACCCGACCGGATTGTTCCTAAAATGCCTGCCATGGCCAGACTTTGCGTGCGCAAACCCCGCGCAGCTTAGTCTTTGAAATCTTTTGACATTAATTCAGATACCCAAACCTATGACCGATCTAACGGATACCGACTACACCCAACGCTTCATCTTCGATGACAGCGATACCCGCGGCGAACTGGTTTCGTTGGAACTCAGCTACGCCGAAGTCCTGGCTAAACATGCGTATCCGGAACCGGTTGCGCAATTGCTCGGCGAACTGATGGCCGCGGCGTCGTTGCTGGTCGGCACCCTGAAATTCGATGGCCTGCTGATTCTACAGGCCCGTTCGGAAGGGCCCATCCCGCTGCTGATGATCGAGTGCTCCAGCGAGCGCGAGATCCGTGGCCTGGCCCGTTACGAGGCTGACCGCATCGCACCTGATGCGACGCTTGCCGACCTGATGCCCAACGGTGTCCTCGCGCTGACGGTCGATCCGACCCAAGGCCAGCGCTACCAGGGCATCGTTGACCTGGACGGCGAAACTCTGTCGGAGTGCTTCACCAACTATTTCGTCATGTCCCAGCAGGTCGGCACGCGCTTCTGGCTGTACGCCGACGGCCGTCGTGCCCGAGGTCTGCTGCTGCAGCAACTGCCCGCTGATCGCCTCAAGGATGAAGAAGAGCGCGCCGCCAGCTGGCAGCACATCACCGCCCTGGGCAGTACGCTGACTGCCGATGAGCTGCTCAGCCTGGACAACGAAACCGTGCTGCACCGCTTGTACCACGAAGAGCAGGTGCGCCTGTTCGATGTCCAGCGATTGCGCTTCCGTTGCAGTTGCTCGCGCGAGCGCTCGGCGAATGCGCTGGTCAGCCTGGGTCTGGAAGACGCTCAGGACCTGGTCGTGGAACACGGTGGCAACATCGAGATCGACTGCCAGTTTTGCAATCAGCGCTACCTGTTCGATGCGGCCGATATCACTCAATTGTTCGCTGGAGCCGGTGTCGATACCCCGTCAGATACCCGGCACTAAAACGGTTCAGCGCAGGTAAATTCACTGCTTAGCGGCGCAATAGCGCCGTTACGACGGGAGGGCCCTACTATTTTTGGGCGTTTCTGGCATAATCCGGCCCACTTTTTGTCGCGGTAGTAGTGCACGACTTTCTACTACAAAACGTTTGGAGCACACTCGGCCACTGGCCGACGGGGAATCTCATGACGCAAGCCAATAACGCCGTGTACACCGATCTGAGTGTTGATGATCTGGTAAAAGAAGCTCTGAATCGTGGTGAAGGCGAGCTTGCCGATACCGGCGCGCTGGTTGTTCGTACCGGTCACCGTACCGGCCGCTCGCCAGTCGATCGTTTCATCGTGGAAGAGCCAACCACCCAGGCAGCCATCGCCTGGGGCCCGATCAACCGCAAGTTCCCGGCCGACAAGTTCGATGCCCTGTGGGACCGCGTCGAGGCGTTCAACAACGCGCAAGAGCATTTCGTTTCCCATGTGCATGTAGGTGCGTCCGAAGACCACTACCTGGCTGTGAAAATGACCACCCAGACTGCCTGGCAGAACCTGTTCGGTCGTTGCCTGTTCATCAATCCTGCCCAGTACAACCCGGCAGGTCGCGAAGAGTGGCAAGTACTGAACGTGGCCAACTTCGAGTGCGTGCCTGAGCGTGATGGCACCAACTCCGACGGCTGCGTGATCCTCAACTTCGCCCAGAAGAAGGTACTGATCGCCGGCATGCGTTACGCCGGTGAAATGAAGAAAGCCATGTTCTCGGTGCAGAACTTCCTGCTGCCGGCCGCCGACGTGCTGCCAATGCACTGCGCTGCCAACATCGGTGAAGCGGGCGACGTGACCCTGTTCTTCGGTTTGTCCGGCACCGGTAAAACCACCCTGTCCGCCGACGAAAGCCGTTACCTGATCGGTGACGACGAGCACGGCTGGGGCGAAGGCGTTGTGTTCAACATCGAAGGCGGCTGCTACGCCAAGTGCATCGACTTGTCCGAGAAGAACGAGCCGGTCATCTGGAAAGCCATCAAGCACGGCGCAGTCCTGGAAAACGTCGTTATCGATGACGCCAAGCACGCCGACTACGCCGATGTGAGCCTGACCCAGAACAGCCGCGCAGCTTACCCGCTGGAGCACGTTGCCAAGCGTTCCGAGAAGAACCTTGGCGGTGAGCCTAACGCGGTGATCTTCCTGACCTGCGACCTGACCGGCGTACTGCCGCCAGTGTCGATCCTCAGCGAAGAACAAGCGGCCTACCACTTCCTGTCCGGCTACACCGCTTTGGTGGGCTCGACCGAAATGGGCTCGGGCAGCGGCATCAAGTCGACGTTCTCCACCTGCTTCGGCGCACCGTTCTTCCCGCGTCCGGCTGGCGAATACGCAGAACTGCTGATCAAGCGCATCCGCGGCTTCGGCTCCAAGGTGTACCTGGTAAACACCGGCTGGACCGGCGGTGGCTACGGCGTTGGCAAGCGCTTCAACATTCCGACCACTCGCGGCGTCATCGCAGCGATCCAGAGCGGCGCGTTGATCGGTGCTGAAACCGAACACCTCGACACCATCAACCTCGACGTGCCATTGGCCGTGCCGGGCGTTGAGACTGGCCTGTTGAACCCACGTAATACCTGGGCTGACAAAGCTGCCTACGATGAATCGGCTAAAGCACTGGCCGGTCTGTTCGTCGAGAACTTCAAGAAGTTCGACGTGAGCGACGCCATCAAGGCTGCTGGTCCGAAGCTGTAAGGATTGGCTTGATGTAACGACAAAGCCGCCTTCAGGGCGGCTTTTTCGTGGGCGTGAGCATCAGGTCTTGAGGTGCCTGCGAACCTGTCGCTGCCTTGATTCAACACGCCCTGCCAGCCTCTGCGCGGTATCATCCGGTATCTTTTTACCCCCGACCTTTTCTCGACTCGCGGCGATCGCCAGCTAGGCTTTGGGCTTCGCCAGCGGTCAACGGAGTGACAGCTTATGCACAACACCCTGGAACAGGTTTTCGGTTATCCACAATTTCGTCCCGGCCAGGAGGCTGCGATCAGCGCGGTACTGGCCGGGCGCTCGGCAGCGGCGATCTTTCCCACGGGTTCAGGCAAGTCCCTGTGCTACCAGATCCCGGCGATGCTGTTGCCACACCTGACGCTGGTGGTCTCGCCACTGCTGGCGCTGATGCAGGACCAGCTGGCATTCCTGCAGCGTCACGGTATCTCGGCAGGCAGTATCGATTCGGCGCAGAGCCGCGACGACGCCGCCGATGTGATGGCTCGGGCGAAATCGGGTGAGCTGAAGATCCTGATGGTGTCCGTGGAGCGGCTGAAGAATGAGCGCTTTCGCAACTTCCTCCAGCAGGTGCCAATCTCGTTACTGGTCGTGGACGAGGCGCACTGCATTTCCGAGTGGGGTCATAACTTCCGGCCTGATTACCTCAAGCTCCCGGACTACCAGCGCCAGTTCAATATCCCGCAGGCGCTGCTGCTGACCGCCACGGCGACGCCGAAAGTGATCGCGGACATGCAGGCCAAGTTCGCCATTGCGCCTGAAGACGTAGTGACCACCGGTTTCTACCGGCCTAATCTCAGTTTGCTGGTGGAGCCGGTGCGTGGGCAGGACAAGCGCCGGCGACTGGTTGAGTGGATGAGCGAGCGGCCGGGTCAGCCCAGCATCGTCTATGTCACCCTGCAGAAAACCGCCGAGCACATCGCCGAGCACCTGGGTCGCAATGGCATACAGGCCGAGGCCTATCACGCCGGGTTGCCCCACGAAAAACGTGAGGCGATCCAGAAGCGCTTCATGGGCGGGCAATCCAATTGCATCGTCGCCACCATCGCATTTGGCATGGGCATCGACAAAAGCGACATACGCAACGTGGTGCATTTCGACCTGCCCAAGTCCATCGAAAACTACAGTCAGGAAATCGGTCGTGCCGGGCGCGACGGGCAGCCGTCGGACTGCCTGGTCCTGGCCAACCGCGACAGCGTCAATGTGCTGGAAAACTTCGTCTACGGCGACACGCCGGAGCTGGATGGCATCCGGCACGTGCTGGATGAGTTGAAGGCGTGCGCCGCCGATGGGCAATGGGAGTTTCTGCTGGGGCCGCTGGCAGACCAGAGCAACATCCGGCAGCTGCCGCTCAAGACCTTGCTGGTTCAGCTGGAGCTGCGCCGGATCATCGCCCCGCGTTACGCCTACTACGCCGAGTACCGATTCAAATACCTGCAGGAGCCGGCCGACTTGCTGGCCCGATTCGAGGGAGAGCGCAAGGATTTCGTGGCGGCGATCATTCAGACATCCACCCTTGCGCGAGCCTGGGCCACGGTGAGTTTTGACGCGCTGTACGAACGCTACCAGGCCGAGCGTAATCGGGTGGTCAAGGCCCTGGATTATTTCCAGGAGAAGGGCTGGATCGAGCTCGAAAGCAAGCAGATGACCGAGGTCTACAGCGTGCTGCAAGCAGGCTTTGACAGCCAGGCGCTGGCCACGGAACTGCACGCTTACTTCACCCGCCACGAGCAAACCGAGGTCGCCCGAATTCACGCGATGCTGGATCTGTTTGCCACCGAACGCTGCCTGGGTTATCGGCTGGCCGAGTACTTCGGGGACGAACAGGCTCCCCGGCAGTGCGGGCATTGTTCAGTGTGTCACGGCGATATCGCACGACTGCCGGCGCCGCCGGAGCTGCCAGCGCTTGTGGATAAGAATTTCGAGGCGTTGTGCGCTGAATTTATCCACAGGCACGAGCAGCACACCGGCAGCATTCCTTCGACCGAACGGGTGACCCGTTTCCTGTGCGGCATCAGTGTGCCGTTGTTTACCAAGCTCAAGGCGCGGTCAATTGCGGGGTATGCGGTGCTGGAGGAATACCCTTATGGCGAAGTGCGGGGGTGGGTCGAAACTCACCTCCCAGCTTGAGCGGGATATCTGTAGGCGCGAGCTTGCTCGCGATGGTCGTCAACGATGACGCGGGGCAACAGCTTAATTTGCGCGACCTCAAGATCATCGCGAGCAAGCTCGCTCCTACAGGGGTTTTGGCGTCTGGGCAAACAGCGTATCCATCTGCTGAATGTCCCCCATCACAGGAATAAATTTCAAAAATGAACGGTGGCTGACTATGGTGAGGGCTGTCTTTGGATCGCCAACAAGAGAACAACCATGAGCCAGACACCGTTCAACATTCAGCGCGCCGCCGTGATTGGCGCGGGCACCATGGGCCGGGGCATTGTGATGTGCCTGGTGAATGCCGGGGTGCCAGTGCAGTGGGTCGATAATAATCCGCAGATGCTCGAGCAAGCCCTGACCAGCGTGGCAGACACCTGCGCTCACAATGTTCGCCAGGGCCGTATCGATCAGGCCGAAGCGGATGCGCGTGTCGCGCGGGTCACTGCCGTTGCCGATTATGCGGCCATTGCTGATGTAGACCTGGTGATCGAAGCGGTTTACGAGAACCTTGAGCTCAAGCAGAAGATCTTCCGCGAGCTGGACGCTCTGCTCAAGCCCGAAGCGATTCTGGCGAGTAATACCTCGGCGCTGGATATCGACGCCATCGCTGCAGTCACCGGCCGTCCCGGGCAGGTATTGGGGCTGCATTTCTTCAGCCCGGCGCACATCATGAAACTGCTGGAAATCGTCCGCGGTGCGAACACTGCGCCGGCGGTACTGGAAGCGGCGCTGGCGCTGGGTAAGCGCATGGGCAAGGTCAGCGTGGTGGCCGGCAACTGCGACGGTTTCATCGGCAACCGCATGCTCAATACCTACGTGCTCGAAGCACGCAAGATGCTGCTGGAGGGCGCCTATCCCCATCAGGTCGATGCGGCGCTGCAAGGTTTTGGTTTTGCCATGGGCCCTTTCCGCATGTACGACGTGGTTGGCGTCGATCTGGGGTGGCGCGCCAGGCAACTGGCGGGTGTTGGCCAGGATGCGCCTGAGGTGCAGGTCGATAACCGCTTGTGCGAGCTGGGTCGCTTCGGCCAAAAGAGCGGCAATGGTTATTATCACTATGAAGCCGGCAGCCGCCAGGCAGAGCACGACTTAGAGGTCGATGCGCTGGTGCTGGAGGTCAGCGAGGGATTGGGCTATCAACGCCGTGAGATCTCGCCTGAGGAGGTCCTGGAGCGCTCCTTGCTGGCATTGGTCAATGAAGGCGCGAAGATTCTTGAGGAAGGCATCGCCGGATCGGCCCACGATATCGATCTGGTCTACCTCAACGGCTATGGCTTCCCGGCCGACAAGGGCGGCCCGATGGCCTGGGCCGATCAGCAGGGGCTGGCGGATATTCATCAGCGGTTGCTGGCGTTGGAAACTCGCCAGGGCGATCACTGGAATCCGGCCCGGTTGATTGGTGAGTTGGCGGCGACCGGCAAGGGGTTTGCCGACAGGTGATCACTACAGTGCTCTTGCGGGCGCCATCGCCAGCAGGCGGGCTCCCACATGGAATTGTGGGTGTTCTTAAACCTTGAGTTGAAACCCGATTGACTGTGGGAGCCAGCCTGCTGGCGAAGAATGCTGAAGCCGTATTAGCTTTAGAATTGGAATTCAATCCAGGGAAACGACGCCAATGCCTCAACGCTGCGAATACCCGCATTTCCAGCCCATCACCACCCGCTGGCATGACAACGATGCCTACGGCCACGTCAACAACGTGACCTACTACAGCTTCTTTGATACGGCGGTGAACACCTATCTGATTGAAGTCGGCGGCCTGGATATCCATGACGGCGAAGTCGTCGGTTTTGTCGTGAGCTCGGCCTGCGATTATTTCGCCTCGATTGCGTTCCCGGACCGGATTGAAATCGGCCTGCGCGTAGGCAAGCTGGGCAACAGTTCGGTGCAATACGAACTGGCGGTGTTCAAGGCAGGTGAAGACGAGGCCTGTGCAGCAGGGCGCTTTGTGCATGTGTTCGTCGATCGCGGGTCGAATCAGCCGGTGGCGATTCCTGGCGGGTTACGCGGGGCGCTGGAGCGATTGGTGGTTTGACTGGCAAAAAAAATCGCAGCCCTTGGGCTGCGATTTTTCGATCTACCGATAACCGAGGCGATTGATGCCTCAGTCGCGATAGCGATGTTTGTTCTTGCGGTGGCCGTAGGCATGACCGCGACCCCGATGGTCATCGCGATAGTAGCGACGATCATCACGGCCACCGCGATAAGAGCGACGATTATCGTCCTCATCGCTCTTGTTGCCCATGTAGTTGCCGAGTGCGCCACCGGCGCCACCGCCCGCTGCGGAGCCGATCAGGCTGCCTGTGGTGCCGCCCATGCTGCGGCCGACCACGTTACCGCCGGCTGCGCCCAGCGCACCACCGATGGCGGCTTCGCCACGGCTGCGTTTGTCTGCGCCGACGGCACTACCACCCGCGCCGCCCAGGGCCGCGCCAATGGTTGAACCAGTATTGCCGCCTAACGATTGACCGACGACTGAGCCCAAAACCCCGCCCAATGCGCCGCCCACGCCTGCTTCGGTGGTGCCTCCGGCAGAAGCGAAGCCACTGACCAGGCCAAGGGACAACAAGAGAATCGAGGAGAACTTCATAGAGGAATCTCAAGGGGATGACGGCGCGATCCTGAGGCTGGGAGATACTGGTTACAATCGAAATCCGACGAGTGACACGACTTGTACACAATTGCGTAAGTTACTGTTTTTTGGGCGGAACTTAATGCTTTTTCGCTGGTCTTTATCTACTTCAGACAGGCCGTTTCCACACAGAAATGGCCTTTTTTGTGGGCGATTGAAAGGTAATTGCCCGGGCTGACGCTATCGCGGGCAAGCCTTGCTCCCACAAGGCCCTACACTCAGCAAAATCATCTGAACCACAATACGGTGGGAGCAAGGCTTGACCGCGATGGCGCTGGATCGGCCGAAACAACCCTACGCCGACCTCGCCATGATCAAACCGGTTTCGCTTGCCGCTTCCAACCGGATCGCCACGAATTTCGACGTCGGCGTGTGGCTGCCATCCCCCGTGCTTTCCAACGGCACCAGAGGATTCACCTCCGGATAATAAGCGGCAGCCTGTCCCGCCGGGATATCAAACGCCAGCAACGTAAAACCCTTCACCCGGCGCTCACGCCCATCGTCCCAGATTGAAACGATGTCCGCCTTCTGTCCAGGCTTGAAGCCCAGGCGGATGATGTCGGCTTCGTTGACAAACAGCACGTCGCGCTGCCCCTTGACCCCGCGATACCGGTCATCGAGCCCGTAGATCGTGGTGTTGTACTGATCGTGGGAACGCATCGACTGCATGATCAGATCCGGCAGCACGCCCGTGGCGCGCGTCCGTTCGTGAACCAGGTCCTTGGGCAGGATATTGGGGCGGAAGCTGGCTCGTCCCGACGCCGTATTCCACTTGCGGACGCCCGCGCTGTTGCCCAGGTAAAAACCGCCTGGGTTCTTCACTTTCTCGTTGAAGTCCTTGAAACCTGGAATGGTATCGGCGATCAGGTCGCGAATGCGGTCGTAGTCGGCCACCAGCCAGCTCCAGTCCACGGGCCGGCTGCCCAGGGTAGCGGCGGCGATACCGGCGATGATCGACGGCTCCGAGCGCATCTGGTTTGACAGCGGTTGCAACTGGCCGTTGGAGGCATGGACCATGCTGAACGAGTCTTCAACGGTCACCGCTTGCGGGCCTTCGGTCTGGATATCGATATCGGTGCGACCCAGGCACGGCAGGATCAGCGCGTCCTTGCCGTGGGCCAGATGGCTGCGGTTGAGCTTGGTGCTGATCTGCACGGTCAGGTCGCAGCTGCTCAGCGCCTTGAAGGTGCGTGGGCTGTCCGGCGTGGCTTGGGCGAAGTTGCCGCCCAGGCCGATGAACACCTTGGCGCGACCCTCGGCCATTGCATGAATCGCCTCGACCACGTTGTGGCCGCTCTCGCGCGGCACCTTGAACTGGAAGCGACGTTCCAGGGAGTCGAGGAACGCCACCGGCGGACGTTCGTTGATGCCCATGGTCCGGTCGCCTTGCACGTTGCTATGGCCACGCACCGGACACAGGCCGGCGCCTGGGCGACCGATGTTGCCGCGCAGCAGCATCAGGTTGGCGATTTCCTGAATCGTCGGCACGGAATGACGGTGTTGGGTAATCCCCATCGCCCAGCACATGATCACGTTCTTGCCCGAGGCGTACATCCGTGCCGCTTGCTCGATTTCCACCAGGGCAAGGCCGGATTGCTCGACGATCTGCTCCCATGGCGTGTCATCGATGGCGCCCATGTACTCCAGCACATTGACGCTGTGCTCATTGAGGAAGTCGTGGTCGAACACGGCGGGCCCGCCAGTCTTCTGCGCGTCGCGCTCCCATTGCAGCAGGAATTTGGCCATGCCGCGCAGCAAGGCCATGTCGCCGCCGAGCGCCGGCCGGAAGTACGCGGTATTGGTCGGCTTGTCGCCATTGGTGAGCATTTCGATCGGGTGCTGCGGATGCTGGAAGCGTTCCAGCCCACGCTCTTTCAACGGGTTGACGCACACCACCTGGGCGCCGCGCTTGACCGCCTCACGCAGCGGCTCCAGCATCCGGGGGTGGTTGGTGCCGGGGTTCTGGCCCCAGACAAATATCGCATCAGCGTGTTCGAAATCGTCGAACGTCACCGTGCCTTTACCCACGCCGACACTCTGCGCCAACGCCACGCCGCTGGCCTCGTGGCACATGTTCGAACAATCGGGGAAGTTGTTGGTGCCATAGGCGCGCACAAACAATTGATACAGGTAGGCCGCTTCGTTACTGGCGCGCCCCGAAGTGTAGAACTCGGCCTGATCCGGGCTCGAGAGGCCCTGCAGATGTTTGCCGATCAGGGCGAAGGCGGCTTCCCAGGTGATCGGCTTGTAGCGATCGGTCTCGGCGTCGTAGCTCATCGGTTCGGTCAGGCGGCCCTGATATTCCAGCCAGTAGTCACTTTGCTCCAGCAGCGAGCTGACGCTGTGTTTGGCGAAGAAGGCCGCATCCACCCGGCGCTTGGTCGCTTCCCAGTTCACGGCTTTGGCGCCGTTCTCACAGAACTTCACCATGCCGCTTTCCGGCGAGTCGCCCCAGGCGCAACCCGGGCAGTCAAAGCCGCCGTTCTGGTTGGTCTTGAGCATCATGCGCAGGTTCTTCAGCGCGTTGTCGCTGGTCAGCCACGCCTGGGCCACACTGATCAGCGCGCCCCAGCCACCGGCCGGGCCTTTGTAGGGCTTGTAGCGGGGGACGGGTTTCTGGTCGGCTTGATGATGTTGGCTCACGTGAGGTTCTCCATCGCAGGGCTGTAGACCCGCGGCGCACTTTTCTGCGGCAGGTGGATGAGATTGAGGTTGTGTCGGCGCGCCCATTGCACAGCAAGGCCCGTAGGCGAAGACAGGCTGACAAGGGTCTGGATGCCTGCGCGCAACACTTTCTGGATCAGTTCGAGGCTGCAGCGGCTGGTGACGATCGCCAGCCCCGCGCCAATCGGGATGTCCTGGCGGATCAGGCCACCAATCAGCTTGTCGAGGGCGTTATGCCGGCCGATATCTTCGCGACCCAGCAACAACTCGCCCCGATCATTCATGAACACCGCGGCATGTACTGCTCCGCAGTGTTGGCCAAGGGGCTGGAAAGCACCGATGCGCTGGCGCAAGCCGTCGAGCCAGGCAATCGGAGGCAATGGCGCGCCGGGCAATACTTTCAGGTCTGGCAGTGCCTGCTCGACCGCTTCCACTCCGCACAACCCGCAACCGCTGGTTCCGGCCAGTTGCCGGCGTTGCTGCTTGAGGTTCCAGAATGCACGGTTGGCGATAGTGACTTGCGCGTACTGCGCCGAGCCGGAGCCGCTGAGTTGCAGGTCGTAGATGTCGGCGGGGTCGTTGATGATGCCGCTGCCGAGGCTGAAACCGACGATGAAGTCTTCCAGGTCGGTTGGGGTCACCAGCATCACGGCCTGGCTGATGCCGTTGTAGGCAATCGCCAGCGCAACTTCCTCGGCCAGCTCGGTATTGGCCGATCCGGACGCATCAAGGTTGTTGTAGCTGTAAGTCTGACTCGCAGCGGGCGCGGGCGTTTCGAGGGCAGGCGCCGCGCAGGCTGGGCGCTTGGCGTTCATGGCATCACCACGGTTTGATCAGCTTTAAGCCTAGGCGCGTCAAACGGTCGCGTCTAATCGCTAATACTGATGTGCCGATAGATGGCGTCGATCAAGCGTCCGTGGATGATTTTTGATAAATCGCAAAACACGCCTCGGCCAGTGCCGATCGAGGGGCGCTGCGCCGCATGATCAACCCCAGGCGCGCGAGAGTCTGGGCGTTTTCAATGGGTTGCAGGCGCAGGTGGTCGGTGAGGTTTTCCAGGCCGCCGTCCAGCGGCATCACGGCGCAACACAAGCCGCCGTGCACAGCTTGTAACAGTTGATGCACGGCGTCGGTCTGCAGCAGAGGCTGGGGACTGAGGCCACGACTGTGGAAATTATGGTCGATGGATTGGCGAAAGTGCATGCCGCTGGTGAGCATGCCCAGCGGTAATTCGATCAACGACTCCCAACTCAGCGGCGCCTCGCTGAAACTGTAGAAGCGCTGATCGTAAAGCAGGCCCATGCGGGTTTCGCTGAAGGCCAGGGAGTCGAAGCGCTCGCCGTCGAGGCGTTCCAGGTAAGACACGCCGAGGTCCAGGCGGTTGTTCGCCAGTTGTTCGAGAATTTGCTCGGAGCTCAATGCAGACAACTCGAAGCGCAGGTTCGGGTGTTCCGCATGCAGGCGCTGCATCAACGGCAATGGATCGAAACTCGATAACGGCACCACCCCCAGGCGCAGGGTGCCGACCAGATTGCCGCGACAGGCAGCCGCCTCGGCTTGCAGCCCGTCGTAGGCCGCCAGCACCGTGCGCGCCCACGCCAGCACTCGCTCGCCCGGCGCGGTAAAGCCTTCAAAGCGTTGGCCGCGGTTGACCAGGGGTAATTCGAGCTCTTCTTCAAGGCTGCGCAAACGCATTGACAAGGTCGGTTGAGTGATGTGGCAGCGCGCGGCGGCCTGGCCGAAATGTCGCGTTTCGTCGAGTGCGATGAGAAATTTCAGCTGCTTGATGTCCATCTTCGCTCCAGGGCGCAGGAAGGCGCCGATTCTAGCCCCTGGCGGGAAGCGGCGTCATTGGTCGGGTTGGAACCGCAGTGTGCAAGCTTGGTCTAGGCTTTTGCGTCTGGACCCTTTTATTACCATGGAGAGCACACGATGAGCCTTTTCAGTTTTCTCAAAGAAGCCGGTGAAAAAATCCTCGATGCGCTGACGCCGGACAAGGCCGAAGCCAATAGCGAGGCGCTGACCAAGCACGTCAAGGATGCGCTGACGGGCATCGATACTTCGAAGATCCAGGTCAAGGTCGAGGGCGACAAGGTGATCGCCAGTGGTGAAGCCGCCACCCAGGAAGAGAAAGAAAAGATCCTGTTGTCCCTGGGCAACGTGGCGGGCGTCAGTGGTGTTGAAGACCAGATTACCGTGACCGGGCCAGTGATGGTGGCTGCGAAGTTTGTCGTGGTGGAGAAGGGCGATACGCTGAGCGCGATTTCCCTGCGGGTGTATGGCAATGCCAACTTGTACAACAAGATTTTCGAAGCCAACAAACCGATGCTCAAGGATGTGAACAAGATCTATCCGGGGCAGTCGTTGCGGATTCCTGAATAAGACTTGAGATTGCCATCGCGGGCAAGCCTTGCATCTGTTGCGACTTTTGCAGGAATGAGCTTGCTCGCGAAGAACTCATGGATACCGCGTTCATCCAGGGCTTCACGCGCTATCGTTGACGTTTTTCGCGAGCAAGCTCGCTCCTACAATGCAGCATTACTTGTTGCCCGCGATGCAGCCGACTCGGTCTAGAGCCCTGCAACAAGCTGCCGATAGTCCTCAACCGCCGCAAATTCCTCCGTGTCCTTGGGCCCTTTGCGGCTGTCCGGCTCCCGCACCGCCAGCAGATGTGCCACGCCAAAGTCCCGCGCACTGCGCAAAATCGGCAGCGTGTCGTCAATAAACAGGCTACGCGCCGGATCGAAGCCGATGTCCGCTTGCAGGGCGTCCCAGAACTGCGGATTTTCCTTGGGATAGCCGTAATCGTGGGAGCTGATCAGCCGCTCGAAGTAAGGCGCCAGTTCAATCCGTTCAAGCTTGAGTGACAGGGAATCGCGGTGGGCGTTGGTGATCATCACCACCCGCTTGCCGGCTTTTTTAATCGCCGCCAGGAACGTGTCCGCGTCCGGGCGCAGGGCGATCAGGTGCGCGGTCTCCAGTTTCAACTCGCGAACCGACAACTTCAGCTCGGTGCTCCAGAAATCCAGGCAATACCACTGCAACTGTCCGGCGTGGCGTTCGAACAGCGGCTGCAACTCCATCTCGGCCATCGCCAGGCTGACTCCATGCAGCTGTGCATAGCGTTGCGGCAGGTGCTCCAGCCAGAAATGGTTGTCAAAATGCAGGTCCAGCAAGGTGCCGTCCATGTCCAGCAAAACGGTATCGATGTCATGCCAGGGCAGCAGGGGCATAAAAAACTTCTCCAGCGGTAAAAAGGATATCCGGGGTCAACATTCAGGATAGGCCGGGTATAGTAACTCGCTATCACCCAGGAGCCGCTCATGCGCCAGAAACCTACCATCCTCGCTCGCGAGATCGTCGCCACCAGCCGCCTGTTCTGCGTCGAAGAGCTGAAGTTGCGCTTTTCCAATGGCGTCGAGCGCACTTATGAGCGACTGGTCGGCAAGGGCGCCGGCTATGGCGCGGTGATGATCGTGGCGATGCTGGACGCGGATCATGCGGTGCTGGTCGAGGAGTACTGCGGCGGCACCGATGAGTACGAGATGTCGTTGCCCAAGGGGTTGATCGAACCCGGCGAAGACGTGCTGGCGGCGGCCGAGCGCGAGCTTAAGGAGGAAGCCGGGTATGGCGCACGGCAGCTGGAACACCTGACCGAATTGTCCTTGTCGCCCGGCTACATGAGCCAGAAGATCCAGGTGGTGCTGGCCACGGACTTGTACGAGGAACGCCTGGAAGGCGACGAGCCCGAGCCGATGGGCGTAAGCAAGGTCAACCTGCGCGAGCTGTCGGCGCTGGCGCAGAACCCGCAATTCACCGAAGGCCGTGCGTTGGCCGCGCTCTATCTGGCCCGGGATCTGCTGACACAGCGTGGGGTGTACCAGCCATGAATTTCCCACATCCTCTGATGGCGCCCGTGATCGAACTGGCATTGCAGGCAGGCGACGCCATTTTGCCGTTCTGGCGCACCGGCACGGCCGTGACTGCCAAGGCCGACGATTCGCCCGTCACAGCAGCTGACCTGGCGGCTCACCATCTGATTCTGGACGGGCTGACCGCTCTGGACCCAAGCATCCCGGTGCTCTCGGAAGAAGACGCCAACATCCCCCAAAGCGTGCGCGCCGGCTGGCAGCGCTGGTGGCTGGTCGATCCGCTGGACGGGACCAAGGAATTCATCTCGGGCAGCGAGGAGTTCACCGTCAACATCGCCCTGATCGAGCAAGGCCGCGTGGTGTTTGGGGTGGTATCGATGCCGACCAATGGGCGCGTTTATGTCGGAGGCGCAGGCATGGGGGCATGGCGCGGGGATAAAGGTGCCGAGCCTTTGCCTATTCAGGTCCGCCAAGTGCCGCCGGCAGGTGAGCCTTTTACCGTAGTCGCCAGCCGCCGGCATTCGAGCCCCGAGCAGGAGCGCTTGCTTGCAGGCTTGAGCGCGAGTCTCGGTGAGCTGGAGTTGGCCAACATCGGCAGCTCATTGAAGTTTTGCCTGCTGGCCGAAGGCGCGGCGGACTGTTATCCGCGCCTGGCGCCGACTTCGCAGTGGGACACGGCGGCGGCCCAGGGAGTGCTGGAAGGTGCCGGGGGCGAGGTGCTGGAGTTGAGCGGTAAAACGTTCAGTTACCCGGCGCGGGAATCGTTGTTGAACGGGTTTTTCCTGGCGCTGCCGGCCCAGGCGTCCTGGCGACAGCAGTTGTTGGAACTGGCTCAGGGTTAACGATCGAAAACATCGCAGCCTGGCTGCGATCTTTTGATCTTAACGGTGCAAAACGTACTGCCCGCTAAACGTCACCGCATCCTCGGCACCTTCGGCATTCACAATCCGCGATTGCAGGGTCAATCTCGCCCGCCCATACCGCCGGTACATCGCCAAAAATTTCTTCCACTGCGCCGCACCGGGCGCCTGGCAAATCGCAATCGCGTCCATGGTCACCGGCAGCGGATAACTGATTTGCCCTTCCTGAATCACGATGTGCCCGTCTTCAATGCCTTCCTCGCGCAACCGCAGGTGCAACCAGCCCCAACCCGCCAGTACGGCGGCGCAATACAGGCTGCCGCCAAACATCGTGCTCTTGTGGTTGACGTTGGCCTCCAGCGGCAGGTGCAGGCGTAACTGCTGGTCGTGCCAGTCGAGCACCTTGAGGCCCATGTCCCGTGTCAGGGGAATGTCGTGGTGCAGGATGCTTTCCAGGTGACGACTGTCGAGGTTCATGAACGCTCTCTTGTAGGTGGCGGTGATTGGACGGTAGCTCAGTCGAGTTCGTCGGTGGCGGTGTGGGCGCCACCATCGGCAAAGTTGAGCCCGTGCTTGCGTAGTTTGTCGTGCAGGGTTTTGCGCGGGATGCCCAGTGCTTCCGCCAGGCTGCGGACCGAGCTGTGGGAGCGCGCGAGCTCGGCCGCGATCAGGCTCTTCTCGAAGTTTTCCACCTGTTCGCTCAACCCGCCACTGATCACCTCTGCCGTGACCCCGGATGTGCCATCCGGTGCGCTGTTGTCCAGGGCCAGTTCCAGGCCCAGGGCGAAGCGCTCGGCGGCGTTTTGCAGCTCCCGTACGTTGCCTGGCCAGGTGTGGCGCAATAGCAGGGCGCGTTGACCCGGTTGCAGTTCGTGGGGAGGCAGACCGTGGCGGGCGCTGGCCTCGTTGGCGAAATGCTGGAACAGCATCAGGGCATCTTCGCCGCGCTCGCGCAAAGGCGGGATGCGCAGCGGCGCTACATTGAGGCGGTAGTACAGGTCGGCCCGAAAACGGCCTTGGTCGGCAGATTGGCGCAGGTCTTCCTTGGTTGCAGCGATGACGCGGATGTCCAGCGGGATCTGCTGGTTGCCGCCAAGCCGCTCAACCACTCGCTCTTGCAGCAGGCGCAACAGTTTGACCTGCACATCCAGGCTCATGCTCTCGATTTCATCGAGAAACAGCGTGCCGCCGTTGGCGAATTCGAACTTGCCGATGCGGCGCTTCTGCGCCCCGGTGAAAGCCCCGGGCTCGTGCCCGAACAGCTCACTCTCCACCACCGATTCAGCCAGGGCGCCGGCATTGATTGCCACGAATGGCCCGTTGCGCCGACTCGACAGATCGTGCAGCGCGCGGGCGACAACTTCCTTGCCGGCGCCGGTTTCGCCAAGGATCAGCACGTCCGCCCGGGTGGCCGCCAAGGCGCCGATCTGCTCGCGCAGGCGCGCCATTGGCGCTGAATGTCCCACCAGGCGGGCGCTCAGCTCGTTGCGATCGCTCAGTGCCAGGCGCAGGCTGCGGTTATCCAGCACCAACCGGCGCAGGGCCAGCGCCCGGCGCACGCTGTCGAGCAGGGCATCACTGGCAAAAGGTTTTTCCAGGAAGTCGTAGGCCCCGGCGCGCATCGCTTGCACCGCCAGCGGTACGTCGCCATGGCCGGTGATCAACAACACCGGCAGCTCCGGGTCCTGGGCATGCAGTTCGGTCAGCAGTTCGAGACCGTCCATGCCCGGCATGCGAATATCGCTGACCACCACGCCCGGCCAGTCTCGCTCCAGCTGGGCAGCCAGGCCCTTGGCTTCGGCCAGCGGCAGGATCTTCAGGCCGGCAAGGTCCAGCGTCTGGCTCAGGGCCTGGCGCAAGTGCGGATCGTCGTCGATCAGCACGACCTGGATGCGGTTGTCGATGGTCATGCACTTCGGTCCTCGGACGGTTGCAGGCTCACGCCCGGTGCGCCTGCGCGCAATTTCAAGGTAATCAGCGCGCCGCCTTCCTTGTGGTTGGAGAACGACAGTTCACCACCGAAGGCGCGCATCAGTGTTTCGCAGATCGCCAGCCCTAACCCCAGGCCCTGGGTGCGGGTCTTGGTGGTGTAGAAAGGTTCGCTGGCGCGGCCCAGGGCTTCCATGCAAAAACCCGGGCCATTGTCGCGAATGTACAGGTTGACGCCTTCGGCAGTGGATTGGGCACTCAGCCACAGTTTACGCGGCGGGCCTTTTTCCGTAAGAGCGTCCAGGGCGTTCGCCAGCAAATTGCCCAGCACCTGGCGCAGGCGGGTTTCGCCGGCTTCGACCCACAAGGTGGCGGCCGGCAAATCGCGGATCAGTTCGACCTCCATGCTGCGCCGGCGCTTGGCGAGCAGGGCCAGTGCGTCGTCCAGCGCCGGTTGCAGGGCGACACTCTCCGGCGCATGTCGATCGCGGCGGGCGAATGCGCGCAAGTGGGCGATGATTGACGCCATGCGCGCGGTCAGTTCACTGATCAGTTTGAGATTGCCACGGGCATCGTCGGTGCGCTGGTGATCGAGCAGCACCTCGGCGTTTTCCGCATAGCTGCGGATCGCCGCCAGCGGCTGATTCAACTCATGACTGATGCTGGCGGACATCGTCCCCAGTGCCGACAGCTTGCCGGCCTGCACCAGGTCATCCTGGGCGCGCACCAATTCCTGCTGCGCCTGCTCGCGTTCCAGCACTTCCTCCTTGAGCCGCCGGTTGAGGCCTTCAAGGTCGCTGGTGCGCTCGGCAACCCGGCCTTCGAGTTCGCGACGGGCCTTGGCCTCGAAGGCGATTCGCTCCAGGTAATGGCGGCGGCGCTGCATCATCAGGCCGAGCAGCAGCATCAACACCAGCAGGGTGGCGCCGCCAATGGCAACGACCGTGCGCACCGGGCGGTCGATCAGGGTCCGCGGTGCGAGGATGTTCACCGTCCAGCCGGTCTCGTCGATCGGGTGGGACTGGGTCAGCCACGCATCGGGGTTGAGCTTGAGCGGCTGGGGATCGCGAGTGGGGTAGGGTTGGATCGCCGTGATCGCCTGGTTCTCCGCCTCGCTCAAGGTGCGGGTCGAACGAAAGCGCCATTCCGGCCGTGAGGTGAGAATGACCACGCCATTCTGATCGGTGGCCAACAGCTGTTCCGGGGTGTTGCCCCATAGGCTCTCGGTATGGTCGAGGTCAACCTTGACCACCAATACGCCGATGATCTTTTCGCCTTGACGAACTGCCGCCGCAAAAAAATAGCCACGCTTGGCCGAGGTCGTGCCCAGGCCGAAGAAGCGCCCAAGGCGACCGGCCATGGCTTCGCTGAAGTAGGGGCGGAAGGAAAAATTGCGCCCCACGAAGCTGTCGTGTTTGTCCCAGTTGGACGCCGCCAGGGTTTTGCCGGTGGTGTCCATCAGATACATGACTTCGGCGCCGGTCTGGGCGCTGATGTTTTTCAGCAGGCGGTTGGCGTTGCCTTGGCTCACGCCGTCGTCCGGCGCGCCCAGGACGGCGCGCAGGGCTGGAAGCTCGCCGAGAATCTGCGGCAGCACCTCATAACGGTGCAGGGTGCCCAGCAGGTTGGCGACGTACAGGTCAAGTGTCTGGCGGTTCTGCCCGGCCAGTTCGCTGCGGTAATAGCGTTCGGCCAGATGCTCCAGCGGCCACAGCAACGGCGCCAGGCATAGCGCGAGCAGTGCGAGGCTGCGCCAGCGGGGTCTGCGGGGGAGAGTCGGGGTCATGAGGTCGAGCGCCTGTCGCGTTGATGGTCGGCATTCTTGCGCAAAGTGCCGGGTGGCGCGAGGGGTGTGTGATTGTGGGGGGTTGCGTATCGCCCCAAGCAATGGCGATATAAGCGCCTGATCAAATTCTCAGGGGTCGTTGTATGCCGCTCGCCACGTTGATTCATCGCGCCAGTTTGCCCAGCCCACAAGTGTCGGCCGAGCTTGCGCTTGGGCTGCTCGCAGAGCATTACGGGTTGAGCGCAACGCTGCGGGCCCTGGGCAGTCAGCAGGATCTTAATTACCGTGTCGACAGCGATCAGGGGCGCTTCGTCCTGAAAATCTGCCGCGGCGACTATGCCGTGCAAGAGCTGCAAGCCCAGCATGCAGGCCTCAAGCACCTGGCCGAAAAGGCCGGGGTGCAAGTGCCACGGGTTATTTGCGCCAGGAGCGGCGCGGACCTGCTGACCCTGCAAGTGGCCGATCAGACCGTGCATGTGCGGCTGCTGGGTTACATCGACGGCCAGCCGCTGACAGACTTCGATCACCTGCCCGGTGCCGTCGTTGCCGGGTTCGGGCGGCTCTGCGGCGAAATGGACCTGGCGCTGGCCGACTTTGATCACCCCGGCCTGACCCGCACGCTGCAATGGGATGCCCGTCACGCCAATGCGCTGATTGCGCACTTGCTGCCGGTGATCAAGGATGACACGCAGCGCCGGCAAGTCGCCGATGCAGCGGAACGCGCCGAACGGCATCTGCAACCGCTGGTGGACAAGCTGCCGGTGCAGGCCATTCACATGGACATCACAGACGACAACGTAGTCTGGCAACGCGATGCTGATCGCCTGTGGCAATTACAGGGCGTGATCGATTTCGGCGACCTGATCCGTACCTGGCGCATCACCGATCTGTCGGTGACCTGCGCGGCGCTGTTGCATCATGCCGGTGGCGATCCGTTTTACATCCTGCCGGCGGTGCAGGCGTATCACGCGGTCAATCCACTGGAGCACGCAGAGCTCCTGGCGCTGTGGCCGCTGATCGTGGCCCGCGCCGCCGTGCTGGTGCTCAGTGGCGAGCAGCAGGTGAGCATCGATCCGGGCAATGCCTACAGCCGTGACAACCTGACCCACGAGTGGGAAATCTTTCGCGTGGCCACTTCGGTGCCGTTGGAATTGATGGAGGCGGCGATCCTGTCTGCCGTCGGTCAGCACCTGCCGGGCATTGGCAGCGAAGGGTTTGCCCCGCTGCTGCCGGGCCTGGTCGGACGGGAGTTTGCCCTGATTGACCTGGGCGTCCTGAGCCCGCATTTCGAAGCCGGCAACTGGGAGCAGCCAGGCGTCGATCAGCGTCTGCTGGACGAGGCAGCCGCCGTGCATGAGCTGGCGGCGAGCCGCTACGGGCAATATCGCCTGTCGCGCACCCAGCCGGATTCGTTTCGCGAGCCGGACACTTGCCCGCTGCACGTCGAATTAAGGGTGCCCATGGGCACGGCGGTCGAGTCGCCATTTGCCGGCATGGTCCATGAGCCCGAACCGGGCATGCTGCAACTCGATGGCCCGCAATTGAGCCTGCGGTTGTGGGGCGTCCAGCCGTCGCTGCACACGGGTGCGGCACTGGTCAAAGGCCAGGTGCTGGGTGCAGTGAACGGGCCGCTGCGGGTGCAGCTGTGTCGCGGCGCTTCGCTAAACGCGCCGTTGTTCTGCACACCTTCCCGCGCTGCCGCCTGGCAGGCGCTATGCCCGTCGCCGGCAAGCCTGCTGGGGCTGGCCTGCGATGCGGAGCAGGAGCTGGATTCGCAGACCCTGCTGGTGCGTCGCGAGGCCAGTTTCGCCCGTACGCAAAAACACTACTACGTCGACCCGCCGCGTATCGAGCGCGGCTGGCGCAATCACCTGATCGACATGCAGGGCCGCTCCTATCTCGACATGCTCAACAACGTTGCAGTGTTGGGTCATGGCCATCCGCGCATGGCGGCGGTCGCCAGTCGCCAGTGGTCGCTGCTCAATACCAACTCGCGTTTCAACTACGCGGCAGTCGCCGAGTTTTCCGAGCGACTGCTCAAACTGGCGCCGGACTCCATGGACCGGGTGTTCCTGGTCAACAGCGGCAGCGAGGCCAATGACCTGGCCATTCGCCTGGCCTGGGCCTACAGCGGCGGGCGCGACATGCTCAGCGTGCTGGAGGCTTATCACGGCTGGACGGTGGGCGCGGACGCCGTTTCGACCTCGATCGCCGACAACCCCCAGGCCTTGAGCAGCCGGCCGGACTGGGTGCATCCGGTGACGGCGCCGAACACCTATCGCGGCGAATTCCGTGGCCCCGACAGTGCTCCCGATTACGTGCGCAGCGTCGAGCACCACCTGGCGAAAATCGCCGGGCAGCAGCGCCAGCTTGCCGGGTTCATTTGCGAACCGGTCTATGGCAACGCGGGCGGAATCTCGTTGCCGCCGGGTTATTTGAAGCAGGTCTACGCCCTGGTACGCGCCCAGGGTGGGGTGTGCATCGCCGATGAAGTGCAGGTCGGCTACGGTCGCATGGGCCACTTTTTCTGGGGGTTTGAGGAGCAGGGCGTGGTGCCGGACATCATCACCATGGCCAAGGGCATGGGCAACGGCCAGCCCTTGGGCGCGGTGATCACTCGCCGGGAAATCGCCGAGGCGCTGGAGGCCGAGGGCTATTTCTTCTCGTCGGCGGGTGGCAGTCCGGTGAGCTGCCAGATCGGCATGGCGGTGCTGGATGTGATGGAGGAAGAAAAACTCTGGGACAACGCTCAGGTCGTGGGCGGGTACTTCAAGGAGCGACTTGAGGCCCTGATCGATATTCATCCGCTGGTGGGCGCGGTGCACGGTTCCGGATTTTATCTTGGGGTGGAGCTGATCCGTAACCGCGAGACCCTGGAGCCGGCGACGCAGGAGACCACGGCACTATGTGATCGGCTGCGCGAGCTGGGGATTTTCATGCAGCCGACGGGGGATTACCTGAACGTGCTGAAAATCAAACCGCCGATGGTGACGTCGCGCCGGAGTGTGGATTTCTTCGTGGATATGCTTTCGAAGGTGCTTGCAGAGGGCCTTTGAACCGGATGCCCACTGCGCTGTTGGGCTGTGTTGGGGGGGTGTTGGGACTGTGTTGAGGGCGTGTAGGAGCTGTCGAGTGCAACGAGGCTGCGATCTTTTGATCTTAAAAAATACAACATCAAAAGATCGCAGCCTCGTTGCACTCGACAGCTCCTACGCAGCTCCAACGCAGCTCCTACGGGTGTGGGGTCGTCCAGGGATATCGATTATTATCGGTGTTTTCAGCGTATATATTCGTTTTTATAAAAATATTCGCTTTGAAAGCCGATTTTTATCGGCTATAAAGTCGCCACTGCCTCGGCATGGTGAAATTCCGCCTGGGCTTCCGCTTTCTGTCATGGGTCGTCGTCACACTGACCCCAGCCGCTTGCCCAGGAGATGATTCATGAGTCGTATCGTTACCGTCGCCGCCACCCAGATGGCTTGTTCCTGGGACCTCGAGGCCAACCTCGAGACCGCTGAAAGGCTGGTTCGCGAGGCTGCAGCCAAGGGTGCGCAAATCATCCTGATCCAGGAGTTGTTCGAAGCACCGTACTTCTGCCAGAAGCCCAACGCCGATTACCTGCAACTGGCCACCCCGGTCGAAGACAACGTCGCCATCAAGCACTTCCAGAAAATCGCCAGGGAGCTGCAAGTCGTGCTGCCGATCAGCTTCTACGAGCTGGCCGGCCGCGCACGCTTCAACAGCATCGCCATCATCGATGCAGACGGCAGCAACCTCGGGATTTATCGCAAAAGCCACATCCCGGACGGCCCCGGTTACCATGAAAAGTATTACTTCAACCCGGGCGATACCGGCTTCAAGGTGTGGAATACCCGCTACGCGAAAATCGGCGTGGGCATCTGCTGGGACCAGTGGTTCCCCGAGTGTGCCCGCAGCATGGCGCTGCAAGGCGCGGAAATCCTGTTTTACCCGACCGCCATCGGGAGCGAGCCGCACGACAAGACCATCTCGTCCCGCGACCACTGGCAGCGTGTGCAACAAGGCCATGCCGGCGCCAACCTGATGCCGCTGATCGCCAGTAACCGTATCGGCAATGAAGAGCAGGACGGGTACGACATCACCTTCTACGGTTCGTCGTTTATCGCCAACCAGTTCGGCGAAAAGGTGCAGGAACTCAATCAAACCGAAGAAGGCGTATTGGTCCACAGCTTTGATCTGGACCTGCTGGAACATACCCGCAGTGCATGGGGCTCCTTCCGTGACCGCCGCCCCAACCTGTATGGTGCTATCAAAACCCTAGACGGTGCCCTGGAGTCCTGATCGTCATGACCACTTTAAACAGCACGCCCCGCGCCGATGGCTTCTACATGCCGGCCGAGTGGGCGCCACAAACCCAAACCTGGATGATCTGGCCAGAGCGCCCGGACAACTGGCGTCTGGGCGGCAAGCCGGCGCAAGCCGCCCACGTTGCAGTAGCCAAGGCCATCGCGCGTTTCGAACCGGTGACCGTGGCGGTCTCCGCCGGCCAGTATGAAAATGCCCGTGCGCGCCTGGACGTGCCGAATATCCGGGTCGTCGAGATGTCCAGCGACGACGCCTGGGTCCGCGACACCGGTCCTACTTTCGTGATCAACAACAGTGGCGAAGTTCGCGGCGTGAACTGGGACTTCAACGCCTGGGGCGGCTTCGACGGCGGCCTCTATTCGCCGTGGAACCGCGACTCGCAGGTCGGCGGCAAGATCCTCGAGGTCGAACGCAGCCCGCGCTATCGCACCGAAGGTTTTGTGCTCGAAGGTGGCTCGATTCACGTCGACGGCGAAGGCACGCTCATCACCACCGAAGAGTGCCTGCTCAATCGCAACCGCAATCCACACCTGGACCGCGCTGACATCGAAGCGGTGCTGAGCGCCAACCTGGCTGTGGATAAAATCATCTGGCTGCCGGACGGTTTGTTCAACGACGAAACCGATGGTCATGTGGATAACTTCTGCTGCTACATCCGTCCGGGTGAAGTGCTGCTGGCCTGGACCGACGATCCGCAAGACCCGAACTACCCGCGCTGCCAGGCCGCAATGAAAGTGCTGGAAAGCGCCACTGATGCCAAGGGGCGCCCATTCACGGTGCACAAAATGCCGATTCCGGGGCCGCTGTACGCGACCGAGGAAGAATGTGCGGGCGTGGATCCGGTCGACGGCAGCCAGGAACGAAATCCTGGCGTTCGCTTGGCGGGTTCCTACGTGAACTTCCTGATCGTCAACGGCGGCATCATCGCTCCAAGTTTCGACGACCCGCTGGATGGTCCGGCGCGGGAAATCCTGCAGAACCTGTTTCCCCAGCACGAAGTGGTGATGGTGCCGGGGCGTGAGTTGTTACTGGGCGGCGGCAATATTCACTGCCTTACCCAACAGCAGCCGGCGCCGCACAACGAGTGAGTGGGGTTGTAACAGATTGAGTTGACTGGAAAAATTTCAACTCGACGATTTTCCTACTGACTGACACGAGAGGCCCGCCGTCCATCAGGACTGCGGGCTTTTTTGTGTCCGCTTATCGACAACGTCAACACATTGGCACAGCTCTTGTATCGGTTAAGGGGTTAAACAAGGAGGGGAGAACTGCGATGTTCTGTCACAAACCTTGGATAAGTTAGCCGCTCATACACCGGGAGAGAGCGCGGAGATGAACGCCGAAGTCAATGTAGTGAGCGAGCAGGCGTCGCATCCCCTGGCAGTCAACAACGAATCGCTCCAGGTCCTGGCGCACTGGTTGAAATCCAATGGAACGCGTCAGATCAGGGAACCTGATCCGCGCCGGATGATGATCGAGCGCTACCCCGCTGGTTTATTCAGCGAAGCTGAACTGGAAGCGTTGTGGGATGTGATGGAAGGATAAGAAGAAAACAACGGATTGATAAAAGCGCTGCCGGGATGGCGGCGCTTTTTTTTGCTTTTTAAACGCTGAAGATCAAGTGTGGGAGCGAGCCTGCTCGCGATAGTGGTCTGTCAGAAAGCATCTGCCGATTGACATGGCCTCATCGCGAGCAGGCTCACTCCTACAGGTTTTGCGGTGATCAGAAGCTGTAGGTTCCGGTCACAACCAGGCTACGCGGCGCACCCGGCTGAATCTGAAACTGACTCGTCGCTGACTCGTAATATTCCTTATCCGCAATATTGTTCAACGCCGCCCGCAGATCCCAATCCTTCTGCCGGAACCCGGCCAATGCATCCCACCGACCATAGCCCGGCATCATCACGGTGTTGAGGTTATCGGCATACCGATCACCCACCAGCGTCAAACCGGTTTCCGCGTACCAACCCATCTCCGGTTTCCAGGTCACGAACAGGCTGCCGTTACGCTTGGCCACGTCACTGATGCGCTTGCCCTCAAAGCCGTTGTTGTCCTTTTCCACCGTCGCATCCTGAATGCCCACACCACCGCGCACATACCAGTTGCCGGTGATACGGCCGGTACCGGTCAGCTCGATGCCGCGGGACCGTTGCTTGCCGGTGAGCAAAGTGATGGTCGGGTCCAGCGGGTCGCTGGTGCGCCGGTTGTAGAGTTCCAGTTCGTAGATCGCCAGGGTGGTGCTCAGCCGGTCGTCGAGCCAGTCGGACTTCACGCCGATTTCCTTTTGTTTGGTCAGCTCTGGACTCAGGTCATTGCCGTTACCGGTGGCGCCCGGCGTGATGCCGATCAAACCTCCGCCCACCGGCGAGAAGGTCTTGGACCAGGACGCATAGAAGGAATGATCCTGCAGCGGCGTCCAGACAAGGCCTACACGCGGGCTGGTGCTGTGGCTGTCACGGTCTTCGGAAATATTGCGCAGCTGGTTGGTCGATTCGATATCGAAGGTGTCGTAGCGCAGGCCGGCCAACACCTGCCATTGGTCGTTCAGGCGCAACTGATCCTGCACGTACACCGCGCGGCTCTCGACTTCGGTGTGGTTGTTGCTCGCCACCTGCATGCGCCCGGTATGGCGCAGCTCGCGGTTGGGGTTAAACAGGTCGAGTGCCGGCACCGGTGAGCTGCCTGGCCCCGACGTAGCAGCGTTGTACAGCGTCGGATCACGGCGCTGGCTGCCCACTTCAATACCGGTGAGCAACCGGTGTTCCAGGCCGAAGGTGTCGAACCCACCTTCCAGCTCGACGTTGTTGAAAACGTTACGGGTGGTCAGGTCCTGTTGCCAGTGCTGGCGCGTGACCTGGTGGGTGGCCGGGGTGTAGCCGGTCTGGTAGGTGTTATCAAAATCACTGTTGAGCTTGAATACGCCCAGGGTATGGCGAAGCTGCCAGTTATCGCTGAGTTCGTAGCTGAGTTTGGAGCGCAGGGATTGTGACTTGTCGTCGATGAAATCGTGATCGCTGCCGTAGGTGGTACCCCGTCCTACATCTGCCGGGCGGCCATTTACCCCAGGCACTCCACGATCGGGGGTGCGGTTGTAACGGCTGTACTCGTACTGCACCAGCCAGTTGAGGTCCGGGGTCAGCTGCCAGCTCATCGATGGCGCAAACAGTTGGCGATTGCCGCTGACGCCATCGCGGAAGCTGTTTTCGTCCATATTGCCCATGTTCAGGCGCAGGCTGATGTTATCGGTCGGGTCGGTACTCAGGTCGGCGTACAGGCTGCGCAGGTCTTCGCTGCCGCCTTGGGCTTCAATGGTCGAGCGGCGGCCGAATTCTGGCTGTTTGCTGACCCGATTGACGATGCCGCCCTGGCTACCACGGCCATACAGCACGGCTGCCGGGCCTTTGAGCACTTCGATCTTCTCGATGTTGTGCAGGTCGCGCACGTACTGGCTGTCGTCACGAATGCCGTCGAGGTAAAAGTCGTTGCTGGCGTCGAAGCCGCGAATGCGCAGGCTATCAAAACGGGTGTCGGCGCCACTGCTGACGTTGGGAACGCCACTGAGTGCCGTGCCCAGGTCGTTGGTGCCGTAGTCCATCACGTTCGCGGTTTTCACCGAGTCGATGGCCTGGGGAACGTAACGCACCGGTGTCGCCGTGCGGGTCGCCGTGCTGGTTTCCTTCACTCGCGGGTCATCGGCCTCAGCTTCGGCGCTGATGGAAGTCGCCGGTAATGTGGTCGGTGCGGCGTAGGAAAAACCGGCAGAAAGCACAGCTGAGAGACCCAAGCTGAAGGGCACAAGGCGAAAAGGGGCAGGCATTTTGGAGGGCGCGTCCTTAGAATTTTTGGGATGTGGCTGAACGGCGCGAATGATAATGCGTGCTATTTACTTTCGATAATTATTCCTGAAAAGTTCCCTGGTTCGATTGTTACTAATCATGTCAGAAACATTACGTTGATGATTCCTTAGACTTTTTTCGCCTATTCACAGACGATTCTTCAAATTGACACACCGTTAAGGGCGCGGCTAGGATTCGCCCCAACGCCTGTGGCCAACCGCCATGACTGACAAAATAATAAAAGGCCCGCCTCGATTTCTCGTGGGCGGGCCTTTTTGTTTTGCGTTGAAAAAAGAGCGCAACAGCGCCGTTTCAGCCGTTCGGCACAGCGCGTATTAACCGCTTATAAGGAAAAGAACAAAATGTTGAACAAGCGTATCAGCCTGATCGCTCTGGGGATGTTGAGTGCTACACAGGCCATGGCTAACGACCAGGCCGAATCCAAGGGTTTTGTTGAAGACAGCAGCCTCAAAGTGCTGCTGCGCAACGCCTACATGAACCGTGACTACAAAGACGGCAACCCGGACAAGGCCGAATGGGGCCAAGCGGCCATCGGCACTTTCTCGTCCGGCTTCACCCAAGGCACCGTTGGTGTCGGTGTTGACGCCTTCGGCCTCTACGCACTGCGCCTGGACGGCGGCAAAGGCCGCAGCGGCGCTGGCGGTATCGATTTCTTTAAACAAGGCGACAGCGGCGCTGCGGCTGACGACCTGTCCAAGGCTGGCGCTGCGGTCAAATTCCGGCTGTCCAGCACCACGCTGACCTACGGCGACCAGATGCCGGCCCTGCCGGTACTGAGCTATGACAACTCGCGCCTGCTGCCGGAAAGCTACACCGGCACCCTGATCACCTCCAAGGAGATCAAGGGCCTGGAGCTGAACGCCGGTCGTTTCACCGCCGAATCGCGCAAGAGCGCTGAAGGCCGTGACAGCGGTGGTCTGAAGTCGATCAACGTATTGGGCGGCAGCTACCAGTTCACCGAGCAGTTCAAGGCAGCGGTCTACGCTTCCGACGTTGAAGACGTGTTGAAGAAACAGTACCTCAACGCCAACTACGTATTCCCGATCGACAAGGATCAGTCCCTGACCCTGGACTTCAACGGCTATCGCACCAAGCTGGAAGACTCCTACGTCCGTGACAGCGGCGCCACCGGCGACGACAACAAGATCTGGAGCCTGGCGGCCACTTTCGCCACCGGCCCGCACTCGTTCACCATCGCCCACCAGCGCAGCACCGGCGACAGCAACCTGGGCTACGCCTACGGCGGCTATCAGCGCGGCCAAGGTCGTGTGGGTGACGGCGGCAACACCATCTACCTGGCAAACTCCTACTGGTCCGACTTCAACGCTGAAGACGAACGCAGCTGGCAGCTGGGCTACGGCCTCGACTTCGGCACCTTCGGCGTGCCAGGCCTGAGCTACAACTTCGCCTACGTGCGCGGCGACAACATCACCACTTCCACCAGCGAAGGCGGTACCGAGCGCGAAATCTTCAACCAGTTCAAATACGTCGTCCAAAGCGGCCCGGCCAAAGACCTCAGCGTAAAACTGCGCAGCTCGATCCTGCGGGTATCGCAGAAGTCGAGCGAGTACAACGTCAGCGGCAACGAAGTGCGTGTGTTCGTGGATTACCCGATCAACATCTTCTGATGCGGATTTGAGTTTTCGAACATGAAAAAACCCCGACTGGTTCGGGGTTTTTTTATTTCTGGGCGGTGGGTTTTTGTCCGCAGGATGTCATGTCGCTGAAATCGTATTTCGAGAACACGTGTCGCGAACATGTCGTCGGCGGCGACACGTTCCAATAACGTGTCGCAAAAAGTGGAAAATTGCGACACGTTCTGGGCTCATTGCGTTATGTGCGACATAGGGCAGTTTGCAGGGGCAGGAATCAGCCTCGGGTTTTAGTGATTTTTATGGCTGGGCAATAATTATTGGCCAGCCATAATTTCCATAATTCCATTTTCAAGCGGCGAAGGGCCTAGATTGTGGGTTTTGATTGAAGCCCCCTGAGGCACGCTGTGTCTCGCCCATGTCAGGTTTGACGAAATCGCGACAGGGACCCATGGGGACTCAAACAAGTATCCGATACCCATATGATTGATTACCCGACGTAACTAATGATGTTCCCGTCCCCATCTTTATCCCCTGCACCCAACTCCCTACATTGAGCTCCAACACCTACCCATCATTCCGAGGGCAGGTCACTGGAGATTCCTCATGCCTTTCGTCAGCGTTCGCATTACCCGCGATGGCGTTACCCCAGAGCAGAAAGCTCAGGTGATCGCCGAAATCACTGAAACCCTGGAACGCGTCCTCAACAAACGCCCGGACCTGACCCACATCGTGATCGAAGAAGTCGACACCGATAACTGGGGCTACGCCGGCATGACCACCACTGCGTACCGAAAACAACTGGCTGAAGAAGAGGGCAAGTCATGACCGCCTCGGTCACCGTCGATTTTGTCTCCGACGTGGTGTGCCCCTGGTGCGCCCTGGGCGCCACGGCGCTGGAGCAAGCGATCGCGAATGTGGCGGACGAAGTCTCGGTGCAGCTCACCTACAAACCCTTCGAATTGAACCCCGACATGCCGGCAGCCGGCGAGAAAGCCGTAGAGCACCTGATGCGCAAATATGGCCGCACCGCCGAGCAAGTCGCCGCCGGCAAGGCCATGCAGATCGCTCGCGGCGAAGCCATCGGCTTCAAGTTCGACCTGGAGAAACGCAGCCACTTCTACAACACCTTCGATGCACACCGCCTGCTGTTGTGGGCCTTGCAGCAAGGGCGGCAAATCGCGCTGAAGAAGATCCTGCTGCGCGCCTACTTCGCCGAGGGCCAGAACCCCAGCGATCAGCAAAGCCTGGTGCGGTTGGCGGTGGAAGCCGGGCTGGATGAGGACGGAGCACGTGAAGTACTGACCTCCGGCGCTTTCGCCAGCGAAGTGCGCGAGCTGGAAGGTTTTTACCGCCAGCACGGCATCAACTCGGTGCCGGCCATGGTGCTCAACGGTCGGCACCTGGTGTCCGGTTCACAGTCGGTCGAGTACTACGAACAGATGTTGCGACAAATGGCCAACGCCCCCTTTGAGGCCTGATTACCTGATTTCTAAACCATCATTTATGAGTAGAGGTTCATCATGAGCAATTCGAGAAAAGTCATCGTTATCACTGGCGCATCCCAAGGCCTCGGCGCCGGCATGGTTAAAGCCTTCCGTGATCTGGACTACCAGGTGGTTGCCACTTCGCGTTCGATCAAACCGTCCACCGATCCGGACATCCTCACCGTGGCCGGCGACATCGGCGAACCTGAAGTCGCCCAACAAGTCATCCGCGAAACCATCGCCCGTTTCGGCCGCATCGACACCCTGGTCAACAACGCCGGGATCTTCGTCGCCAAACCGTTCACGGACTACACCGCCGAAGATTACGCCGCCGTGCTGTCGGTGAACCTGAATGGCTTCTTCTACATCACCCAACTCGCCATCACCGAGATGCAAAAGCAAGGCAAAGGGCATGTGGTCAACATCACCACCAGCCTGGTCGATCATGCGATTGATGGCGTGCCTTCAGTACTGGCGTCGTTGACCAAAGGCGGCTTGAACGCGGCGACCAAATCCCTGGCCATCGAGTACGCCAAACGCGGGATTCGGGTGAATGCGGTCTCGCCTGGCATCATCAAGACGCCGATGCATGGTGAGGAGACTCATGCGGCGCTGGGGAGCCTGCACCCGATGGGGCACATGGGCGAGATCGATGATATTTCGCAGGCTGTGGTGTATCTGGACAGCGCCAAGTTTGTTACTGGCGAGATTTTGCATGTTGATGGTGGGCAGAGCGCTGGGCACTGAGGTTTGGTGCTGCAGCCTTCGACAAACAAAGCCCTCGTTTGAGGGCTTTGTTTTGCGGGGTCGCAACAGGTTTACCTGCAGACCCTATCTCACGCAACGGAACGCTTAGGCGATCGGGTCGAGTTGATCCAGAGCCCGGTTCACCGAGAGCTCTGCCAGCATGAGAATCTGAACAAATGGGGCAACGAAAGCCTCGCATCGGGACGACCTGCTAATTCAAATCAACATTCGACGGTGTAAGATGCCAGGAGAACGCACATTATCGAGGCTGCCATGACCGGGATTTCCCTGAACCTGCCTGAAGACCTTTCCAACTCGCTCTCCGACCTGGCCAAGACGAATGGCCAAACCGTCAGCTACCTGGCGATGGACGTTCTTCGTGACTACATCGAGCACGAGCGGACGCTGACCGCGCAGATTGAGTTGGCTGTAGAAGAAGCCGACCAAGGTAAATTCGCCACCGAGGACCAGGTCGCGGCAATGCGCGCTCGGCGCTGGAGCAAAAATGCGGGTTGAGTGGCTGGAAAAAGCCCTCAAGAATCTGGAAGACGAAGCCAGCTACATTGCCCTTGAAAACCCTGGAGCGGCTGACGATTTCTCCGATGCAATTTTTGCCAGCGTAGACAAACTGGCCCAGTTTCCAGCCATGGGCCGTGAGGGTCGAGTCAAAAATACGCGTGAATGGGCGGTCCCCAACTGGTCCTACCTCATCCCCTATCGGGTTCGCGGTGATCGCCTTCAAGTCCTTGGGGTGTTTCATACGCGGCAACGCCCCCGTACAAAGTGGTGACGGCGTGGGGCTCTCCCATAGGTGTGCTCTACAAGTAGTCCCAAGCAGCCAGTCCCCACAGGTTCCGGTGTGGACAAAAAATCGGCGGCCCAGTAACAGCAAAGCTCCCGTATCTCGACAGCGCCAATTCAAGCTTGGCTAACCAGGCCGTATGTCTGACGATCCTGCCTTCCAGCGTGCATAACTCCCCAGTCACGGCGCCCTCCACCAGTCGGGCCTGTATTTGTACCGATACCGCTTCACGCTTACTGCGTCGAACGCGTCATTCGCTGCGCGATACAAAAATTCGGCCTTGGTATTTCGAGTTCGAGTAATGGGCTATTCCAGTATGTTTCAGATGCTCAATGGATCCATTGATGTGTGAGTACAGGCTTAACGCTTGACTGATTTGAGAATACTCATATTTAATGGATCCATAAAAACAAGCCTGCGCTGGAGATCTTCATGTATCCGAAAAACACCTGGTATGTCGCCTGCACCCCTGACGAGATCGCTTCCAAGCCTCTGGGGCGGCAAATATGCGGTGAGAAAATCGTTTTCTACCGAGGCCTTGAGGGGCGCGTTGCCGCTGTCGAGGATTTTTGTCCTCATCGCGGTGCTCCCCTCTCGCTTGGTTATGTCGACAACGGCAACCTGGTGTGTGGATACCATGGCCTGGTCATGGGCTGCGACGGCAAGACCGTCGAAATGCCGGGTCAGCGCGTACGGGGTTTTCCGTGCAACAAGACTTACGCGGTCGAAGAGCGTTACGGCTTCATCTGGGTCTGGCCTGGGGAGCAGGACAAGGCTGATCCTGCACTGATCCACCACCTGGAATGGGCTGTGAGTGATGAGTGGGCCTACGGCGGTGGGCTGTTCCATATCAATTGCGACTATCGACTGATGATCGATAACCTGATGGATCTCACCCACGAAACCTACGTACACGCTTCGAGCATCGGCCAGAAAGAGATCGATGAAGCGGCGCCGGTCACCACCGTCCAGGGCAACGAGGTGGTAACCGAGCGGCACATGGAAAACATCATGGCCCCGCCGTTCTGGCGAATGGCCCTGCGTGGCAACAATCTGGCCGACGACGTGCCGGTAGACCGTTGGCAGATCTGCCGTTTCAGCCCGCCCAGCCACGTGTTGATCGAGGTGGGCGTGGCCCACGCCGGCAAGGGCGGTTACCACGCCGAGCCGCAACACAAGGCCGCGAGCATCGTGGTCGACTTCATCACCCCGGAGACCGAAACGTCGATCTGGTACTTCTGGGGCATGGCACGCAATTTCAATCCCCGCGACGAAGCCCTGACCGCCAGCATTCGCGAGGGCCAGGGTAAGATTTTCAGCGAAGACCTCGACATGCTCGAGCAGCAGCAGAAAAACCTGCTGGCCCATCCCGAACGCAACTTGCTCAAGCTCAACATCGATGCCGGGGGCGTGCAGTCCAGGCGCGTGCTGGAACGTCTCATTGCCCTTGAGCGAGCACCGGCGGTCGAGCTGATTGCGGCGGCCAAATAGCCAAGGGCATTGCGCTTTAGCGCTACGCCAGTCCCTCCCAAAGATCCTGTTCGCGGCCACTGCGGTGGCCGGTCTTGAAGGTGCGCCATGATTGAAGTCGTCGTGTCATCCCGCAACAACGAAGCGTTGGATATCTGCAGCTACGAGTTGACCTGCGCCCAAGGCGGGGCATTGCCCGTCTTCAGTGCCGGGGCCCATATCGACGTGCACCTGCCCGGCGGGCTGATCCGCCAGTACTCGCTGTGCAATCACCCGCAAGAGCGCCATCGCTACGTGATCGGCGTACTCAGGGACGCCGCCTCGCGCGGTGGTTCCCAGAGCCTGCATGAGCAGATCAACAGTGGCGATCGGCTGATGATCAGTGAGCCGCGCAATCTGTTCCCGCTGGTGGCCGAGGGACGACGCAGCCTGTTGTTCGCCGGCGGCATCGGCATCACTCCGATTCTGTGCATGGCCGAGCAACTGGCCCACAGCGGCGCCGATTTCGAGCTGCACTACTGTGCTCGCTCCAGTGAACGTGCGGCGTTTGTCGAACGGCTCAAAGGAGCATCCTTTGCCGATCGTGTGCACCTGCATTTCGATGAACAAGCCGATTCTCGCCTGGACGCCGCCAGGGTTCTGGCCAATCCGCAGCCTGACGTGCACCTGTATGTCTGCGGCCCCTCAGGCTTCATGCAGCATGTACTCGACAGCGCCAAGGCTCAGGGCTGGAGCGATGGGCAGTTGCACCGTGAATACTTCGCCGCGGCACCGGTGGATACCGCCGGCGACGGGACGTTCCAGGTCAAGCTTGGCAGCAGCGGGCAGGTGTTCGACATTCCCGCCGACAAGACGGTGGTCCAGGTGCTGGAAAGCCACGGTGTCGAGATTGCCATTTCCTGTGAGCAAGGCGTCTGCGGAACCTGCCTGACCCGTGTTCTGGAGGGGGTGCCGGATCACCGTGACCTGTTCCTCACCGAAGACGAGCAAGCGGCCAATGATCAGTTCACGCCCTGCTGTTCGAGGGCTAAATCCGCGTTATTGGTGCTGGATCTCTGAACGAGCCGGTCATTCGCCGCGCGCGATGACTTTAACCCGCTCGCCATTGCCAATTGCTCCGAACACTTCGGCGTAGCGCAGCGTGGCGTTGGCGTGTTCACGCATGATGGCTTCAGCGCGTGCGCCCTGGCGGCTGACCAGCGCGTCGTAGACCGAGTGGTGTTGCATGTGCGCGAAGTTGAAGCGCCGGTATTCACGCGCCATGTCTTCACGATCGATCGCCAGCGCTGACACTGAGGCGAAAGGGCGATGGTCGTTGCGCGACAGGGCTTCGGCAATGGCCGGGTTGGCGCTGCTGGCGACGATCACCTGATGAAAGCGCATATTGAGGTCATGGAATACCTCAAGGTCTTCTTCGGTCACAAAGCCTTTGTCGAACAGCGCATCGCCCTGCACCAGGCATTCGAGCAGCGCCGCCTGCGCTTGCTCACTCAACCCGCGCTCGGCGCTCTGCCGCGCCGCCAGCCCCTCCAGCACCCCGCGTACCTCCACGGCGCCGGCGATATCGTCGGCGCTCACCGAGCGTACCTGATAGCCCCGCCCGCCATGGCGCACCAGCAAGCCTTCCTGTTCCAGGGTCAAAAAGGCCATGCGCACCGGCATGCGCGAAACGCCAAAGCGTTCCGCCGTCGGAATCTCCATCAGCCGTTCGCCGGCCGCCAGCTCGCCCGAGGCGATCATTTTGCGCAGTGCGACCAGCACCATTTGACCTGGTTTGCTCATGCAGGCGACTTCCAGTGAGGGGTCGCCATAGTAACGCAAGGAGAGGGGGAGATGCAGGGGCGCCAGGTCAGAGTGACAGTGGGTAGCTGACGATCACACGGGTCTGATCGAAGTCACTGTTGAAACTGCGGCGGTTGGTGGCGTTATTGACCCGCAGGCTGAGGTTCTTCAGCGGGCCACTTTGCAGGGTATAGCTGAGCTCGGTGTCGCGCTCCCATTCCTTGCCATTGCTGCCAGCCTTGGTGGTGGCGTTGTCACCATGACCGTAGCGGGTCATCAGCTGCAGGCCGGGAATACCCACGGCGACGAAGTTGTAGTCATAACGAGCCTGCCAGGAACGTTCATCGGCGTTGCTGAAGTTGCCGTTGAACATGTCATTGCCCAAGGTGCGCCCACTGCTGCCATACACGGACATCCAGCCGGTATCGCCGCTGACTTTTTGCAGCCCCAGATACAGGGTATGACCCCCCAGGTTGGCCGAGAACAGCCCGTAGGCGGTATGGCTTTGCACGTTGCCGATACGCGCGCTGCCGTCATCCTTGTCGATGAAATAGCCCAGGTTCGCGCCGAGGGTCCAGTCACCGAATTTCTGTTTATGCAGCAGGTTCAGATAGCTTTGCTGATAGATGTCTTCGAGTTGCGAGTGCCAGGCGCCAATCAGCGTTTGTTGTTCGTTGAAACGGTATTCGCCGCCCGCATAGTTGAAACCGTCCGACATGACGGTGGGAGCAGCCCAGGCCGAGAGGTCCTGCATGTCCGAGGAGTTACGCAGGCTTACGGCGGTGTATTGGCCTGCCTGCAGGCTCAGGCCAGGGAGCTCTCGGGACACCAGCGTGGTGCCCTGGAAGGTCTGTGGCAGCAGGCGCCCGTCATCGTAGCGCAGCAGCGGAATATCCGGCATGAGCTCGCCGAGCATCAGTTCAGTGTCGGAAACACGCATTTTTGCCGCCACCCCCGCGCGCCCATAGTTGTCAGCGGCGTGACCATCGTCGTGCACCGGCAGCAGCTCCGATCCGGAGCGTTGAGGGCCGCTGTCGAGCTTGACGCCAAACATCGCTATACCGTCCAGGCCAAAGCCGACCACACCCGGGGTGTAACCGGAACTGAACTTGAGGATCGCGCCCTGGGCCCATTCCTCGATCTTGCTCTTGCTGGCGCCGGGATCGTTGAAATCACGATTGAAATAGTAATTTCTCAGCGTCAGGCTGGTCTTCGAGTCCTCGAAAAAACCGCTGCTTTCAGCTTGTGCCGAAGGAATCAGGGCAAGCGCTATTGCACCGCCGAGCAGCGCCCGGGGAGGGAAGGAGAGGTAAGTCATTATTGTTGTTTTCCTGGAGGATGTAGTCAGTAGCGGGGACCGACCCCGCTACCTCTTCGCAAAGGTGTCAGGCCTGGCTGAGTTGGGCGCCAGGCTGTGGTTGGGCGGCAGGCCGCAGTGCCAACAGCACAGCGGCGGCGATGACGAAAACCACGGCAAACACCCCATACAGGTGCAGGGGTTGCCAGCCGCCGTCCAGCAACAGACCGGCGACCGTCGGCGAAAGGATCGCACCAATGCGTCCGATACCGATGCCCCAACCCACCCCCGTCGCGCGCACCGAAGCGTCATAGACAATCGGCGACAACGCGTACAGGCCCGCCACACAGCCGTTGGCAAACAGGCCGATCAACAGCCCCAGGCCGAGCGCCATTGACACCGATGAAGCCGAGCCGACGAACAACACCAGCAAGCCTGCAGTCACCAACATGAACAGCGACAGCACCCGAGTCAGCCGCCAGCGCGAGGCCATGGCGCCAATCAATGCCGCGCCAAAAATACCGCCAACACTCAGCAGCACCCCGCCGCTGATCCCTTGTTGTGCCGACAGCCCTGCCGCTACCAGCAGCTTCGGCGTCCAGCTCATCACGAAGTAGAAGCCGAACATCACCAGGAAGAACAGCAACCAGATCAGCAGCGTGGTGCGCCGCGAGGCCGGTGAGAGCAACTGCGCCAGGCGTCCGCGCCCTGAAGTCGGCGCTGTCATGGTGAGGGGCAGGGCGCGCAGCTCGGGCTGGCCGAGGCGGGCGGCCAGTCGATTGATCCGGGCCAAGGCATTGACGGGACGGCGGGCGATCAGAAAATCCAGCGACTCAGGCAAGTACAGCAGCACCAGGGGAATCACCGCCAACGTCACGACGCCACCGAAGATGAATACCGAGCGCCAGCCAAAGTGCGTCAGCAGCCACACCGACAACAACCCCCCAAGCGTCGCGCCCAAGGCATAACCGGTGGACTGCAGGCTCACCGCCAATCCTCGCCAGCGTTTGTTGGCGTACTCACTGGCAATCACGTTACTGCTGGCCAGGATCCCGCCAATACCCAGGCCGGTCAGCCCGCGCATGAGCGCCAGCTGCAAGGGCGTCTGGGTCAGCGCCGACAACAGCATGCCGACCCCGGAGAGCAGCAAGCAAAACAGAATCAAAGGGCGACGACCAAAGCGATCCGCCCACGGGGCAATGAACAAAGAGCCCGCTGCCATGCCAAACAGCCCCGCGCTCAACAACAGGCCGATCTGCGCACCGTTCAGGCCCCATTCGGCAGACACCGAGGAGGCCGTGAAGGCCATGACCAGCACGTCGAAGCCATCAATCATGTTCAGGACAATGCAGATGCCCACGGCCAGCCACTGGAATGGCGCCATGGGGCGCTCGTCCACCACTCTCTTCAGGTCGACTGTCATGGTCGGCCCTCGAGACGAGGTTGTGCACGGGTAAGGCTGGAATAGCAGACGAAGGTGGCTGCAAGCCAAGGCTTGAGCCAGATTGAGAAGTCACTCATCACGACAGACACCCTTGTTATTTTTATGGGCGGGCAGGTGGGGTACCTGACACCGTGTGGTGGCAGTCAATCAATTTATGGATCCATTGAGAAGTGGGTTTCATAAAAATTTTTTCTGTATTTTTTCAGATAACAAATAAAACTATTTAAAATCAATAAGTTATATAGGTGTTAAAAGTGTTCGATTATCGGGCGGATTGGGTGTTTTGTCTTTATGGGATCCACTAATGGCTGGTTAGGAGCTGGTTTGGTAGACCTCGGGGATATGCTTCGCGTTTTAAGCCGAGAGCCGCAAACATTATTTACACACCGTTCGCTTTTGGCTGGTTACTGCCCTTCGCCCAGGGCAGCAGTCGGCCAAAGGCGGCCGATCGGGGCGTCATTTTTTCCAAAAAGTGGGATTTTTGGGGGCTCCTTAAAAATATTCAGCGGTTGTCAAAATCAGCGATGTCGAGAATTAAACTTATCATCAGATGGATTGCGGTTCCTTCGACTTCATCATTTAAGTTTTTAGAAGGCCACCGAGGTTCGTTCCGAGAAATACCACCAGCTATGCTTGTGGCTCTGAACTTTTGCTAAGCGAGGATAGGTACTGGTGTGGGAGCGATAGTGAAAGCAGGTGTCCAGATTGGAGTGGGTATACTGGCTGTGTTCGCTTCTGTAGTGGCTAGCGGAGATACCCCTTCTGTATGTGGAACCTTGGCCGGAAAAGAATATTCAGTATCTAGAACGTATCTGTTTTTTTGGCCCGAGAGAGAGGGCGACTCCTGGAGCGGCACTACACCGAAGATCACAAAGTGCTCGGATCCAGTCAAGTCGCTTGTGCTGGAGGCCTATTGGCCCGATATGGCCCCCGCAGGTAAACTCAATGTCTACAACGATAACGATACGCGGCATATTGCTGTGGGGGTTAGTACGTTGGAACTTGGGGCCAAGTCTGATGATCTGAATTTGGACGAGCTGCTCAAATATCTTCTGAGAAAAGCCAACCCTCAGGACGTGGAGGCTTACCCTGATAGGTTCGGTCTATCCTTCTATACTGGGCCAGCCCCGTCTTTTGCTCAATTACATACCGAGCTTTACTGGAAAACCGATAACAGCGGAAAAATTAAGCTTTTAATTCAGTGTATTTACGGGACGAAAACAACAGGCGTACCCTGCACTTTAACAACCGGAGCGGAGCAGAAAGGTGCACTCATTGAACTCAGATTTAACTATCTATATCTTCCCTCATGGAATGACATACTGAAAAAGTCCGTCGAACTTTTGGGGAAAATTTATCGCTAGTGGTTTCTCGGTAGCAGCCTGAACATCTTACTATATGGCCACTTATCACCAACTAGTGCCTTTCGCGAACGACAGTTTTGGGTCGGCTTCAGCCATTCGTGGTAGGCAGACACCGGCCAATAGCGGTTACTAAGTGGTACACCTCTGGGTACAACCACATTTGGCAAACCGACTAAGCAACCCACGACATACCCAGAATGCCCCACGAGATACATAGCTGAAACGCTGAAACTACATTCCACGCGGATTGAATATCGGGCAAGCCTCAAGGGCGAATCCTTACACAAGCAAGCGAAGAAATTGACGAGGCCGTGCGCCTCAAGCTAACAATGCCGGTCTTGCGTCGCTACGCGACGACTGCTCATCCGAATGGCGTGGAATCTGCACTCTGTTTGAAAGACTGACTGGAAAGGATGCCTGACTGTGACCAAACCCCGTGTTTCATTACTCGTAATCCTTGATTCCGGCCTCACGTACGGGCTGCAAAAACTGCTGCTTTTCGTACTGACATCTCTCTTGCCCATGCTGGGCGTGATTGGTCTGGTAGTCACCTACCAAAGCTGCTTCGAGCACGGCAGGGGTCTCTTGGAATTATCGCGCTTTGAAGTCATCGCATTTGTACTGTTTATCGCTCTGGAGCGGCGCTTCACTTACTACTGCAGGCTCTTTGGCTACAGCTTCTGGCAGGGATTGGTCAGGCTGCTCAGGGTGTTGGGCGTTGCCTCATTAATGGTCGGAGTAGGTGCTTTGCTAATTGGGGGGGGGGCTTCGGCGATTGAACCTATCTTGCTGCAGCCTCTCTGGTTGAGTACCTACCTGCTGGCCTTGTACCTGTGCGCACCTGCTGCGCTTATCGACTATGCAGCACAGAACGCTCGCACTGATACTGTTGAGCCTACGTTGAATACATCTGACATGGAGTCCAAGTCGTGATGCTGCGCTTTTTACCCTTTCTGTTCTTACTCCCGGCTTGCGTTATGGCCAAGCCCGCCGAGCCTGAGTCGGTAAAGCTCATCAAAGCCTGCAAAGAACTGGTTGCCATGTATGACCGTGAGGGTGAGGAGAACCAACTGGTCAGTTGGTTTGGCTCGGTTTCCGAAGGCATGCAGGCAGGGTACTGCCGGGGCGTTATTGTTGAGTACCGGCGCAATAATGAGTTGCGAGCTGTAGAGCAATGGTCAAGTCATCAGCGCTGTAACCAGCTGAACTGGTTTACTCAGGCGCAACAGATTGCGAATTTCTCGCCAGAGCCATACGCAGGTTATTCGATCGGTCACATATTGGAGTCTTCCTGTGGCCGCTGAACGCTGGATAACGCTGCAACAAGCCGTTGGCGACCCGCTTGGCATCCCTCTAGCCAAACACCCTACCTTGCGTAATGCCGTCAATACGCTGGTCAAGGCGTTGGGGAAGGCGGAGTTGATCACGCTGCAGCAGGAACGCTTTGAATACAGTGCCAGCGAGAAAAAGAGGTTGAGCCTTAACGCAGTGGATCGCTCGTGCCTGGTGAACGCAGTGCTATTGCAGGGCGTTTTCGCCGAGCCGAAGATCGTTATCAAACTGTTTACCGATGCCGCAATACGGGCCAACCATGCAGCCTGGGCTAGGACGCTGCTGATCGACCAACAGAGCCAAGCCGGCCAAGGGTTCCTTCCTTCTCAACTGACCCGTTTTCTGGACATGCTGGCGGGGGACTGCGATCTAACAATCGAGCCGCTGCCCAACCCTTTTGCTGACACATTGCCGCAAATGGGTATTGGCCCGGCTCACTGTACAAGCCTTATGCACTTAGCCGCCGTTCAGGCAGCCGTACTCTCGCAGGGTGACAGCATGATGGCCTACTACCTAAACGGCGATCTCGAAAAAGCCTATCAGGCGGCCCTACAGGTCAAGAGTGACGCACCTGCGCTTGAGCAATATCGCGACCTGATTATTCGCGATTATCGCGACTCAAAAGCCGTGAAGGCGCTGCTCGACGATTGGCGATAAACGGTCTTGGTTGTGGAATCCACACCCCGAAACTGGCTCCGTCATCACAGAGGAGCCCGACATGACAAACCATCAACCATTTCCCATTGATCCCGCCGTTGAGCAATTGGATCTATCTGCCCTGCACTTCGCCCCCCAAGTGCAATATCTGGACTGGGCCAGTGCCGAGCTGGAGTACCGGCGCTTTCTCAGCCTGAAGCAGTGCTACCCCAATCAAATGTTGATGCCATCTGGTGCAGCCTGGCAGTTGTGGCAAGCGCACATTCTGGATACCCGTCTTTATCGCAGCGATTGCGAGCGCCTGTTTAACCGCTTTATCGATCACCACCCCTACCTCGGCCATGACAGTGCGGCTGACCGACGCGAAAGGCATTTTGCCGAACAGCTTTATCAGGGGCTGTATGCCCGGCACTACCCCGTACCAGCCGGTGCATTGGCCTTGAGCGACTGAGCCTCATCACGCTTCGCCACATCTAAAAAACTTAATTCAGACAGCTCGGCTGAGTGCCCAAGAGCAGCGCCTGCTGTCGCCCCTAAGAAGGAAATAATCATGTTGAAAATCAAATTTGTTGGCGCAATCGAAGGTGTCAGTGGTTCGTGCACGTGGCTGCACCACACCGATTCTGACACGCAGTTTCTGGTCGACTGTGGCATGCATCAGGGCACGGAGCGCGAAGTATGGGCCAATAGCCAAGCGTTTCCCTTCCAGGCTGCGCGCCTCAAATATGTGCTACTCACTCATGCCCACATCGATCACTGTGGCCTGCTGCCACGGTTGGGGCGCGAGGGATTTACCGGCTTTGTTTACGCCACCCGTGCAACCCGTGAACTCACCGAACTGATGCTGCTGGACGCGGCACGGGTCAGCGGCATGTTTACTGAACAAGAGGTGAAGCAGATTCGCTGGAGTGTTCTAGATGATGACCTGGGTTTTAAGTGGGGTCGCAGCATCCGCTTGGCCGAAGGTATCTGGATGGCCTACTTGCGCAGCAGCCATATCCTGGGTGCCTGTTTGATCAGCATTGGCTGGAAGGTGAATGACGGTAGTCGCACCATCTGCTTTAGCGGTGATGTGGGTTGCCAGACGGATGAGAATGCCTACCTGCCGCTGATGAAGAGCGGCCAACATCCGTTTCCCGATACGGACTACATCGTTGTTGAGTCCACTTACGGCGGCCGGGTACGGGCGCAAGAACATCAGGATTCCCAACTGCGGCTGGCACGTCTGGCTGAAGTCATCGCCCGCACCCTCTTCGTTAAGGGCGGCAAGGTCTTGATGCCGGCCTTCTCGCTGCACCGTGCTCAGGAGTTACTGATGGACGTCCTCCACTGGATGAAAGTTAGCCTGCCCGCGAGCAGACAAGCGCTTGAGCAGCGCGGCAATGATCGACTAATCACGGCCAATGTTCATGCTCCACTAGGTCACGCAGTGACTCAGGTGTATGCAAAACACCTGTGCAGCATGTCTCCGAACGGCAAGTTCAAATATCTGAATGCTGAACTGTGTGAGTCGCTCACCATGCATGCCGATGAGATTGAAGCCATGCTGCAGCGCCTGGTCGAGCATGGCCGCTTCAAAGCAGGCGACGGGGGCTATCTAAGCATGACGAAGCCCAAGCAGCCTTCCAATTTTGAGGCCGATATCGTAATCGCCAGCGCCGGCATGTGCGACAACGGCCCGGTGGTCAACTATCTGAACCGCTGGGGTAACGATCCACGCAACACCATAATTCTCACGGGCTACCAGTCTGCCGGCAGCAAAGGTTCCGAGCTGATGCAGCGTGCGACGGCATCCCCTGCACTCATGGATAGCCTTTCACCTGATCTTGCAGAGGTTGTTGATATGTCGCCGTATTACTCAGCCCATGCCGATCAACAGATGCTGCTGGATTTCATGTTCCGTACCGATGGCTTTGGCTGCAGCAAGCCCGCGACGCTGCTCATCAACCACGGCAACCCGGCGAGCAAGTACGAACTGCGCAAAGCCGTTCAGATGCGTGCGGACAGTCGAAAGGAAAATGACCGCCAAATCAAAGAAGTGAGAATCGCTGATGCCCGCTGGCTCAATCTGGACAGTGGCCAAGTGATTGAGTAAAGCCTTATCGAGCAGGCGCTGCTCAATGAGCTTGAGGCCTTACGGCGGTAGCTCGGGACTCCAACCGATAGCTAAACAACGGTGAAGTAGCGGGGGTGAGACAGGCGCTGAGCCTGTTGCACCCTCGCTTAGTTAACGCACACTCTCAGCCATGAAACATGTCGGACCATAGTCCCAATAATACTTTCGCCTCTATGAGGCTACTTTGGGTGCATCCACCCTGTTTTTCTAGAGATCTATCCGTCTCGAAGCAAAGAGCCTGGAAAGGTCTGCTTCTGGCCGGTAGCGCCTTTCCATCAGAGGCAGCTATGGGTCTATGTCTGCCTGTCGTGATTGGCAGACATCGGCCAAAAGCGGACTTCGATGGCCTGGTTCACTTTAAATAGCCTACGCAAGCAGCTGCTCTGAGCGAGTGCAATCCCCCGAAATCGATCGGTCCAGGCATCGATTCGTGATCGACCCCGAATCAGCAGGAGCGCCGCTGCAGAAGGCCCCATTTAGATGCTACCCCCCTCTGGAATACCTCCATTGGGAACTACCTCTGTCGGAGCAAGGCTTGCCCGCGATAGCGCCAGATCATCCACAACAAACCCAAATGACCCAGCACCATCGCAAGTCCACCTTTGACTAACCCCCAGAATCCCCCGCTCCCGCATCAAAACCTTCACCGAATCATCAACCAACGCCTTACCCATAGCCACCAGATAATGCGCAGCCCAAGCATGCCGCCCATTGCCCTTCGCATAAGCCGCATCCTCAGTCAGCGACTTGGCAAGGCAGAGAAAATCCGAAGCCATCGATAACGCATCGGCAATGGGCACTCCACCAATGACGTGAAACATCGCTTGATTACCGAGGTAGATCGCGGGGGTGAAGCCGATGGTTTTGAGTTCTGGATTATCGGTCATTTGCCACCTCCGACTTGGGAGAAGCAGTCGGGAAGGGTGGGTGGTGGGGCGTTACGCAACTGGGAACTGCGTAGAGGGGGAAGCCAAACTTCGTAAGGTTTGATGGTGCGCACTATCCAACTCCTTGATTTGAGGAGCTGCCACGAGCCTTCTCACGGGCTTGGGTGACAGCCGTGCGCGGGGTGAGAAACCGGCAATCAAGGCAACCGGCAGACCCGAAGGTCTCCCACGCACAGCCGCCATAAAGCCATATCGCGCACGAAAAAAACGCGACGATAGGTTTTGGGGCGCTTTGCGCCTTGATTGATTCGGGCTCTCACACCCGGTCGCTGAATTTGCAGCGACGGCGGAAGGGTATCGCGAGCGTTCCTCCCCCTGCAACCACAGACAACGTTGGACTGATTTCTGAAATTCGCAGGATGAGGTCATCTGCGCTCCTTTTGGCTCATCGATGGCCTTGACGCGTAGGCTCGCCCGTCACAAGTGTTAGTGAAAAAATGCACCACGATTTCCAGTGTGCTGAGTTCAGCCTTGCGTCGGGTTGGGACAATTGGTCTGGGCATTACTTGCTTTCAGGCTCTATGGCAGGCGATGTATTTCTGAGGAAATTATTCGACCGGTTTCGTGCCTGATTACAGTGTTTTTCGGATTAGGAGTAAGCCTATTAGCCATTGCGGCGGCTGCATTAAAGCGTTTTTAGGCTTCGCGACAGTCAGCAATCGGCCTGGAGCGGCCAGTCGGAATCGCTTAGGAATTCAGGGAGATTAATTTTTAATAATTTTTATGTGAATGCTAAAAATGCGGCGTAAGCGCTGCGCATTCCCCATACAAAAAGACCGTAAGAAATCAGGCCTAGCAATATTGCAACGATGTTAAAGAAAAGGCCAGTACGTTGTTTCCAGCTTTCTGTCTCGGCGTAAAACCACTGACTCAGATAGGTGGAACCTGATGAAACAACTATAGCAAATACACCGCATACGAAGATTGCCAAAGAATCGGTAAATGCGGGGATTCGAGAATGCTGTTCCTCAGTGAGCTTGCCAATAAATGCAAGTAGGGCAACTGATGCACCACCATTCATTAAAAGAGCTGTTTTAACAGCATTTTGCCCAGACTGAATAACCGTACGAAACATTTCAAGATCGGAAGCATGATTGCTTTTCTCTCTTTCAACCATAAGTTGGAGCTGCGCTTTGAGATTTTCTATCTGATCTGGGCTGAGATCGCCGGGCTCGGTGGCTATAACCTTTTCAAGGTATAAGATAAGGTTATCGCAATTAATCGATTCGCTGCTGATTTTAACTTCTTTGACAGAAGTTAAAAGCTGTGTGGCAAATGCTTTAACGGTCATTTTTTGTCCTTGTATGTGCCGGCCGAAAGCCAAAACTGAATTTTTCGCTTAGACAATCGTCTTTTGACAACCGATCAGCTCCGCGTCAATTATGTTCACGATAAAATTCAATCCGTATAGCATATTTCTTTACGACCTTCCCCCCCCCTTAGCCATCTTGACGCTGAATGAGTGCTTTTGGCCGGCTTCCGGCTGTGTCTACTGGCTAGAAACGGCCGAGACTAGGCGCGCACTCGACCAAGGCTGGTTCAGGGCCAGTCTGCTAAATCTGCTAAAGTTGAGGCATCTGCCTCGCTCAAAGGATGCGGTAATGGGGGGCTGTACGATAGGACTCACAGAGCGCCGTAATCACACGCAGCTCAGGGAGGGTACTGCCTAATTTGCGGAACCTGGTCCTCTCAACTGGGCTCCTATGCCACCCTAGCAGCCTTCGGGATTACGTGAGATGGGATGATGCAACAGCTCAATAAACTCAATCATTCACCACTCCGAGGAGCTTTAATGCACTGGGCTGAATATCAACAAAAGGCTGCGGATTTTTTTATTACATTAGGTCTGAAAACCGAGATCGAATGCAAAATACATGGAGCACGTGGTATTCACAATATTGATGTTCTTGCGTCAGGAATATTCGGTGGAGTGAATTTCAAATGGATTGTGGAGTGTAAAGCATGGAAGAGGAATATACCAAAAGAGAAAGTTATGGCTCTTTCCGCCATTGTGCAAGATGTAGGCGCTGACAGGGGAATATTGCTTTCGGAAGTTGGATTTCAGTCAGGGGCCATACTTTCTGCTCGCAGCTCCAACATAACTCTTACAAGCCTGGAGGATCTTTCGCGGACATCCGAACAGCTATCGATAGACGCAATAGTCGGCAAAGTAAACTGGGAGGCTCATAAAGCAAGGTCGCGACTACTGGAAGAAAAAAAACGGTCGGATTGGCACGAATACAGCCCCTCTAGGCTAATGCTCTCATCAGAATTGGGTGTATTGGAATTATTACTTAGTGACGCGCTACAAGGGAAATACCCAATCAGCTATCCAACCAAAGGACTCCAATGGGACACTCTCGAAAGCTTAATAGGCTACGCTGAGAAACTCATCTCTGAAGCCAACAGCTGGGATATATCTCAAGATTAACAACTCACCATCCACAAAATTTGACATAAGATTTCTCGAATAAAAACTTAAAGGGTGATCAGCCGTGTATTTCCTTTTAGCGGCTGCTTCGGCCAATAGTCGGCTTTAGACGGGGAAACTAGCCCGGCATCCGCTGGCTCGTTCCGCGTAGCGGCTTCCCAATCCGCCGTTCCGCTGCGCGTGAAGGCGTCATTGCCCGATGTTTGCCCATAGCGATAGGAAGCAATCGGCCAAGGGCGGTCATTCGTGATCCATACTGTGAGTGCGCAAAAGCTTCGCGTAAAGACAAGGTAGTGCTTGTGTTATCCATGATATAGTTCACTTGCTGGGTTCTACTTTTTATTACTTTAAGTGAAGTTTACCTCAAGTACCAAAATTTAATTCGTTCCTTCAGCCCGCAGTGCTCATCGATTTTCATTTCATAGAAAACCGGTTCGGAAAATTCAATTTTCCATGTTGATGGCCATGTGATGCTCTTAGAGAGATCAACATACATGGCCTGTGAGATCGAACAGACAAAGTTATCGACATTATCAGGTGGACATACTCTGAAAACACCGCAGTTGCTTAATCGCGAGACAAAATCCTCGATGGAGCTTTTGGTCTTGATAAGCTTTTCAACCGGATACAATTCACTGTATTTATCGTCGGGCAACGAGTTCCTATTGGCATAGTATTCGTGTATCAAACCCATTGATCGACCTACTTCTGATGAAAACTCGGTTTCGAATTTCAGATACTGTTCTCCTTTTTTATAATCGCTTTCTTGTAAGGCTGACGAAAGCTGAAATAATGCGATTATCACGCCCGTAATCACTGATAGAGTTTGAATCCACGTGGCCAAATGTTGATTTTGAGAATTTCTGAAGAAATTGATTGCTTTAAGTATCATGATTTTATGTTAATTTTTTTGATTTGTGTTTGTAGGCTGATAAGCCGTGCTGATATAAATGTCCATCATTTGTGTCGCCTCCTAGTATTGTTGTAGCTCTTGGTGAGAACTTCAAGTAAGCTGTTGATATTTACTTCAAAGCTGGTTTTTGGTTCTTCAGAATTAAGGGCTAGTGCAAATGATCTGTACAAAGGATCGATAAATGAATATTTTCCTGAGTTATCATCAAACCTTACCAGAGGTGTTCGAAGAGCTTTACATAGCTTCTCCATTCCTCCGACGAAGCTTTTAGATGAATAAGAAGGTTCTACCTTATTAATTTTGCGAAGTATTTCATCTTTGGTTGCTCCGTCCTGTGAAAGCTGTGCGAGCGCATGGATTATAAGCTTAGGGTGGTTGTACTTACTCTTGCGATTTTGTTTGAGTGAAGCCTCAAATGCCATTTTTAAAGTATCAGAGGAGTTAGATAGATATTTCTTTAGTGCGGGCTCAAGCTCTTCGGCTGTAAGTGTAATGGGCGCGCTAGCTTCTTCATATATATCATTTTGCTGGCACACATTTAAGCACAAGGTATGACAGATTGCTGGTAGCCCATTAGCATAATGGCTTATTTTATTCGTAAGGCTCGGACTGAAAGCAATTTTGAGAATTTTTGTGCCTAGATTTATTATGCTCTGAAGTTCATATGGTTCCATAAGCGGGACATGGATTTCCGCAATGCGTGTACGCATTTCTGGATCATACTGGACAACCTGTCTTGCGGAGTCAACTGCGCCAACAGCAATGACTTTTACAGTTCTGTAGTCGTCGGCCATGTCCATGAACACTTTCATGGTTTGCGAAAGTTTCGTACGCTCAGATTCTTCAATTTTATGAAAGTCTTCAAGAACCCAGCAGCAGTTCGCTTCCCCCATGAGCTTGGCGAGATTCTGAGCTGTTAATTGCGGTGGCAAGATCCTTGTTTTCTTTGCGGAATTTTCGGATGAGGATGAAGCGGTAACAGACAATTCGCTTCTGATTGAAGCTAGCGTAGTTTTAGCGGATGCAGAAATGGTTGCTGTATCTTTCGCTTGAAGCTCAGAAATATAATATGCATCCAAGTCATCAAAGGCACTAAGCATAAGTTGATCAAAACTAGATGCCGAGGTACACCTTGTGGTTACTTCATGCTCGTATAGTTGGCGTAGTTTGTTTCTTAGTAGAGTGGATTTTCCCGACCCCGAGTACCCATAGACGACAATTTGTGTCCCAGGAGTTCTGAGCGCATCTACTAACTTGTCATTTATATCTTCCCTCTCGATAAAGGAAGCTTTTGCAGGTGTAGTTGGTGTAAAAACGTCATAGACGGTCGTAGAGGACTTCATGTCTTGCTCATTCCATTGGCGTAGAGGGCGAAGGATTTTCGACTGTGAACAAGAATGCGTCAACGAGAGAAGGTAGATTTAATTTTTTGGGCATGGCAGGTGAATTGCTTTCAAATGGTATGGATTTCGGTATCGCCAGAATGCGGTGGCTGGATTCAGATCTAGGTTTAGACGACTAGATAGTCAATATCGCGGTCCCGTTGGCGGTCTCGTTCCGACCTACTTGGTGAATTGCCCTTAATTCTGTAGACGTTCTGAATGGCTGCTTCTGGCTGTTTGGAGTCATTCTGGGGTCATTGGCACGGCCAATGTCATCTTGATGAACTCTTCGTTCCTGTCGATCGTCTGCAGAGCGCTGCGGACATTGCCGGCGACTTCTGCTGAGCCACGCTGCTCGACCCATATCGTCAGCTCCATGATGGCGGCTTGGAGGGAAAGCTGGTTTTCGTTGATCTTGTAGAGCAGGGAAGGGAGCAGGTCTTAGTTGGGCATCGCGATTCCTTCGCGGATGGAAGCAGCGTAACAGGGTAAGGCGTAGGAAAAGCGTGCATCGTCGCCAGGGGCCGGAAATCCTGTGCGCAAAATCCCCGCTGCAGGAGATTTAATTATCGATGATCTTTTAAGGCAATCAGCACCAGATATTCGGAAAGTGACCCGCTATTGGGGGACTTTTCCATAAAACAATAGAGGCGTAGCTCCTCAAGGTCCATTTGATCTGCGTGGAACGACGCCTGGCGCCGAATGTAACTGCTGGCGTGGTAATTGCTCCAGCATAAGAACATTTGTTGAGTCATCGGGCTGGAGGGTTAGCGCCGTGTGGAAACATCCTCTGATGCTCAGCTTCACCTCGGGAGTCGCGATCCTCTCATTCGGTTGGGCTTTGAGCATTGTTTTTGTCCATTCGCATCTGAGATGAGCGCCAATTTATACATTACGAGCGACTTTTGCCGAGCGTCGCTGCTCAACCCAGAGCGTAGGCATCAGATCTGGGTTTGGCATCGCGAATCCTCCGTGAGGAAAGCAGCGCAGCATCTGGGAAAGTGGTCTGTGCGGGAGGGGGCTCGTTGGGGTTCGGCCGACAGAACGCAAGGTAGGGTGGATTACTGTAGGAATATACAACACTAAGTCATTAACTCTTATAGGATGATATGGTTGTTTTATACCGCTCTAGATCTAATACTTTGTCCCTTGCGTGTTAATAGCTTGTATTAGCCTCGGGGTCACCTAGACATCATGGTGCGCAATTAGTCCCACACCCAATGGGGGCGGGAGCAACAGTGGTTTATTAAATAAAAAAGGTTTGTTCTACTTCCAAAATAAATCCGTTATAAAATGCCAAACCCATCATAGCAAGGTCGGTTGGGTGCGCTGTACTAATAGGTTTCCCCAAATGAGTAGTCGGCGGGTTGTACCAAGCACCGTTATTTTTCACAGGCAGCGCCACTGGTCGTGGTGGAACGTCAGTAATGACTATAGGGTCACCGGAGTATTGGACTATCTCACCGTTGGAGATGGTCAAATTTTCAATATGCCCACCTGTTGAATCCGCAAACCCGATGGACCGATAACCGGCTTGAATACTCGCCAGATCTTGGATGGAATGGTTATCTGCATCTCTCGCAGCTTTCAAATATCGTAGCAGCATGTCTTTTTTTCGAAGGGCTTGGAATCTACCCTGCCACGGCTGGAATTTTGCCTGGAAGGAGACACAGGCTCGCTCCGTCTTGATCCATACTTTCTCGATATGGCCAAGGTATTCCCGCCATTCTGATTCATAATGCGCGAACGACGGTGCTTGCATCATTGAGGAAATCGCCTGCTCGGCCGCTGCAAGATTATCTTTAGAGTGCTTTAGGTGAGAGCTCATTTTCGCGTCCTGCAGAGGCCCTGGTTTTTTCGAGATTCTTGCATGCCGTCTACTACGTGCGCAAACCCCCGATACAGCCCCGGATATCCGTTTGTATCGGCACAAAAAATCGTATTCTTTGCATGCTGGTAAGCACAGTATTCATTGTAAATCAATAGGTTGAACTTGTAGGCTTTCCTGCATGGGGTACTAGGGAGCAAACGAGCTTACAACGGATCAAAGTCCATTTTCGACCCGTAGCTGTCGATGATGGGGCACAGCAGCCGAAAAAGGAAGCATCTGCAATGCTTATGGGGACTAGCCGGCTGTTTTCGCAACGCGTTTGGCCATATGATCGCCTCCATCCGTGAACCTACCAGAACGAATAATAGGGATGTCCACTCATTGTATATACCTTTGCATACTTCTATCATAATGCTGGAAGGCTTTACCGGTAAGGGATGAAGAGTGAAGTAAGAATTTCGCCCACTGCCCCGCTCGGTCAATCACAGATAATTTTGTGCTTAAGCATAGTTACGCGTCGCTAAGGAGTGGCAGTGTCAAAAATCAAAATAACCGTGGCAACAATTGGGCATATGCCTGCGGAATTCCAAAAGAGAAAGCTTAAGGAGTGGAATTCTTCAATATTTGAAGTGATTGGCGAAATTGAGAACTATTCCCTGAACTGTCAATCTGACGGCGATGATTGGGAGTTCACAGATGCGGCTCTGGAGAACGTCCTACCTACAAATTTCAATGGGGACTTTTTGGTGTCGATAGTCAACGTACCAATTGAAGGCAACTGGTACACGCGGCGTCTTACATCCAACAGAGTGGTGTTTTCGCTTCACGAAATCAAAGACATACTTGGACTCTCAAACATCCCACTAGAAAATGCTATCTATCGTCTTTTCTACGCATACTTGCTCCTATACAAAAGAAGCGGAGACCGTATACCCACAAACGCAGAGAGCACTAGCTTTACCCACGATGAGACGCGCGGTTGTATTTTTGATATGAATGGCATAAAGACTGATATCACGCATTCATGCCACAAGCCAATCCTTTGTTCAAGTTGTGTGGAGCGGAGTCGACAAGAAAAAGTCTCCAGTGAAACTATCGAAAAATGTCAGTCCGAAATAAACAGAATACAAAAAGATCTTTTCTACAGGATGACAGACTTCATAAGGCAGCATCCCGTATGGTCGCTAGCAATCTCCGGACTCACGGCTATAGTGCTAGGCGCGACAGGATCTGTTGTTGGCTCTTTCATATATGAGGCGATAAAATAGTGAAGTTCTCCAAAAGTGCAGCAACTCAACAACCGCTCCTGGCCGATTGTTGCCTGTCGCCACCCGCAATAATGCGCAACTTTTGGCCGATCACCCACCCTCAACACGGCGTGATGACCCCGGTGTAACCGTCACGCGGTGTACACTTTACAGATACGTTCAAGTCGGGGGAGGTTGAGGTATGCGTGGTGAATTCGCTCATTTAGGTGATCTGCCAGAAAAACAGGTTTGCCATGAGTGCATAGGCGAGAAGTACCTCTCCGGCCAAATTGAGGTTGAGGGGATTCCAGCCACCTGCGATTACTGCGCGGAGATCGAAACTCCCTGCCTCTCAATCGTCGAAATTGCCGGACGGGTACAGACCGCAATTGAGCAGCACTACTCCATGACCCCGGACGGCCCCGACGATTATCAAAGTGCCTGGTTACGTGATAAGGAGTCGGACTATAACTGGGAGCGTGAGGGTGAGCCCGTCCAAGGCGTCGTCGCCGAATTACTCTGCGCAGCCGACTGTATCGCCGCGGACATTCTAGAGCTCCTTTCTGATCGATTTGACTGCCGTCGGCCGGGTGATCCGGACGAAGGAGAGACTGAGTTCGCCCACACCTCATTCTATGAGCTCAAAGCTCACTCCCACAGAGACTGGGATCGGAAATGGCAAAGGCTTGAAGTAGCCCTGAAAAATGAGGTGCGATTCTTCAATCAGGAGGTGCTCGATGTCCTCAAGTCGGTTTTCAACAACCTGCACCAGATGCAATTTCGAACACTAGACGTAGCCGTCGTCCAAGTAGGCCCAAGTACTGCTCTGGAAGCTCTTTATAGGGCCCGTGAATTTCAGTCCTCCTTAGACCTGAAGAAAGCACTCGAAAGCCCTGTAGGCGAGCTGGGCCCACCTCCGGGGAAATACGCGCGTGCCGGCCGCATGAATGCTTCAGGTATCTCCGTTTTCTATGGGTCTGAACAAGCCCACTCTGCATTGTCTGAGATCCGGCCAGTGGTAGGCAGCAATGTAGTTGTGGCGAAATTTTCGATCATCCGGCCACTCCACCTGCTCGATCTGAGAGCCCTTAAGACGATCAGTTTCAAGGGAAGCCTCTTTGATCCGAGCTATGCGGAAGAGAAACAGCGTATTGGGTTTCTGTCGACGTTGACTGATCGATTGACTGTTCCCGTCATGCCGGGTGAGCAAGAGCGTGAGTACCTGACCACACAGGCTGTTGCAGATTATTTAGCCGGCATGTCGGAGCCTGAGCTCGACGGGATCTTGTTCCCCTCCGTTCAAGATGGCAAAGGCGTAAACGTGGTTCTGTTTCATAAAGCAGCTCTGGTCGAGCCGCTGGCTAAAACAGGAAGGAAGGTCGTTTCTGCATCCATTGAGGACATTGACTATGAGTTCGATGTCCGTCACCCAGAGTACGAAATCAACACCGAAACTATAGAGGAACTAGGCGGATCAGTTCCGATGCTGCCATTGTTTTTCGATTTTGACGCCCATCTGGAGTCTCTACGGCAGCCAGAGCACCGGGAGCCCTCACTTCGACTTGAACTAGAGTCGATAGAGGTTCATGACATCAAGGCTGTGGTTTTGCAAACGACAGTGCTACCTGTTCGTGTGACACCTCAACGCCAACATCGGGCTGGTCACACAGAGTCGGGTGAGCCTAAATTTTGAAGGCTCATAGTTTCCGGAGCATTGGGGGGTTAGTGCTGCCTTTCGTTTGAATTTTCAAAGTTTGCCGGCTTTCGCCGATATTTCTTGTTGCAGGCCTTTGAGTATTAGCGCTGGTGCGATTTGGCTAATCTGTTGCATCGACCGGTTGAATTCACAGCCGAAAGTGAATGGCCGCATCTGGCCGATTGCTGCCTTTCGCGAGGGGTTGCTATGGGTCGATTTCTGCCGGTGCTGACCGTCAGCAATGTTTCGGTTGCGACTGGTGGGGGGGTATAGGCAGCAGGGCTCGTCCTGGCGAGTTTATTTCCCCAAAGAATGGCTCGTTGGATGGATCAAGCGGGAAGTCAGCGGAATGCTCATTGTGCGCTTCTGCAGATGTAGAGCGGGATACAGCGATTCCAGCGGACAATGTAATGAACATCATAGATGGCATACAGACCGCTGAAGAATTGTCGCGCGCCAGTCGAACAGCGAGGCGGTTAGATGGGGGAAGGGGCAGCAAGATAGTTATGACTGGATATCTACAGTGAGGCTGGCGGCCTCATCGCGAGCAAGCTCGCTCCCACAGGTTTTCCTTTGCGGGTAGTCCCGAGCAGTCAGGCCCCTGAGGTTTCTTTCAGGTGTAGGCAAAAAGTAAGCGACCCAGAAACAACAAAGCCCCTGCATTTCTGCAGGGGCTTCGTTTTGTATGGTGCCGGCACCAGGAGTCGAACCCGGGACCTACTGATTACAAGTCAGTTGCTCTACCAACTGAGCTATACCGGCGTGTTGGGCGACGATTATAGCGATTGGAATGGTTCTGTAAACCCCTGAATTCAGACTATTTTTGCGCGGGCCTTGGGTCAGGCGCGGCGCAGTGCTGTTCGGAGTTTGTGCAGGGCTTTCCAGGTGCGGCTGTTTTGGATGGCGTGCAGTTGCGCTTCGGCCTGTTCGGCGCGTTGTAGAGCGGCGGCGAGGTGTTGGTCGGCGTCGCTGAGGGGGTGGCTGAATGTGTGGCCGCGGCAGAGCTGGAAGTTGTCCAGGTTGCAGGGCGGGATGTCGAAGGCGGGTTTGAGGTTCAGGTGTTCTTCGGCGAGGTAGTAGGTGTTGAGGCCGTCGAACAGGATGGACTGGTAGCCGGCGTCGGTGAGCAGGGTTTCCCAGGTCTGGTTGCGCTCCCATGGGGTCTCGATGAGGATGATCCAGGGGCGCCACTGGCTGAAGTCTATGCCGCGCAGCACGGTTTCTTCGTGGCCTTCGACGTCGATTTTCAGGAAGTGGATGGGCTTGCCTTGGGCGTGCTGCTCGCAGATGGAGGTCAGTGTGCGCGATTGCACGGTGTGGCTGCGCACGTCCATGCCGGCGTCTTTGCGCTGTTGGGCGACGCTGGGTTCGAGTGTCGACAGGCCGGTGTCGGCGATGCTGTAGAAGGTCAGGTCCTGGGCGTTTTCGCCGGCGACACATTGCAGGTTGGTGTCTTTGGGACGTTGTTCGCACAGGGCCTGGTGGTAATTGGCGACAGGCTCGACGTTGATGCCGGTCCAGCCGTGGTCATAAAAAGCCTTGGTGACCGAGTCGTGGACGGGATCGTTGGCGCCTACGTCGATGTAGAAGCCGTTTTCGACGGTTCTGAGGGCGCGCCACAGGCGGATGTCTTCGAAGTTCTGTGCGTAGGAAATGAACGTCACGAGTCGAGTCCTGTGTTTTGTTTTTATTGTTAACGGCCGCAGTGTCGGCGCTTTGTTTGCCTGTATAGCAAGGGTCGCGGTCGGGGCGCAAATGCCTGCGGGCGTTGTCCCGTATTCGGCGGTTATGTCGTTTTCCCGAATTGCTTATGCACAACGGGCGTGATGGCCGTTACTGCTCATTACCGATTTTGTGGACCCGTTCTCATTCGCCCGCAAATGCCTGTTTTAATGGTTTTTTATCCATGCGTACGAAAAATGAACACAGGTGTTTCAGGAAGGAAACAGCTGTATACATTGGATCCAGGATAATTCCATCAACAGAGTTATCCACAGGCCGGGTGCTTCAGCAGCGCTCGCCCAGGATCAGCAGATTACGCGGAGTGAGGGGGCTTTCGCAGAAGGTTCCGAGGCGAATGGTGTAACCCTGCTCGGAGAGGTAAATGGCCCTGTCGAGCACCAGCCAAAGCTCCAGCGGGCGTCGGAAAAGCACGCGCAACAGCTCAAGGTTGCGCACCTGTGCCAGGCGTTGCCAGCCGGCGGCCTCCAGGGCGGGCCAGTCCTGGGCCCCGATTGTGGATAAGTTTTTGAGCGCGGCCAGGTGATGGCAGTACTCGGCGAAGGGTTTATCCAGCCAGGCGCTGGGCAGAGATGGCGTGGGCAGGTATTGATCGACTCCGCGCAGTTGCCTTTGCAGCAGGTCGAAGCACAGGCGGCGGGCCATGGAGGTGTCGCGCTGATGGCGGACCCGGGCGCCGGCGGTGACGGTTTCGCTGGCAGGCAGCGCCAGGTCATCCAGGGACAGCTGCAGGCTGGATTGCTGGCCCGGTGAGGAAAGCGCCTGATGGGCTGTGAGACTGATCCGGTTGTAGCAGCAGGGTGCGACAGCCAGCTGCTTGCAGCCTGCGGCGCTGGCGAGCTGGATCAGCCTGACGTGCAGGTCTCCGCAAGCGTGCAGCGCGACTGGGGTATGCCCGCAGTGCAGCAGGCTTGCGGCTTCGGCGGCGAGCACATCCTGTTCAACATGCAGGGCGTGCAGGTGATGGCGCTGGCTGAGTGCCTGGCCGCTGGCGACCAGTGCCGGGTCGTATTCCAGGCAGGTGAGTTGCTGGCCGGCCTGCAACAGGCGTCGGCCCAGGTGTCCTTTGCCGGCACACCAGTCGAGCCAGTGTTTGGACGGCTGGGTGAATTCCAGGCGGCTGGCAAACGCTTCGATCTGCTGCCATTTGCGCCCCGGCACATCGACATTCAGGCGGTGCCCGGCCTCTTCCAGCGCATGGGCCGGCAGTTCGCCAATGGCGCTGAGTTGCAGCGACTGTGCGGCCAGCGAAGCGAAAGGCTCGGGTGCGTCCAGCAGGGCGGGATGGTTGTGGGCGAGTTCAGCCTCTTCCAGTGAACGGCCGCGCAGCCACTGCGCCAGTTGCGGGCAGGACGCTTCCCAGGGAAGTTGCAGATGGGTGAACGGTCGCGGCTTCCACAGCGCTTGATGCTCAATCAGAAAAGCATCCAGCGCGGCGAAGCGGGCGAGCAGGGCCTCGCCCGTCAGCACTGGGCTATCAACGCCCTTGGCAGGCATCGACGCGCAGCCAGCGCTCCAGCAGCTTGAAGGCGCGCACCAGAACGAAGGCCATCAGCAGGTAGAACATGCCCGCCGCGAAGAAGATCTCCACCGGCAGGTAGGTCCGGGCAATGATGGTGCGGGCCATCCCGGTCAGCTCAAGCAAGGTCACGGTGCTGGCCAGGGCGCTGGCCTTGAGCATCAGGATGACTTCGTTGCTGTAGGCCGGCAGGCCGATGCGCGCGGCGCGGGGCAGGATGATGTAGAACATCGCCTTGGCCCGGGACATGCCCAGCGCCCGGGCAGCTTCGATTTCACCCTTGGGAATCGCCTGGATCGAACCGCGCAGGATTTCCGCGATGTAGGCGGCGGTGTGCAGGGTCATGGTCGCGGTGGCGCACCAGAACGGATCGCGCAGGTAGGGCCACATCGAGCTGTTGCGCACCGCATCAAACTGCGCCAGGCCGTAATAGACCAGGAACAGCTGGACCAGCAGCGGCGTGCCACGGAAAAAGAAGATGTAGGCGTAGGGGAATGCGCGCACGTACCACAGGCGCGATGACCGGGCGATGCCCAGCGGAATGGCCAGCAACAAACCGGCAATCACGGCGATGGCCACCAGCTCCAGCGTCAGGGTCGCGCCCTGGGCGAGCTTCGGCAGCCACTTGATGATGACTTCCCAGTTCATTGGGTGCTCCTTGCGAACCCGCGACCGGCGCGTTTTTCCATGAAGTGCATGCCGGTCATGGCGAGAATCGTCAGGCCCAGGTACATGAACGCGGCCACCATATAAAAGGTGAACGGTTGCTTGGAGACGGTGACGCCGATTTGCGCATGGCGCATGATTTCTTCCAGGCCGATCACGGACACCAGCGCCGTGTCCTTCATCAGGATCATGAACAGGTTGCCAAGGCCCGGCAGGGCGATGCGCCACATCTGCGGCATGATCAGCTTGGTGAAGATGCGAAATTTCGACAGGCCCAGGGCCACGCCCGCTTCACGGTGGCCTTTGGGGATGGCCAGGATCGCGCCGCGGAATACTTCCGTGGCGTAGGCGCCGAAGCACAGGCCAAGGGCAATCACGCCAGCGGCGAAGGCGTTGAGTTCCAGGTCGGGGTTGCCGAAGAACTCGCCCAGTTCGCGCATCAGGTTGACCGTACCGAAGTAGATCAACAGCACCCAGAGCAATTCCGGGATGCCACGCACCAGGGTCGAATAAGTGCCGCCAAGCCATTGCAACGGCTTGTACGGGGAAGTCTTGGCCAAGGCGCCGAGCAGACCGAGCACCAGCCCCAGGCACAGGGCCGAGAGTGCCAGTTTCACAGTCATCAGCGCGCCAGCGGCGAGCGCCGGGCCGAATCCGTAGAGATCGATAGTCATGGATTTCTTTTCAAATCGCGGCAGGCAATGCCAGGGGCGGGCGCCGTTAGCGAACGGCGCCTGCTAGGCAAGTCAGAATCAATAGATGCTGAAAGGGAAGTACTTGTCGTTGATCTTCTTGTAGGTGCCGTCGGCAACGATCTCTTTCAGTGCGGCGTTCAGCTTCTCGCGGACCGGGTCGCCTTTACGTACAGCGATACCGATCTTGTCGCTTTCTTCTACCGGGTCACCCTTGAACTCGTAAGAACGGCCGGCGTCGCTTTTGAGCCACTCGTAGTTGACGTACTTGTCCGCCAGGATGCCGTCCAGACGACCGGAGGTCAGGTCAAGGTAGGCGTTTTCCTGGGTGTCGTAGAGTTTGACTTCAACGCCTTCCATGTTGTCTTCCATCCAGGTGCCGGCGAGGGTCGCACGTTGTGCGCCGATCACTTTGCCTTGCAGTGAAGCCTTGTCAGTCTTGAAGTCTTTGTCTTTCGGGGCGATGAATTGCAGCTTGTTGCTGTAGTACGGGTCGGTGAAGTCCACCGCCTGCTTGCGCTCGTCGGTGATCGACATCGAGGAGATCAGGAAATCGAATTTCTTGGCGTTCAGGGCCGGAATGATCCCGTCCCAGTCGGAGGTCACCACGGTGCACTCGACTTTCATCTTGGCGCACAGGGCGTCGCCGATTTCCTTGTCGAAGCCGACCACGTTACCGCTGGCATCCTTGTTGTTGAACGGCGGGTAGGCCGCTTCGATGCCCATCTTCAAGGTTTCGGCCATGGCACCGGCGCTGAACGCCAGGGTGACGGCGGCAGCCAGGAAGACCTTTTTGTAGTTCTGCATGCTGTAGCTCCGTTAGCGGTTGCTGGACATGAATTGTTTGCAGCGCGCCGAAAGCGGGTTTTCGAACACCTGCTGTGGCGATCCTTGCTCTTCTACCAGGCCTTGGTGAAGGAACACCACTTCGCTGGACACCTGGCGGGCAAAGCCCATTTCGTGGGTGACCAGCAGCATGGTACGGCCTTCCTCGGCCAATGCGCGGATGACATTAAGTACTTCCTGGACCATTTCCGGGTCAAGGGCGGAGGTGGGCTCGTCGAACAGAATCACCTTGGGCTGCATCGCCAGCGTGCGGGCGATAGCCGCGCGTTGCTGCTGGCCGCCGGACAGTTCGGCGGGGTAGGCGTGGCGCTTGTCCGCGATGCCGACCTTGGCCAGCAAGGCTTCGGCGACTTCGGTGGCTTCGGCCTTGCTTTGCCCGAGCACCCGGCGCGGCGCTTCGATGATGTTGTCGAGCACGCTCATGTGCGGCCACAGATTAAAGTTTTGAAACACAAAACCAATCTCGCTGCGCAGGCGATTGATCTGCTTGCCATCGGCAGCGACCAGTTCGCCGTTCTTGGCGGCCTTGAGCTTGAGTTCTTCACCGGCCACCAGGATCTGGCCCTGGTGCGGGTTTTCCAGCAGGTTGATGCAACGAAGGAACGTGGACTTGCCGGAACCGGAGGAGCCCAGGATCGAGATCACATCGCCGTCGCGGGCGGTCAGCGAGATGCCTTTGAGCACCTCCAGCGAACCGTAGCGTTTATGCAGGTTGCGGATTTCAAGCGCGGGCGTGGCCTCAGCCATGTGCGTTCCTCATAGTGTGTTGCTCCTGCTGTTGGCGGCCTTCCTGGCGAGGCGGCCAAGCTAGCATAGCGTCTGAATGGCAGCCAACAGCGCTACGGGCAGTAAACGGATGTCATGTGGCAGGTTGTCGCATCGTCACAGCAGACTGTCGCGCTGCTATCAAACGAACAGGTGTTTGAACCTGCCCGGCGATGGAAAAACGACGTCCTGCCGTAAAAAAAGGCGCGATGTTGCCAGCTTTGCCGGGGGGTTGGAAGCGTTAACCGGACAAACGTTCCTGATCTGCACTTTTATTGTGCGACGGGCATTTTTTGTTGTGTTTCTGGTGCGGCAAATCGTCCTGAAAGTGAGTCGCAGGGTAACGCTCTGGCAAATTGCCATTAATCTCAAGCACTTGCGATGACTGTCCGGTCAGGCGGAGAGCCCCGGGTCTTGGGAGTTCGTAACATTTTGGCGCAATTATTGCGTGCAGAATAAGGAACGCCCCGTTGGTTTCTTTTTACGAGAGAGAACAAACGTCGAGCTCAATGCTTTCGCTTTTCCTTACAAAGGTAGTTTCAATGAGCAGTACCCCAAGTTCCAATGGCCTCGAACAGGGGCTCAAACCGCGTCATGTGACCATGCTGTCGATCGCCGGGGTTATCGGTGCCGGGCTGTTCGTCGGTTCCGGTCATGCCATTGCTGCAGCAGGCCCGGCCGTGCTGCTGGCCTACGCCGCCGCCGGTACCCTGGTGGTACTGGTGATGCGCATGCTGGGTGAGATGGCGGTTGCTTCACCGGACACCGGTTCATTTTCGACCTACGCCGATCGGGCGATCGGTCATTGGGCCGGCTTCACCATCGGCTGGCTGTACTGGTGGTTCTGGGTGCTGGTGATACCGCTGGAGGCCAACGCCGCGGCGACCATCCTGCACGCCTGGTTCCCGAATATAGCGATCTGGGCGTTTACGCTGATCATCACGCTGTTGCTGACGGCGACCAACCTGTTCAGTGTGAAGAATTACGGTGAGTTCGAATTCTGGTTCGCGCTGATCAAGGTCATTGCGATTGTCGGTTTCGTGGTGCTCGGTATCCTGGCGATTTTCGGCTTCCTGCCGACCAGTCAGGTCAGTGGTGTGTCCCACCTGTTCGACACCCAGGGCTTCATGCCTAACGGTATGGGCGCAGTACTGGCGGCTATTCTGACCACCATGTTCTCGTTCATGGGCACCGAGATCGTGACCATTGCCGCCGCAGAATCGAAGAACCCGGGCCAGCAAATTTCCAAGGCCACCAATTCGGTGATCTGGCGGATCGGCTTGTTCTACCTGGTGTCGATCTTCATCGTGGTATCCCTGGTGCCATGGAACGATCCAGTCCTGGCCAGCGTGGGTTCCTACCAGACCGTTCTTGAGCGCATGGGCATTCCAAACGCCAAGATGATCGTCGATATCGTGGTCCTGGTTGCGGTGACCAGCTGCCTGAACTCGGCGCTGTACACCGCCTCGCGCATGATGTTCTCCCTGGGCAAGCGCGGCGATGCGCCGGCGGTGTCCAAGCGCACCAACGGCAGCGGCACGCCGTACTGGGCCGTGGTGCTGTCGACGGCTGCTGCGTTCCTCGCGGTATTCGCCAACTACGTAGCGCCTGCTGCGGTGTTCGAATTCCTGCTGGCCAGCTCCGGCGCAATCGCCTTGCTGGTGTACCTGGTCATCGCGGTGTCGCAATTGCGCATGCGCAAGCAGCGCGCAATCGCCGGCGAGAAAATCGCCTTCCGCATGTGGCTGTTCCCGGGCCTGACCTACGCGGTCATCGTGTTCATCGTTGGCGTGCTGACGATCATGCTGTTCCAGGAAGCCCATCGCGTGGAGATCCTCGCGACCGGCTTGCTCAGCGTGCTGGTGGTAGCCGCCGGGCTGTTCGTGGCGCGCCGTCGCAAGCAGCAGAAGCTGGGCGCTGCAGTGCTGAACTGATAAGTAGCGGGTAACGCAAAACGGCCGCTGTCAGGGATGACAGGCGGCCGTTTTTGTTTCAGGGCGCAGCGGGTTACTCGCCCTTTTCTTCCTGCGCATCCAGCGCCTGGCGGTATTGGTCCAGTGCATGACCGAAGTCGGTGATGAACTGCGGCTCGGTGAGCCAGGCCTGGGCGGTTTCGCGGTCCATGCCGTCGGCCCACATGCGGTAGTCGAGCAGCATGTCGGCGGCCAGGTGGGTGGCGGCCATGGCTTCGTTGTCGGCGTTTTCCATGTCGAGCAGGTCGGGATGGTCCGAGATTATAACCGCGAGCTCCGACAGCAGTACCTGCAGCATGTCGTTGCGGCCGACTGCTTCGGCGTCGTGCATCTTGCTGAACATCGCCAGGGTGTATTCCGGGATCGGCTCGCCCGGTTCGCCCAGGTCATCATCCAGCGCTGCGGGTTTGCGGCCGTGGATGTTAATTTGCTTGGCTTTGATTTTTGCGCGCTTGGCGCGTTTCTGCTGCTTGTTCAGGGAGGCCATGGGAACTCAGTTGGGTGTCTGTGGGTTTTGGGCGGCGATGGCGTCGGAGGCTGCCACGTAATCAACCTGGAAGGCGGGGGATTCGATCCACGCCAGGGCGCCGGCTTCGTCGGTTTCGGTGGACCATTGGCGATACTCGATCAGCGCGCCGATGATGAAGTCAGTGGCGATCTCCTCGCCTTCCTGTTCCAGCACCAGGGCGAGCAGCGGGTGTTCGAGGAAGGCCGTGCACATCGCTTGCTGGCTGATTTTCTGCGCGTCGAGCATTTCCTTGAACAGTTCGGTCAGGTCCACCGAGTCAAAATCGATGCGATCGTCGTTCGGGTCCAGCTCCACCGGCGCAGCCGCTCGCTGGGTACGGTTCTGCTTGGCCTTGTCTTTGGCGCGGGTGGCGCGTTTTTGCTGCTTGTTGGCGGAGGCCATGGGCGTCGTTCCGTATTGCGTTGAGTGGGCGCATCAGTCAGCTGCGTGGCACTAGCCGCCCCGGAGTGCCGGGGGCCAGTTCGCCGCTTTGCAGCCAGGACAATGCAATGGGCCATAGTGTGGCTTGGTATGCGCTGCGAAAAAAGGCGAAATGTCCCACGTCTGTCTGATCGATGTCTTCAGGTGCGATGCGCAAATGGGTTTTGCGGCAGTGGGTGAAGTAGCCGAGCAGGCGTTCTATGGCGGGAATTGTGCCATAGGGGTCGTCGCTGATGCTGATGGCCAGGACTTGCGCCTTGACTGCCGCAAAGGTTTTCACATGCAGGTCGCGGCCGCTGGGGCGCCTTTCGTAACGGGCGGTGGGTGTGCTCCAGTCCCGGACGACGCCGGCAGGGGTGTCTTCCAGCCAGCCCAGGCGCTTGCCGGGGAAGTAACCGTACAGCATCGTCAGCAACGGCATCACCAGGTGCCACTTGCCCAACATGCGCCAGCGATGGGCGGGCGCATAGTCGCGCCAGTAAGCGAATTGCGCACCCACCGTCACCAGGCGACGAATCACCGGCCCCGAGGCTCCCAGGCCCGCTGCACAGCCGCCAAAGCTGTGAGCCACCACATCGATGGGTTGGCCGGGGAATTCGCGCTGGGCGCGCTTGAGCATCGCCTCGAAGTCCAGGGTGCCCCAGTCGGACCATGACGCCCTCAGGCCTTTCATCGAAGCGGGGCGTGAATCCCCGATGCCGCGGTAATCATAGGTGATCACGTCGAAGCCGTTGGCATGCAGATAGTCGGCAAACCGCGCGTAGTGGCGGCAGCGCACGGAAGTGGCGGCGTTGATGATCACGACCGGGCGCGCGCTGTCATGGGAAGCATGGCGCCAGGTAAAGCCGCCGAGGATAAAACCGTCTGCAGCGGGTTCCTTGAAGGGTTCGCCGGGCGCGAACGCGGGCAGCGGTAACTCGATGTGGCTGGGTGCCAGTGACGGCATGTCCTGCAGATTCATCGGCGTCTTACCATTGCGGGTAGCTGACAACGATAGTCTTCGGGCGGCGGTTGGACAATCCAGGCCGAGGCCGGGGTGTGCAGGAAAGTACATCACGGCTGCGCCGGTCAAATCGCAGGCATAAAAAAACCCTGAATCTTGCGATTCAGGGTTTTCGGTATTTGGTGCCCAGAGACGGAATCGAACCGCCGACACGGGGATTTTCAATCCCCTGCTCTACCGACTGAGCTATCTGGGCAACGGGGCGCATTAAACTGGTTTTTCAGGGGGTCGTCAAGCAAGTTTTCAAAAAATATTTAATTATTACCGTCGCTTACGATCCGACCCCTGTGAAATCGGGATTATTCAGCCGGCGGAACGTAGCCGTCAGCCTTGGCGTATTCCTCGCCGGAGAAGTACTTGTCCATTTCGCCCTGAAGATATTTGCGGTCTTCGGCGTTCATCATGTTCAGGCGTTTTTCGTTGATGAGCAGGGTCTGGTGTTTCTGCCAGTCGGCCCAGGCCTTGGCCGAGACGTGGTCAAAAATGTCCTGGCCTTTGGCGCCCGGGAATGGAGCGCGCTCCAGGGCAGGCAATTCTTCTTTGTACTTGCGGCACATGATGGTGCGGGTCATGACGACTCTCCTGCGTTCAATACGGCGGCCGCGCGTTCGAGCAAGGTCTTGACCGGGGCGGCAAGGCCCAGGCGCGGCGGGGTGGCGAGGTTATACCAGAGCCAGTCGGCCTCGGCCACGTGATGGGCCGCCTCCTGGACCTGGACCAGCCAGGGTTCGATGGATAACTGGAAGTGACTGAAAGTGTGCACCAGGCTCGGCAAGGCTTGTTGCTGGCCCAGCTCCAGCGAGTGTTGAGTGGCCAGGTGTTGCAGGTCGTCCAGGTCATCGAGCTCCGGAAGGCTCCACAAGCCGCCCCACAAGCCCGTCGAAGGCCGACGGTAGAGCAGAATCGCGCCTTCGCCGTTGGCCAGCATCGGCATCAGCGTGCGCTTCTGGGGCACGGCTTTGCGCGGCTTGGGGATCGGGTAGCGGGTTTCCAGGCCGAGCATGTGCGCTTCACAGCCTTTTTCCAGCGGACACAGCAGGCAACTGGGCTTGCTGCGAGTACAGAGCGTGGCGCCCAGGTCCATCATGGCCTGGGTGTAGGCATTGACCCTATCATGGGGCGTGAAGCGCTCTGCGGTGGCCCACAGCTGTTTGGCCACCTTCGGCTCGCCCGGATATCCCTCCTGGGCCGTAAAGCGCGCCAGGACGCGTTTGACGTTGCCATCGAGGATCGGTGCACGCATGCCCATGCTCAGGCTGGCGATGGCGCCGGCGGTAGACAGGCCAATACCTGGCAGCTCGACCAGCTTGTCGACGTCCCGCGGAAATTCACCGGCGTAGTCGGCCACAATGATTTTCGCGGTTTTCTGCAGATTGCGCGCCCGTGTGTAGTAGCCCAGGCCGGTCCACAGGTGCAGCACTTCATCTTCCGGCGCGGCAGCCAGGGCTTCGACCGTCGGCAACGAGGCCATGAAGCGGTCGAAGTAGTTCAGCACGGTGCTGACCTGGGTCTGCTGCAGCATGATCTCAGAGACCCACACCCGATACGGCGTGATGCCCTGCTGCCAAGGCAAATCGTGGCGGCCGTGGCGGTCGTACCAATCCAGCACTGCTGCCGAAAACTGCTCGGATCTCATCGCTTGAACAGCCCTTTAAGTGCGTTTTTCAGTTCCGGACTGACTTTGTCGCCGAGTTTTTCGTCGATTTTTTCACTGAGCTTGTCTCCCGCGAGTCGGGTCGCGACCTGGCCCATGCGTTCGTTATCGAGGCGGCAAGCCTTGGCACCCAGTTCCAGTGGGCCGCGGCAGCGCAAAGGCCACTCGATGCCGACGAACTTCTCGCCGACCTGACAGGCCGGGTCGGGCATGTCGCTCTTGTCGCCTTCGACGATGATGCCGACGCGGTAATCCATGCCCAGCACGCGCAGGTCGACATCGCCGTCGCCATTGACGGTCATGCCGGGGATGCGCACTTTCAGGTCGGGGTTGGTGGCTACGCCATTACGAAAGGTCAGGTTGCCCTTGAGCTCCTGGAAGGGCGTGTCCTTGCCGCGCGGCTCGCCGCTGAGGGTCTTGCGGTTGAGCGTGGCGATGCCTTTGCACAGCTGCTGTTCAAGGTTGGCATTGAGCAGCACGCCATTGTTGATCGCGAAACTGGCGGTGCCGTTGAGGGTGTCGACCAGGGCTTTCTGGCTGTTGCCGCTGCCGGTCAGGTTGCTGTTGAGGGTGACCAGGCCTTTGACCGGCGGGTTTTTACCCTGGCTTTCAAGGATTTTTTCCACCGGCACTTTGTTGATCTGGGTCTGCAGGTTCAGCGCCGGGACCGGTTGGCGCACATCGAGGGTGCCTTTGGCTTCGAAGTTACCTTCGTACAATTCGCCGCGCAGGTTTTCCAGGGTCAGCAGGCCATTTTGGCCGGTAGCCTTGAGGGCCGCGTTGCGGATCGGCAGCTTGTCGAGGGTGAGTTGGCCGAACGTCAGGTCGGCGTCGAGATCGAGTTTGCTCAGGCGCTCCACGGGCAACAGGCGATCGTTGCTCCAGGCTGTCTTGGTCGGCGCATCCGGCAGCGGAGTGCTGCCTGCGCCGGCCATGGCATTGGCTTCGGTGCTGGCCACTTCGGCCTGGCGCACTTGCGTTGCGCTATTGGCTTCGGCAGATTTTGGCTTTAGGTAACGGTCGACGTTGAAGGTGTCAGCCTTGAGCACCGCACGCAGCGATTGCCTGGCGAAGTCCTCGACGGCGATGCGACCGCTGAAGCTGCTGTCGTCGATTTTCAGGTTGATGTTGTCGAAGGCCACGCTGGTGGACGTTGCGCTGACGCGACTGACCAGCTCGACCTTGCTCAGGCTGCCTTCGGCCATGGCCGGCAGGGTCTGGCCGATGCTGTCGACGAACTTGGCCAGGTCGAACTGGGCGATCGATAGCGCGCCGTTCACCTGAGGTGTCTTGTCGAGGTCGTTGACCTTCAGCTCGCCGAGTGCGCGAAGCTGGTTGGCGGAAATCTTGATGCCGGTCCATTCGGCGACGTTCGCCGCTTTATCCAGCAAAATCTGGCCCTGGGCGGCGAAAGTCATGGTCTTGCCTTGCAACGGATCGCCAGCCACTTCCCCTGTCAGTTTCATGTCTTCGAATTTGTAGCGCTGCAGGGCGCGTTCGAAACGCAGTTCGCCGTTCAGTTCAGTGCGAACCCGCAGGACTGGCTGATTGGTGCCAAGGAACGCCGTGAGTTTGACCGGAATATTGGTCGAGTCATGCACGGCGCCGGTGCTGAGCTGGATGCTTTCGGCGCTGAACTGCTTGCCGGTCTTTTCGTCGCTGTATTCAACCCGGGCGTTATTGACAGTCAGGCTGTCGATGTCCAGGCGAATGGGCTGGGCGGGTTTTTCCGCCTGGGCCGTGGTCTCCCTGGCAGGCTCACCGGGGGTGGCAGGTGGCGTGGTCTGAGTGGCAGGCACCTTGCCGATGTCTTCCCAGTTGCCGTGGCCGTCCTTGTCGCGGTTCAGGCGCAGGTTCAGGCCTTCGACCCGCACATCGCTCATTTGGACTTCGCGGCGCAGCAGGGGCAGCACGCGAACGGACAGGCCGAGCATTTGCAGGTCGGCGAAGGGTTCGGCGGGTTTGGCCAGGGTCGCGACACTGGCTTCGTGCAATTCCAGGCCCAGCCACGGGAACAGGCTCCAGCCGATGTCGCCATTGAGCGTCAGCTCGATGTGGGCCTTGTCGCGAGCTATCTGGCGAATCTCGTCTTTATAGTCATTGGGATCAAAGAGGTGGGTCAGTGCAAAACCCAGGGCCACAATGATCAGCAATAGCCCGAGAAGTACCAGACCCAGGATTTTGCCGAACGCTTTCATGGGCGAGTCCTTGTAGTTAGTCAAATTCGAAATTCAGCCGGGGAGTATAGCGCCCCGGGGACGACGATCGGTCGGCGATCACGTTGTCAGTTCATCCAGCGACACTTTCAGCTTGGCGGCGAGCGCCTGAGCTTCAAGATGGCCGGCGGGAGCCAGCAGGTGCAAGGTGGCGCCGGCGTCGCGGGCCATTTTCCGCGCCTCGTCCACCAGGCGTTCGGCGACGCCGCGTCGCCGGGTGACCTTGCGCACGCACAATTGCGACAGGTGCCAGACGTTCTGGTGCCGTTGCAGGCGAGCTGCACCCAGCAACCGGTCATTGAAGCGCCCGGCGATCAGTGAGCCATCGCCCAGGCAGGCTTCGATCAACTGTTGCGGCGAGGCAAAGGGTGCGAAGAGCCACTGCGGCGCATCAAGGTAAATCTTCTGCAGGTCTTGCTGATCCTGATAGTTGGCTTCTTTGAGCGACTCGACAACGATCGGCATGGCGGCTCCAGCGTGAAAGAGATCAGATGACGTGCAAAAGGTGATGGCAGATTGATTTTTCTGCCACGCGCAAATGGTAACCTCTGCTGGTACGTCCGTCCTTCTGCGACTTGATGTTGCATCAAAATGGAGCTTCATCTGACAAGACAGTCATGCCTGTGTGCATAAAGGCTGGGGATGAGCAGTGGCTGGCGAACAATACTAATAATTGGGGGATACACAATGACCACGAGCATCACGGCTGACGGCATCGCCGGCCAGCCTGCGTTCCTGTCCAAGGAACGCATCATCGCCAAGCCCGGTTTCAACCGTTGGCTGGTACCGCCGGCTGCACTGGCGATCCACCTGTGCATCGGCATGGCCTACGGCTTTTCGGTGTTCTGGCTGCCGTTGTCCAAAGCGCTGGGTGTGACCGCGCCTGTGGCTTGCGCGCCGGACATGAGCTTTATTTCGCAAATCTTCTCCTCCCAGTGCGACTGGCCGATCTCGATGCTCGGCTGGATCTACACCCTGTTCTTCATTTTCCTCGGTTGCTCGGCGGCGATCTGGGGTGGCTGGCTGGAACACGCCGGGCCGCGCAAGGCTGGCGTAGTGTCGGCATTGTGCTGGTGTGGTGGTCTGCTGATATCGGCGCTGGGGATTTATACCCACCAGATCTGGCTGATGTGGGTAGGTTCCGGGGTCATTGGCGGCATCGGCCTTGGTTTGGGCTACATTTCGCCGGTTTCGACCCTGATCAAGTGGTTCCCGGACAAACGCGGCATGGCCACTGGCATGGCGATCATGGGCTTCGGTGGTGGCGCTATGGTGGGGGCTCCGCTCGCTGCGGCGCTGATGGGGCATTTTGCCTCGCCGACCAGCGTCGGGGTGTGGCAAAGCTTCCTGGTAATGGCCGCGATCTACTTCGTGTTCATGATCGGCGGCGCACTGTCCTACCGCGTTCCGCCAACGGGCTGGAAGCCTGAGGGCTGGACTGCCCCGGCCAAGAAAACTGCGAATGCGATGATCACCCATCGCCATGTGCACGTGAATGTGGCGTGGAAAACCCCGCAATTCCGCCTGGTTTGGCTGGTTCTGTGCCTCAACGTGTCTGCCGGTATCGGCATCCTGGGCATGGCGTCGCCGCTGTTGCAGGAAGTGTTTGGCGGCAAGCTGATCGGTGTCGACCTGCCATTTGGCCAACTGGATGCCGGGCAACTGGCTTCGATCGCTGCCATTGCGGCAGGTTTTACCGGGTTGCTGAGCCTGTTCAACATCGGTGGTCGTTTCTTCTGGGCGTCGTTCTCGGATTACCTGGGCCGCAAAAACACCTATTTCGTGTTCTTCGCCCTGGGTTTCGCGCTGTACGCGCTGATCCCGAACCTGGGCCACCTGGGCAATATCGCGCTGTTCGTGGCGGCGTTTTGCATCATCCTGTCGATGTACGGCGGTGGTTTTGCGACGGTGCCGGCTTACCTGGCGGACCTGTTCGGCACCCAGATGGTGGGGGCGATTCACGGTCGCCTGCTGACCGCATGGGCGGCGGCGGGTGTGTTAGGGCCGGTGCTGGTGAACTACCTGCGCGAGTATCAGCTGAGCATTGGGGTGGAGCGCGCGGCAGCTTATGACATCACCTTGTACATCCTGGCAGGCCTGCTGGTGTTGGGCTTCCTGTGCAACCTGCTGGTGCGGCCGGTGGCGGACAAGTACTTCATGACCGACGCCGAACTGGCCGCCGAACAGGCGCTGGGTCACGACAAGGGCGCTGACAGCACTACCGTGCTGGAGTGGAAAGCCGCCCCGGGTACCAAGCCGCTGGCGATTGCCGCCTGGCTGGTGGTGGGCGTTCCGTTGGCGTGGGGTGTCTGGGTGACCCTGCAGAAAACGGCGGTGCTGTTTCACTAAGGGACAGGCCTGAATTTCAGGCCAACACCCAACCCTGTGGGAGCGGGCTTGCCCGCGATTGCGGCCTGACAGTCGGCAGAAATGCTGAATGTGCGGGCCCTGTCGCGAGCAGGCTCACTCCCACACTTGATTCATGTGTCTCCAGATATCGCTTGTATGGACATGTCTACCCGCCACACTCCTGAATTCACTCCGTCAGCGATATCACCTCTCGTGTTTCTGTTTCCCGCCCGCGCCCCTATAATGGATGCCTTTTTCGCCCAATGATTTGCGGAGCTGGTGATGGCCGAACGTATGGCGTCAGTCGAGCGCGACACTCTGGAAACCCAGATTAAAGCCTCGATCAACCTGGATGGCACCGGAAAGGCCCGATTTGATATCGGTGTACCTTTTCTTGAGCACATGCTGGACCAGATCGCCCGTCACGGGCTGATCGACCTGGATATCGTCAGCAAGGGCGACCTGCATATCGACGACCACCACACCGTGGAAGACGTCGGCATCACCCTGGGTCAGGCTTTTGCCAAAGCCATCGGTGACAAAAAAGGCATCCGTCGCTACGGCCACGCCTATGTCCCGCTGGATGAAGCACTGTCGCGGGTAGTCATCGACTTCTCCGGCCGTCCTGGCTTGCAGATGCATGTTCCCTATACCCGCGCCACCGTTGGCGGTTTCGATGTTGACCTGTTCCAGGAATTCTTCCAGGGCTTCGTCAACCACGCACTGGTCAGCCTGCACATCGACAATCTGCGTGGCACCAACACCCACCACCAGATCGAAACCGTGTTCAAGGCATTCGGCCGCGCCCTGCGCATGGCCGTCGAGCTCGATGACCGCATGGCCGGCCAAATGCCGTCGACCAAGGGCGTTCTGTAATGCAGACGGTCGCGGTAATCGATTACGGCATGGGCAACCTGCACTCGGTGGCCAAGGCCCTCGAGCACGTCGGTGCCGGCAAGGTCCTGATCACCAGCGATGCCAATGTGATTCGCGAAGCCGACCGGGTGGTTTTTCCCGGCGTCGGCGCGATTCGCGACTGCATGGCCGAGATCCGGCGCCTGGGCTTCGATTCGCTGGTGCGCGAAGTCAGCCAGGACCGTCCGTTCCTCGGCATCTGCGTCGGCATGCAAGCCCTGCTCGATAGCAGTGAAGAGAACGACGGCGTTGACTGCATCGGCCTGTTTCCCGGCGCGGTGAAGTTCTTCGGCAAGGACCTGCATGAAGATGGCGAGCATCTGAAGGTCCCGCACATGGGCTGGAACGAAGTGCAGCAGACGATCTCGCATCCGCTGTGGCACAACATTCCGGACCTGGCGCGTTTTTACTTCGTGCACAGCTACTACATCGCTGCCGGCAACGCGCGGCAGGTGGTGGGTGGCGGTCACTACGGTGTCGATTTCGCCGCGGCGCTGGCCGATGGCTCGCGTTTCGCCGTGCAGTTCCACCCGGAGAAGAGCCATACCCATGGCCTGCAATTGTTGCAGAACTTCGCTGCGTGGGATGGTCGCTGGTAAATGGCCAGGAAAAAGCCGCCGATCCTGACCCTCACTCCCGAACAGGAGAATGAGGCCAATCACAAGATCAAGCGCTTCATGGAGGATCGCTTCGAACTGGACCTGGGTTCGTTCGAAGCGGCCGAAATCCTTGAGCTGTTTACCCGCGAAATTGCTCCGCACTATTACAACAGGGCGATTTTCGATGTGCAGACGCACCTTAAAGAAAGGTTCGAGAGCATCGAAAGCGACTTGTGGGCGCTCGAGAAAAACTGATTTCCGAGCGAAGCTGAACAATCGAATTTGAAGGTTTGCCAGATGCTGATTATCCCCGCTATCGATCTCAAAGACGGTGCCTGTGTTCGTCTGCGCCAGGGCCGCATGGAAGATTCCACGGTGTTCTCCGATGACCCGGTGAGCATGGCCGCCAAGTGGGTAGAGGGCGGTTGCCGCCGTCTGCATCTGGTCGACCTGAACGGTGCTTTTGAAGGCCAGCCGGTCAATGGCGAGGTTGTCACTGCGATCGCCAGGCGCTACCCCAACCTGCCGATCCAGATCGGCGGCGGTATCCGTTCGCTGGAAACCATCGAGCACTACGTGAAAGCCGGCGTGAGCTACGTGATCATCGGCACCAAGGCCGTGAAAGACCCCGCGTTTGTCGCCGAAGCCTGCCGCGCATTCCCTGGCAAGGTAATCGTTGGCCTGGATGCCAAGGACGGCTTCGTCGCTACCGACGGCTGGGCTGAGATCAGCACCGTGAACGTCATCGACCTGGCCAAACAATTCGAATCCGACGGTGTGTCTGCCATCGTTTATACCGACATCGCCAAAGACGGCATGATGCAGGGCTGCAACGTTTCGTACACCGCTGCGCTGGCGGCTGCCACGCGTATTCCGGTGATTGCTTCCGGCGGCATCCACAACCTGGGTGACATCAAGTCGCTGCTCGACGCCAAGGCGCCTGGCATCATCGGCGCGATCACCGGCCGGGCGATTTACGAAGGCACCCTCGACGTCGCCGAAGCGCAAGCTTTCTGCGATTCGTATAAAGGCTGAGGACTGACTATGGCGCTGGCCAAACGCATCATCCCTTGCCTGGACGTGGACAACGGCCGGGTCGTCAAGGGTGTGAAGTTCGAGAACATCCGCGATGCCGGTGATCCGGTGGAAATCGCCCGTCGCTACGACGAGCAGGGCGCTGACGAGATTACCTTTCTCGACATCACCGCCAGCGTCGATGGCCGCGACACCACGCTACATACCGTCGAGCGCATGGCCAGCCAGGTATTCATCCCGCTGACCGTGGGCGGCGGCGTGCGTACCGTGCAGGACATTCGCAACTTGCTCAATGCCGGCGCGGACAAGGTCTCGATCAATACCGCGGCCGTGTTCAACCCGGAATTCGTCGGCGAAGCTGCCCAGCATTTCGGTTCGCAGTGCATCGTTGTCGCCATTGACGCCAAGAAAGTCTCCGGCCCGGGCGAAACCCCGCGCTGGGAAATCTTCACCCACGGCGGGCGCAAACCTACCGGTCTCGACGCGGTGGAGTGGGCGAAGAAGATGGAAGGCCTGGGCGCCGGTGAAATCCTGCTGACCAGCATGGACCAGGACGGCATGAAAAACGGCTTCGACCTGGGCGTGACTCGCGCCATCAGCGATGCACTGGGGATCCCGGTGATTGCTTCGGGTGGCGTCGGCAACCTGCAGCATCTGGCCGATGGCATCATCGAAGGTCACGCCAGTGCCGTGCTGGCGGCGAGTATCTTCCACTTCGGCGAATACACCGTGCAGGAAGCCAAGGCCTACATGGCTCATCGCGGCATCGTGATGCGCTGAACAAACGGTACAGGCCAGTGGACATCATGGCGGGCTCAAGGCACTCTTGGGTACGCCATGGATCTCGGTAGCCAGACATGCTGAAACGCTTTCTTCTTGTCCTCGCCAGCGCAGCCGTATTGCTCTCCAACAATGTGCCTGCCGCAGAAAGTCACGCCACCGACCTGGTGCTGCTGACTGAAAACTTCCCGCCCTACAACATGGCGAAGAACGGCAAGAATTTCGCCCAGAACGAAAATATCAATGGCATCGCCACCGACATCGTCCGCGAGATGTTCAAGCGTGCTGATATCACCTACAGCCTGACGCTGCGTTTCCCCTGGGAGCGCGTGTATAAACTCGCCCTCGAAAAACCAGGCTACGGCGTGTTCGTGATGGCGCGACTGCCTGATCGCGAAAATCTCTTCAAGTGGGTTGGCCCCATTGGTCCTGATGACTGGATCATGCTCGCCAAGGCAGACAGCAAGATCAGCCTGGAGACGCTGGAGCAGGCCAGCCAATACCGGATCGGTGCCTACAAGGGCGATGCGATCGCCGAGACGCTGACCAGGCAGGGCCTAAAGCCAATCGTGGTGCTGCGCGATCAGGACAACGCGAAGAAGCTGGTCAATGGCCAGATCGACCTGTGGGCCACGGGTGACCCGGCTGGGCGTTATCTGGCGCGTCAGGAGGGCGTGTACGGGCTCAAGACGGTACTGCGGTTCAACAGTGCCGAGCTCTATCTGGCGTTGAACAAAGACGTTCCGGATACCACCGTTGCCAAACTGCAGGCCGCGCTGGATCAGTTGCGCAAGGAAGGCGTGGTGGATGAGATCATGGCGAAGTATCTCTAGGTAAATCAAAAGATCGCAGCCTTCGGCAGCTCCTACGCCGAACGCACCACCCTGCAGGTGCTGCCGAGCGCACCCACGTGTAGGAGCTGGCGAACGCCCCGACGTGTAGGAGCTGCCGAAGGCTGCGATCTTTTAGCGGTACACGCCATCGTTGCCGTGAGCCACCGTCGCGCGATTGCCGCGCACGCTGATCATCTGCTTGATGTCGATCCACTCAATCCCCTGAGCCTTGAGTTTCGGCAATTCCCGCTCCAGTACCGCCAGCGTCTGCGGATACGGATGCCCGATCATCACCGCCGAACCCTGCTTGCGCGCCAGGCTGATGGCCGTCTGTAGCTGGGTGAAAATCGCCGCTTCAGTGCGCTCATCGTCCAGAAACACATCCCGCGAAACGCTCGCCAACCCAATCTTCTGCGCCTCGGCCGCCGCAACCGTCTGCGCGCTGGTGCGGCTGTCGACGAACAGCTTGTGCCGGCGCTGCAAGTGCGCCATCAACCAGGCCATGGCCGGTCGCTGAGCGGTCATGCGGCTGCCCATATGGTTGTTGATGCCGGCGGTATAAGGCACGACCTTGAGCGCCGCGTTCAGGCGTTTCTCAAGTTCTTCGATAGGCAGCTCGGGATGCCAGGCGAACGGGCCGGTGGCCGGGTCCATGGGCATGTGCAGGATCACTGTCTTGCCGGCGCGGTGTGCTTCACGGGCAAACTCGGTGGCGTGTGGCGTGTCGGGCATGATCGCCGCCGTCACGGGGCCGGGCAGGGCAAGCACTCGACGGTCCCGGGGCAGGTTCTGCCCCAGGTCGTCAATGATCAGGCTGATGTAGGCCTTATGCGCCGTGGTAGTGGCGGGCGTCGCGTGAGCAACACCCGCCAGGCAGCACAACAGGGCGAGCAGCAACCGCACGCACATCTCAGCGGCCAGAGGTGATGCTCAAACCTTTGAGCAGGCTGAGCGCCTGGGCCAGCTGGTAATCATCATCCTGCGGCATCGCCTTGGCTTTGCCGCCGGAGCCGGTCGGTTTGTCTTCGCCGCCATTGCCGTTGCCCAGGTGACCTTGCAGATCGGCTTCCTTGAAGTAGTCGCCGTCCTGCTCGCTGGTGATCTTCGCCTTGCGCACTTCGATGTCCGGGACGATGCCCTGGGCCTGGATCGAGCGGCCGTTCGGCGTGTAGTACAGCGCCGTGGTGATCTTCAGTGCGCGGTCGTTGTTCAGCGGCAGCACGGTTTGCACCGAGCCTTTGCCGAAACTGGTGGTGCCCATGATCACTGCACGTTTCTGATCCTGCAGGGCACCGGCGACAATCTCCGAGGCCGAGGCGCTGCCGCCGTTGATCAGCACGACCATTGGCACGGCTTCGCTTTCATCCTTGCCAGTGGCGGAGAAGCGCAGCTCGGAGTTGGCGATGCGGCCCTTGGTGTAGACGATCAGGCCTTTGGTGATGAAGTGGTCGACCACTTCCACCGCCGATTGCAGTACGCCGCCCGGGTTGTTGCGCAGGTCGAGAATGACACCTTTGAGTTTCTTGCCGTTGTCCTTGCGCAGCTTGGCCAGGGCCTTGGAGACCTCTTCGCCGGTCTTGACCTGGAACTGGGTGATGCGGATATAGCCGTAGCCCGACTCCAGCAGCTGTGCCTTGACGCTCTTCACCTGGATGATGGCGCGGGACAGGGTCACGTCGAACGGCGTGCCGCCGTCGCGCACCAGGGTCAGGGTGATTTTCTGGCCGATTTTGCCGCGCATCTTGTCCACGGCTTCGGTCATGCTCTGGCCGCGAGTGGGCTGGCCGTTGATTTTCACGATGAAGTCGCCAGCCTGGATGCCGGCCTTCGACGCAGGGGTGTCATCGATCGGCGAAACCACCTTGATGAAACCGTCCTCGGCGCCGACTTCGATACCCAGGCCGCCAAATTCGCCGCTGGTGCTTTCCTGCAGCTCGGCAAAATCTTCCGGGCCCAGGTAGGCGGAGTGCGGGTCAAGGTTGCTGAGCATGCCCTTGATGGCATTTTCCAGCAGGGTCTTGTCGTCAACAGGTTCGACATAGGCGGCCTTGATCCGGTCCATGACCTCGGCAAAGGTGCGCAACTCTTCCAGCGGCAAAGGCGCCTTGGTGGTCGCAGCAGTGCCCGCAGGCGCGACTACCGGGGCCGGTTGAGCGGCAAACGCCAGAGGCGCGCCGATCACCAGGGCGATCGTCAGGGCCAGCGAGGTAAGGCGGGACAGATGCAGCATGTCGAACGAACTCCTGAAGTAGATGGCGTGCTTATCCTTGCGCGCGGCACCATTGCGCGGGATCACTCGGGTGACCCTGCTGACGAATAGCGAAATACAACGCCGGGGTGTCCTGCCCGCCACTGCTACCGACAGTGGAGATGGACTCACCGGCTTTAACCACGTCACCTGCAGACTTCAACAGCGTCTGGTTGTGACCATAAAGACTCAGGAAACCGTTGCCGTGATCCAGGATAACCAGCAGTCCGGCACCGCGCAGCCAATCGGCAAACACCACGCGACCACCGTGCACGGCATGCACCTGGCTGCCGGCGGAAGCACTGATCATTACGCCGTCCCACTTGGTTCGAGCGTCATCACCACGGGATTCGCCAAAGCGTGCCAGCAATCGACCATCAACAGGCCATGGAAGTTTTCCCCGAGTGGAAGCAAAAGCACCACCGAAGGTTTCGCCTGAGCTTGAGACCAGAGCGCCGGGTGTTGATTTGACCTGTTTGCGTGGGGCGTCAGTGTTGTCTTCTGCTGCTGCCTGGGCCTCACGTAAACGCTTTTTTTCGGCTTCCTGCTGGGCGATCAGCGCTTTTTGCCGCGCTTCTTCTGCCTCTCGGGCCTGACGGGCCAGGGTTTCTTCGATGGTTTTAAGGACTTTAGACAGGTCTGCCTGATCCTGCTCGCGTGCCGCCAGCTTCTGGTCGCGAGCCTTGACGTCGAGGTTGAGCTTGGCGAGCACTTGCTGGCGCTCCTGGCGAACCTTTTCGAGCTCGTCTCGCTGGCTGTCCAGGCTGCTTTTCTGCACCAGCAGTTGAGCCTGCTGCATGTCGATGTCTTTTTCGACATTGGCCAGTTGGCGCAAGGTTTCGTTGAAGTTTTTCAGCTGCTCCAGGCGGGCCTGGCTCAGGTAGTCGTAATAAGTGAGGGTGCGGGCGAATCTTTCCGGGTTCTGCTGGTTAAGCAGCAGCTTGAGGTACTCCTGGCGCCCGTTCTGATAGGCCGCTCGGGCCTGGATGGCGATCAGTCGTTGCTGTTCAATGCGCGCGCTCTGGAGTTTTTTTTTCTCGGTATCGAGTCGCTGCAGCTCGGATTCGCTTTTCTTCAGTTCTTTTTGCAGGGCATCGACCTGCTTTTCGAGCTTGCCCATTTCCGTCTCGGTGCCTTTGAGGTCCTTTTGCACACCGGATTTTTCTTCCTGAAGCTTGCCCAGCAGTTTCTTCAGCTCGGCAATGTCCTGACGCGTGGCGTCCAACTGCTGTTGGGTTTGCGCGCGCTCGTCAGCGAAGGCCGGTTGGAGCAGGCAAGTCAGGGCAAGGGCTATCAGGACGCGAAGCATAAAGGCGGGCGACACCAGGGAAAGGGACGGCCTAGTATGCCCGCCAAGCGCAGCAAAAAAAATGCCCAATTGGGGCTGTGTGATAACCGGGACAAGCAACAGGCCAGATTCCATTGCGAAAACGCCATAAGCCACTGTGGGAGCTGGCTTGCCGGCGATGGCGTCTGAACATTCAACATTGAGGTTGGTGTCAGATAGCTATCGCTGGCAAGCCAGCTCCCACAGGGTTTTGCGGTGTTTGTGCGGGCGGATTACACCAGGATCGAGGTACCGGTCATTTCGGCCGGTTTTTCCAGGCCCATCAGCATCAACATGGTCGGCGCCACATCCGCCAGCACGCCACCATGGCGTACCTTGAAATCACGCTTGCCGACATAAATGAACGGTACCGGCTCGGTGGTGTGTGCCGTGTGAGCCTGGTGGGTTTCTTCGTCGGCCATTTTCTCGACGTTACCGTGGTCGGCGGTGATCAGCGCTTCGCCGCCGACTTTTTCCAGCGCGTCCACGATGCGCCCCACGCACAGGTCCAGGCATTCAACCGCCTTGACTGCTGCATCGAACACGCCGCTATGGCCGACCATGTCGCCGTTGGCGTAGTTGACTACGATCACGTCATAACGCTGGTTTTCAATGGCCTCGACGATCCGGTCTGTGACTTCCGGTGCGCTCATCTCCGGCTGCAGGTCGTAGGTGGCGACTTTTGGCGACGGGATCAGGATGCGCTCTTCGCCCGGGAACGGTTCTTCGCGCCCGCCGGAAAAGAAGAAGGTCACGTGAGCGTATTTTTCGGTTTCGGCGATGCGCAGCTGGGTCTTGCCGTTTTTCGCCAGGTAATCGCCCAGTACGTTGTCCAGGCTGCCTGCGGCGAAAGCCGATGGGGCAGGGATGCTGGCGGCATATTGGGTCAGCATGACAAAACCGGACAGTTTCGGCTGGCGGGCGCGGGCAAATTCCTTGAAATCGTCCTCGACGAACACTCGGGTCAGTTCCCGGGCGCGGTCGGCGCGGAAGTTCATGAACACCACGGCATCGCCGTCTTCGACCTTGACCGGCTCACCGATGGAGGTGGCCTTGACGAATTCGTCGCTCTCGCCACGGTCGTAGGCGGCTTGCAGACCTTCCTGGGCGGTGGCGGCGTTGAACTCGCCGTTGCCGTCGACGATCAGGTTGTAAGCCTGGGCTACGCGGTCCCAGCGATTGTCGCGGTCCATGGCGAAATAACGGCCGATGATGCTGGCGATGCGGCCTTTGCCGAGGGCCTGGAAGCTGGCATCGAGCAGTTCGATGGACGACTGGGCACTTTTCGGCGGGGTGTCGCGGCCGTCGAGGAAGGCATGCAGGTAGATTTTCTCGGCGCCGCGCTTGTAGGCCAGTTCCGCCATGGCCACCAGGTGGTCCTGGTGGCTGTGAACGCCGCCGTCAGACAGCAGGCCCATGAAGTGCACGGCTTTGCCGGCAGCAACGGCTTTATCCACGGCAGCGCAGATGGTCGGGTTTTCAAAGAACTCGCCGTCACGAATCGATTTGGTCACGCGAGTGAAGTCCTGATACACAACGCGGCCAGCACCCAGGTTCATGTGACCGACTTCGGAGTTGCCCATCTGGCCATCCGGCAAGCCGACGTCCATGCCGCTGCCGGAGATCAAGCCGTTGGGTACGGAGGCCGTCAGGCGGTCCAGCACAGGCTTCTTCGCGGCGAATACGGCGTTGGATTCAGGGCTCTCACTGTGACCGAAGCCGTCGAGGATGATCAGGACCAAAGGTTTAGGCGTGGTAGTCATGGATTCCACTCGTGGCTGAGTTAAAAGAGGGCAATGGAAAAGGGAGTGGCAGTTTAAAGGTAAGTTCCTGCTGCGTCACCGCCGGACGGGGTTTGGCCCACCATAGTGGCTGTGTATACTGGCCGACATTTTAACGCCCTGGAACCTCCTTCAATGGTTGATCACCTGATTGCATTTGCCACCACTCACTATCTGCTTGTCGGTATCTTCGCCGTTCTGCTGGCTCTGCTGATCGCCCATGAAATGAAGGGCGGCGGTCGTAGCCTGAGCACCGGTGAACTGACCGGGCTGGTCAACAAGGACGCAGGCGTGGTGATCGACATTCGTCCGGCCAAGGACTTCGCCGCCGGTCACATTGTCGGCGCGCTGAATATTCCTCACGACAAACTGACTGCTCGTGTCGGCGAACTGGAAAAGCACAAGGCCAAGACCATCATCCTGGTCGACGCCATGGGTCAGACCGCTGGCACTCACGCCCGAGAACTGATGAAATCCGGCTTCACCGCCGCCAAGCTGTCCGGCGGGATCTCCAGCTGGAAAGGCGACAACCTGCCGCTGGTGAAGTGATATGAGCAACGTCGTCGTCTATTCCAGCGATTACTGCCCTTACTGCTCGCGAGCCAAGTACCTGCTCGAGAACAAAGGCGTGGCCTTCGAAGAGATCAAGGTCGATGGCAAGCCGCAGGTGCGCGCCGCCATGGCCCAGAAAGCCGGGCGGACCTCCGTCCCGCAGATCTGGATCGGCGAGCGCCACATCGGTGGCTGTGATGATTTGTTTGCCCTTGAGCGCGCCGGCAAGCTCGACGCCCTGCTCAAGGCCTGACGCCTTCCCTATAAGACCCAAGATCAGAAAGGATCTGAGATGACTGACCAACAGAACACTGCAGCTAGCGAAGAAGAAACCGCACCGCAATTCTCCTTGCAGCGCATCTATGTACGTGACTTGTCCTTCGAAGCCCCGAAAAGCCCGGCGATCTTCCGCCAGCAGTGGGAGCCGAGCGTCGGTCTGGATCTGAACACCCGCCAGAAGGCCCTGGAAGGTGACTTCCACGAAGTCGTGCTGACCTTGTCGGTGACCGTGAAGAACGGTGAGAGCGGCGAAGTCGCCTTCATCGCTGAAGTGCAACAGGCCGGGATCTTCCTGATCAAGAACCTGGACGACGCTTCGATGAGCCACACCCTGGGTGCGTTCTGCCCGAACATCCTGTTCCCGTACGCTCGCGAAACCCTGGACAGCCTGGTAACCCGCGGCTCGTTCCCGGCCCTGATGCTGGCCCCGGTGAACTTCGATGCGCTGTACGCGCAAGAGCTGCAACGCATGCAGGCAGCTGGCGAGACTCCGACGGTTCAATAACCAGCGCTGCTGCAAATCGCGGGCAAGCCCGCTCCCACAGGATTGAGCAAAACCTGTGGGAGCGGGCTTGCCCGCGATTGTTTCTGTCAGGCGAAAATAATCTTCGGGTTACTTGAAGCCGAGCTGGCGCCAGCCTTCGTACACGGCCACGGCCACGGTGTTCGACAGGTTCAGGCTGCGGCAGCCTTCGCGCATCGGTAACCGAAGGCGTTGCTCGCCGGGCAGGGCGTCCAGCACCTCGGCCGGCAGGCCGCGGCTCTCCGGACCGAACAGGAAGGCGTCGCCCTCGGCGAAGCTCGCATCATGGAACGGCCGCGAGCCCTTGGTGGTGAAGGCGAACAGGCGCGGGTGACCGAGGCTTTCCAGGCAGCTGGCGAGGTCGGCGTGACGTTGCAGGGTGGCATACTCGTGGTAGTCGAGGCCCGCCCTGCGCAGACGCTTGTCGTCCATCTCGAAGCCCAGCGGCTCGATCAAATGCAGGTGGCAGCCACTGTTGGCGCACAGCCTGATAACGTTGCCGGTATTCGGCGGAATTTCTGGTTGGAAGAGGATGACGTGAAACATGCACGGCTCCGAAGATAAAGATGACCGGCATTCTACGCCGCCCGAGGATCGGCGTTCGAAACTATTCCCGCGCGTGATGGGTTCTTTGGCGATAGTCGGTGTCATGGTCGGGCTGATGATTGGCCGCCTGACCACACCCGACCCCAGTGAACTGCAGCAGGTCGAGGTGACGAGTGACGGATTGGTCGTGTGGTTCAGCAACGAACCCAAGACCCATGGCGAGATCGTCGACGGCAGCCTTGCGCTGCTGTTCGCGGCCGAAGGCAAGGCGCAGAAAGGGCAGCTCAAGCTCAATGATAAAAGCACGAACTGGCGAGTGCGTTTGAGTGATGGGGGATTGTTGCTGACCGTGGTGGCTGCCCGGCCACTGCTGGGCGAGTGGGCCGGTAGCGAGGTCGATGACCGCTGGCGGCTGGAGATCCATCTCCGGGAGCAATAAAAGAGGGAATCCCCGGCCTGCCTGTACCAAGGTTCCCGAAACGGGAGGGCTCGCGCATGACGACGTGAGCCCGGTGTAAAGAAGGAACCCCTGACCTGCCTGTATCAAGGGCCCCAAAACTGGTTGGGCTCGTCGCTTGTGCGGTGTGAGCCCGGTGTAAAGAGGGGAATCCCCGGCCTGCCTGTACCAAGGTCCCCGAAACTGGGTAGTGAACTGATTCACTGAATGGACTATTGCAGGGTGCGTGCCAGTTTTTAACAAGTTGAAACAGAAAGTCGCATTGAAACGTCGAAAGCCCCGTATTCCGGGGCTTTCGTGTTTTTTCGGTCAGGGTTCGATTGCGAAAGCAGGCGGGGTTTTAAATCAGCATTTGTGCGCGATTGCGGTTCACGGTGCATTCAGTCGGTGCACGATGGCGCCAAAAGCATCGCGGGCAAGCCCGCGAATGGATCTATGTAGCGACGATGATTTATAGGGTATTTAGCCCTCTTCCCCCTCATCATCATCCCCACCATCAACCTTCATCCCCAATTCCTTGATCTTGCGAGTCAGGGTATTGCGCCCCCAGCCCAGCAACACCGCGGCATCACGCCGGCGGCCAGCGGTGTGCTTGAGGGCGGTCTCGATCATGATCCGTTCAAACGCCGGCACCGCGCTGTCGAGCAGGCTCGACTGGCCACGGGCCAACGCCTGGTCTGCCCACTGGCGCAGCGCCTGCTCCCAGTTGGTCACCGGGGCCGAATCCTGAGGCAGGTTCAACAGTTCCGGCGGCAGGTCGCTGATGTGCACTTCGCGACCGGAAGCCATCACTGTAATCCAGCGGCAGGTGTTCTCCAGCTGACGCACGTTGCCGCCCCACGGCAGGTTCTTCAGGTACTCCTCGGTCTCGCTCTTGAGCAGCTTGGGCTCCACTGCCAGTTCCTGGGCTGCGCGGGCAAGGAAGTGTTTGGCCAGGGTCGGGATGTCTTCGCGACGGTCCGACAGTCGTGGAATGTGGATGCGGATGACGTTGAGGCGGTGGAACAAGTCTTCGCGGAATTTACCCGCGTGCACCAGGGTTTCCAGATTCTGGTGAGTCGCGGCGATGATTCGTACATCCACCTTGACCGGGGTGTGACCCCCTACCCGATAAAACTCGCCGTCGGCCAGGACCCGCAGCAGACGAGTCTGGGTGTCTGCCGGCATGTCACCGATTTCATCGAGGAACAGCGTGCCGCCATCTGCCTGTTCGAAACGCCCGCGACGCAGGTTGGCGGCGCCGGTGAAGGCGCCTTTCTCATGGCCGAACAACTCGGATTCCATCAGGTCCTTGGGGATTGCCGCCATGTTCAGCGCGATGAACGGCGAGGCTGCCCGTGGGCTGTGACGATGCAGGGCGTGGGCGACCAGTTCCTTGCCGGTGCCCGATTCGCCGTTGATCAGCACGGTGATGTTGGAGTGGCTCAAGCGTCCAATGGCGCGAAACACTTCCTGCATCGCCGGCGCTTCGCCGATGATCTCCGGAGTGCGGGTCAGGGTCGGGACGACTTCAAGACCTTGCTGCTCCTGGGCGTGCTGGTTCGCCCGCTTGACCAGCGATACGGCTTCGTCGACGTCGAACGGTTTTGGCAGGTACTCGAACGCGCCGCCCTGATAGGACGCGACAGCGCTGTCCAGATCGGAGTGAGCGGTCATGATGATCACTGGCAGCCGTGGGTGCTGTTCGCGAATCCGCGCCAGAAGGTCCAGACCGCTGGCGCCGGGCATGCGAATGTCAGAGATGATCACGTCCGGCTGCTGGCGCGCCAGGCGGCTCATCACGCCATCGGCGCTGTCGAAGCTTTGCGTGGTCATGCCTTCTTGCTGCAAGGCTTTTTCCAGGACCCAACGGATAGAACGGTCGTCATCGACGATCCACACGGTTTCACTACGGCTCATGTCGATGTGGCTCCTTGTTCCAGTGGCAGAAAGATCGAGAAGGTGGTGTGGCCTGGGTGGCTGTCACACTCGATCAGGCCCTGGTGCTGGCTGATGATGTTCTGGGTAATGGCCAGGCCCAGCCCGGTACCGTCCGGGCGGCCGCTGACCATGGGAAAGAAGATGGTTTCCTGAAGTTCCGCCGGTATGCCTGGACCGTTGTCGATGATCTCGATCTTGGTGACCAGGCGGTGACGCACGTGGCCGATGGTGAACTGGCGCATGGCCCGGGTGCGCAGGCTGATGCGGCCAAGGCGCAGCTCATTCTGGCTGCTGATGGCCTGCATCGCATTGCGCACGATGTTCAATACCGCCTGAATCATCTGCTCACGATCAATCAGGACATCGGGAATGCTTGGGTCATAGTCGCGCACCAGGTTGATGCAACCCTGGCTTTCGGCTTCCACCAGATGGCAGACCCGCTCGAGCACTTCGTGAATGTTGCACATGGCCAGCGATGGCAGCTTGTTCGAGCCGAGCATGCGATCCACCAGGTTTCGCAGGCGATCGGCTTCTTCGATGATCACGTTGGTGTAATCGCGCAGGCTTTCTTCGGGCAGTTCACGGGCCAGCAGTTGCGCTGCGCCACGAATCCCGCCCAGCGGGTTCTTGATCTCGTGCGCCAGGCCACGCACCAGCATCTTGCTGGTCTCCTGTTTCGACAGCTGTGCCTCTTCCTTGGTGATGCGCAACAGGCGATCGCGCGGGTGGACCTCGAGCAGCAGCAGGGTGTCGCCGTTGGAGAGGATCGGCGTCACTGCGTAATCGACAGTCAGGGTCTGGCCGGTGAGGGCAGTAAGCATCGCTTCACGCTTGGTGAAAGGGTGAGCCTGTTCAACAGCCTGGCGCAGGGAATTCAGCGCTTCGGTGGATTCGGTGAACAATTCACTGATGAATTGCCCGTGACTGCGCTGCCCGCTGATTGCCAGGAGCATTTCTGCCGCCGGGTTCATGTACTCCAGGCGCAGCTGCGCGTCGAGCAGGATGGTGGCGGTAGTCAGGTTGTCGAGCAGCAAGCGGTGCAGTGCGTCGCTAATGGTCATCAGGACCTCTTTTGGAGCAGGGCGTGCGCAAGAAAAAAGCGTTTGTTACTGGAAAATGCAAAAACCAAACCAAGGCTCTGAAAAGAAGCGTCGATCGCCTGAAACAGGCGTTTGACGCTCTTTTGCGTGGCGTTTTGCCAGCTTCGACGGGTAGTTTCGAACCAAAATGGGATGAGAACTGGGTAGTGCGCCTCTAGGCGCACCAATATAGTGCGCAAGCAGGCTGAGGGTTAAAAGAACTTCAGGAAGGGATTTTTTTCCTCTTCGGGTTTTTCCTTGAGCGGGCACTCCGGGCGCTGGCCGAAGTCGGAAAGGGCGCAGGGTTTGACCTGGCGTTTCTGGGCAAGGGAAATTCGCAGCATGTGAAAGGGTTGATTGGCGGTGCGCTCTACTGTGCGGCCTTGCTGGTCGAGGATTTCAACGGACAGGTTGTGGCTGCCGCGGTCGACATTGGTCAGGGCAAAGACCGGGCTGAGGCCGGGTTCGGCGGTGGGTTTGCCGTCCAGCAGCAGGCGGTAGCGGTGACCCCGTTGCAGGCCGGGCTCGCTGGTCACACTGACGATCAGTTCACCGGCGCTGCTGCGCAGCGTGGCGTCAGGTTCGGGTACCAGCACCCTCAGCAGGTCGTAGCGATAAAGAGGGGGGGCTTCGGCTTGTGGTCTGGGGGTCGCCGGTTTGGCGCTGCCCGGATTGGCGGACATGCGATTACCCGGCGCCAGCGGTACGCGCTTGGCGTTGCCGGAGCCGGGCTGATCGGTGAAGACCCGATTGCCCTGGGCATCGACGTAGGTAAATATTTCGGCTGACGCGGGCAGCGCAACCAGCAGCAGTCCGGCCAACAGCCACCCTTTCAAGGCTTGTGCACTCGCTGCACGGTGAAGGTCACGGTCGGGCTTTGCTGCACGACGTTTTCCCCGCTGATCACCTGTACCGCCAGGCTGTGGGTGCCACGATCGATGTTTACCAACTGCAGGACTGGCACGTTGCCAGGCTGGCCGTAGGGCTGTTCATCCAGCAGCAGCCGGAACAGATGCGGGCCCCGCAGGCGCGGCTTGATCAACACGTTCACGGTGAAGGTGCCGTTGTTGGCGCGTAACGCTTCGCTGGTGGGCAGGTTGGTCAATTCCAGCACTTCGTATGCGCTACTCGGCTGTTCGTCAGTTACGGCGTCAACAGGCGGCGCAGCAGGTGCTTGTGATTCGACGCTGTTTAGCGGAGGTAGCTCGACCGGCTGCGCCACGACGCCATCGGGCGGTTGGTTGCTGTAGGCGGTGTTGCCGTTGGCGTCGGTGTACTTGTAGATCTGCGCTGCAGCGGGCAGGGCGATCAGCAGCAACAACAGTAAAAAAACACGACCCATAAAATCGACCAGAAGCGAAGGCGTTGGGGTGCAGCATAGGTCAGGGCTGGCGCTTGACCCAAGTCGTTAATAGTTGGGTGTGGCCAAGTGGATCAAAAGATCGCGGCCTTCGGCAGCTCCTACGCGCCTGTGGGCGCTGCCGAAGGCTGCGATCTTTTGATCTTGTACGCATAAAAAAAGCCTCCCGAAGGAGGCCTCTTTTTGTCACGCCGCGAGTGCTGGCGCTACCGGATCAGCAGCTGTAGTACAGCTCGTATTCCAGTGGGTGTACGAAGGTGCGGACCTTGATTTCTTCTTCGCTTTTCAGAGCGATGTAAGCGTCGATGAAGTCGTCGGAGAACACGCCGCCTTTGGTCAGGAACGCGCGACCTTTGTCCAGCTCTTCCAGGGCTTCTTTCAGGCTGCCGCAAACTTGTGGGATCTCTTTGGCCTCTTCAGGCGGCAGGTCGTACAGGTTTTTGTCAGCTGCGTCGCCAGGGTGGATCTTGTTCTGGATGCCGTCCAGGCCAGCCATCAACAGTGCAGCGAAGCCCAGGTACGGGTTGGCTGCTGGATCCGGGAAGCGGGCTTCGATACGGCGAGCGCGCGGGCTCGACACGTAAGGAATACGGATCGAAGCGGAACGGTTGCGAGCCGAGTAGGCCAGCATGACCGGTGCTTCGAAACCTGGGACCAGACGCTTGTAGGAGTTGGTCGACGGGTTGGTGAAGCCGTTCAGGGCCTTACCGTGCTTGATGATGCCGCCGATGAAGTACAGGGCGGTGTCGGACAGGCCGGCATAGCCTTCACCTGCGAAGGTGTTCTTGCCATCTTTGGCGATGGACAGGTGAACGTGCATACCCGAGCCGTTATCGCCGTACAGTGGCTTAGGCATGAAGGTCGCGGTGCGGCCGTAGGCGACAGCAACGTTGTGTACGCAGTACTTCAGGGTCTGAACTTCGTCAGCCTTGGCCACCAGGGTGTTGAACTTCACACCGATTTCGTTCTGGCCGGCAGTCGCCACTTCGTGGTGGTGAACTTCGATGGTCAGGCCCATTTCTTCCATGGCGTTGCACATGGAGGTACGGATTTCGTGGTCGTGGTCGAACGGTGGAACCGGGAAGTAGCCGCCTTTGATACCTGGACGGTGGCCATGGTTGCCGCCTTCGATGTCCTGGTCGGACATCCACGAACCTTGCTCGGAGTAAATCTTGAACATCGAGCCGGAGATGTCGGACTTGAACTTCACTTGGTCGAAGATGAAGAACTCTGGCTCCGGGCCAACGAATACGGTGTCGCCGATACCGGTCGACTTCAGGTATTCCTCGGCGCGGTGGGCGATGGCGCGCGGGTCGCGGTCATAGCCTTGCATGGTCGACGGGTCGATCACGTTGCAGACCAGGATCAGCGTTGGGTCTTCGGTGAACGGGTCGAGAACGGCCGTGCTGTCGTCTGGCAGCAGGATCATGTCGGAGGCTTCGATGCCTTTCCAGCCAGCGATGGAGGAACCGTCGAACATTTTGCCTTCTTCGAAGAAAGCTTCATCCAGCGCGTCGCGAGCCGGCATGGTCACGTGGTGCTGAGTGCCTTTGGTGTCTGTGAAGCGCAGATCAATCCACTTGACGTCATGATCTTTGATGAGTTGAACCGACTTCGACATAGTGTCCTCCGGGTGGCTTCGGGCTTTGGTAGTGGATGGCCCTTGGAATGTGGGTGATGCCGGCGCGAATACTCTGCCAAGGCAACCTGCCTCACAAGGGAGCAAATTGCATGCCAGTGCCCCAGCATGGGTTTTTCGCCCCAAATTCACGCTTATATAGATGTATGGCGTTCAGAAACGGCAAAACTCGCCCCGTTATGTGGCGCATAATCACACAAATGACCCGTTTTGGTGCGCGTCGAAGGTTCTGCATATTAACTGGTTAAACCTTGAGCAATTTCCGCTATAATCCGCGCCCCCCTTTTTCGGCTGGCCCAGCGCGCGCTGTTTTCATGAAACTAATCGTAAAAGTCTTCCCCGAGATCACCATCAAGAGCCGCCCGGTACGGATGCGTTTCATCCGCCAGTTGGCCAAGAACATCCGCACCGTGCTCCGCGACCTGGACCCGGCCGTGGTGGTGAACGGTGTGTGGGACAATCTCGAGCTGGAAACCCGCGTGAGCGAGCCCAAGGCCCTGAAGGAGATGACCGAACGCCTGAGCTGCATGCCGGGCATTGCGCATTTCCTGCAGGTCGACGAGTACCCATTGGGTGACTTCGACGACATCGTTGCCAAGTGCAAGCTGCACTTCGGTGACGCCCTGGCCGGGAAGATTTTTTCGGTGCGCTGCAAGCGCGCCGGCAAGCATGAATTCAGCTCCATGGATGTCGAGAAATACGTCGGCAGCCAGCTGCGTCGTCAATGCGGCGCCGCCGGAATCTCGCTGAAAGAGCCGCAAATCGAAGTTCGTCTCGAAATTCGCGACAAACGGTTGTTCGTGATCCACAACCAGCACAACAGCATCGGCGGTTATCCGCTGGGTGCCCTGGAGCAGACGCTTGTGCTGATGTCCGGTGGCTTCGATTCAACGGTGGCTGCCTACCAGATCATGCGCCGCGGGCTGATGAGCCATTTCTGCTTCTTCAACCTGGGCGGGCGGGCCCATGAATTGGGGGTGATGGAGGTCGCGCACTTCATCTGGAAGAAGTACGGCAGCTCCCAACGCGTGTTATTTGTCAGTGTGCCGTTCGAGGAAGTACTGGGAGAAATTCTCGGGAAAGTCGATAACAGTCATATGGGCGTAGTTTTGAAGCGTATGATGTTGCGCGCTGCTTCCCGTATTGCCGATCGGCTGGAGATCGAGGCGCTGGTCACCGGTGAAGCGATTTCCCAGGTGTCGAGCCAGACGCTGCCGAACCTGTCCGTGATCGACTGCGTGACTGACAAGCTGGTCTTGCGACCGCTGATCGCCAGCCACAAGCAGGACATCATCGATCTGGCCAACGAAATCGGCACGGCCGATTTCGCCAAGCACATGCCGGAATATTGCGGGGTCATCTCGGTGAACCCCAAGACCCACGCCAAGCGTCCGCGCGTGGAGCACGAAGAGAAAGAATTCGACATGGCGGTTCTCGAGCGTGCGCTTGAGAACGCCAAGCTGGTACCGATCGATCGCGTGATCGACGAATTGGGCCAGGACTTGCAAATCGAAGAAGTCGGCGAAGCACTGGCAGGTCAGATCGTCATCGACATCCGTCATCCGGATGCCGCTGAAGACGAGCCGCTGGACCTCGCGGGCATTGAGGTACAAACGATGCCGTTTTATGCATTGAACGCTCGTTTCAAGGAACTGGACCCTACTCGCCAGTACCTGCTGTATTGCGACAAAGGCGTGATGAGTCGCCTGCATGCCCACCATTTGCTCAGTGAGGGGCATGCCAATGTGCGCGTTTATCGACCGAGCTAAGAGCCCGGGGCTGTTTGCCTGTGGCCTGCGTCACCGGCCCCCCGACTCTGCCGTCAAGCTGTAACGGCAAGGCCTGACTCTACTGTTAATCGCTGCCAAGACTTGTCAGCACACCGAATCCTCTGATCGAGATACACAAGTGATCGAAAATCTACGCAACATCGCCATCATTGCTCACGTTGACCATGGTAAAACCACCTTGGTAGACAAACTCTTGCGTCAATCCGGCACCCTGGAGCGCAACGAGCTCAACGACGAGCGCGTGATGGACTCCAACGACCAGGAGAAAGAGCGCGGTATTACCATTCTGGCGAAAAACACCGCCATCAACTGGAACGGCTACCACATCAACATCGTGGACACCCCGGGCCACGCCGACTTCGGCGGCGAAGTTGAACGCGTGATGTCGATGGTTGACTCCGTTCTGCTGCTGGTTGACGCTCAAGACGGCCCTATGCCGCAAACCCGTTTCGTGACCAAGAAGGCTTTCGAAGCCGGCCTGCGTCCGATCGTGGTCATCAACAAGGTTGACCGTCCAGGCGCACGTCCGGACTGGGTTCTGGACCAGATCTTCGACCTGTTCGACAACCTCGGTGCCACCGAAGAACAGCTGGACTTCAAAGTCGTCTACGCCTCGGCCCTGAACGGCATTGCCGGTCTGGATCACACCGACATGGCTGAAGACATGACTCCGCTGTACCAGTCGATCGTCGACAACGTACCAGCACCGCAAGTTGACCGTGACGGCCCGTTCCAGATGCAAATCTCGGCACTGGACTACAACAGCTTCCTGGGCATTATCGGCGTTGGCCGTATCGCTCGTGGTCGCGTCAAGCCGAACACCCAGGTTGTTGCGATCGACGCTGACGGCAAGCGCCGTAACGGCCGTATCCTGAAACTGATGGGTCACCACGGTCTGCACCGCGTTGACGTTGAAGAAGCAGCTGCCGGCGACATCGTCTGCATCAGCGGCTTCGAGTCGCTGTTCATCTCCGACACCCTGTGCGACCCACAGAACGTTGAAGCGATGAAGCCGCTGACCGTTGATGAACCAACCGTTTCGATGACCTTCCAGGTTAACGACTCGCCGTTCTGCGGCCGTGAAGGCAAGTTCGTCACCAGCCGTAACATCAAAGAGCGTCTGGACAAGGAACTGCTCTACAACGTTGCCCTGCGCGTTGAAGAAGGCGACACCGCCGACAAGTTCAAGGTCTCCGGCCGTGGTGAGCTGCACTTGTCCGTACTGATCGAAACCATGCGTCGCGAAGGCTTCGAAATGGGTGTTGGTCGTCCGGAAGTGATCATCCGCATGGTTGACGGCGTGAAGCACGAACCGTACGAAAACGTGACCATCGACCTGCCGGAAGAATCGCAAGGTTCGATCATGGAGCAGATCGGTATCCGTAAAGGCGACCTGACCAACATGGTTCCGGATGGCAAGGGCCGTGTGCGCCTTGAGTACAACATCCCGGCACGTGGCCTGATCGGTTTCCGTAACGAGTTCCTGACCCTGACCTCCGGTGCAGGCATCCTGACCTCGATCTTCGACCGTTACGACGTGATGAAGTCCGGCGACATGTCCGGCCGTCAGAACGGCGTGCTGGTTTCGGTTGCTACCGGTAAGGCTCTGACTTACTCGCTGGAAACCCTGCAAGCTCGCGGCAAACTGTTCCTGGGTCACGGTGAAGACGTGTACGAAGGTCAAATCGTCGGCATCAACAGCCGCGACAACGACCTGGGCGTCAACCCAACCAAAGGCAAGAAGCTCGACAACATGCGTGCTTCGGGTAAAGACGAAACCATCGCTCTGGTTCCGCCTATCCGTTTCACCCTGGAACAAGCTCTGGAATTCGTTCAAGAAGACGAATTGTGCGAAGTCACTCCTAAGTCCATCCGTCTTCGTAAGAAGATCCTGGGCGAAAGCGAGCGTACCCGCGCTGCCAAGAAGTCCGGTAACTAAGTCATTTAGTTAGCAGACAAAAAAACGCCCCCGATCGCGAGATCGGGGGCGTTTTTGTTTTGTCTGGAGAAAAAATCAAAAGATCGCAGCCTCGTTTCACTCGACAGCTCCTACAGGCGTACATATAACCCTGTAGGAGCTGTCGAGTGAAACGAGGCTGCGATCTTTTCGGCGTTAGAATTTCTCGAGGGTGCGACGGCTGCTACTGGTCTCGCGCACCACTTCCTTGGGCTTGTAAGCGCAATACCCCGGCCGCGGACCGATCTTGGGGTGATTGCGGCAAGTATCCGGGCGCTTTTCATAAATAGTGCACAGACGGCTCTTACGATCCAGGTACAGGCAATCGTTGTTGCTCATGCGCTGGAGGGTAAAGATCTCGGTCTTCTGGCTGTAGCGCTCGACGATCCCTTCCTTCTGCAGACGCTTGGCAATGTTCTTCGCCGGCTCGCCGCGCTCGAATTCGTCGACGATGCCGATCCGGATCAGGTCCTTGATCTTGACCTCGACCGGCAGGGTGCAGCAGCTGGACACACAAGAGCCGCACATCGGTGCAGAATACTTGGCCCAGGTATCGAGGCGATCGATCTCCGCAGCGGCGATCAGGTTGGGTTTCATCATCGGTTGTTACCAGCGTGTGCATCAGGGCGCGCGATCATACCGGGACTGGTGGATTTTTGAACAACCTTTCGCCAGTTTTTTTCCAGCGCGGCTCATCGGCTTCGGTAATCCGGCACGGGCCCTGCATTCTTTCCGGCATACGACAAGGTATTGTCGACCTATCTCGCACTAACGGGAAAAACTGCCGAACCAGACTCTCCACGGCCTGTCAGACCGTCTAGGCTCAACTACTCCACGCTCGCTCGAGGTCTTATCGATGACTCAAGAACCACTTGTTCGCGAAGCAGAGGTGGCCGCATTCCGCGACGCCGTCTTGACCAAACTCACCTACGCGGTGGGCAAAGACCCGGATCACGCCTTCGACCACGACTGGTTCGAAGCCATTGCCTTGGCGGCGCGCGATCACATGGTCGAGCACTGGATGGATCACACCCGGCAGATCTACCGTAAAGGCCAGAAGCGCGTTTATTACCTCTCGCTGGAATTCCTCATCGGCCGTCTGCTCTATGACAGCCTGAGCAACCTCGGCCTGCTTGATGTTGCGCGCGAAGCGCTGACCGAGCTGGGTGTCGACCTTGAGCGTATCCGCCTGCTGGAGCCTGACGCGGCGCTGGGTAACGGCGGCCTCGGGCGCCTGGCCGCGTGCTTCATGGAAAGCATGTCGACGCTCGGCATCGCCGGCCATGGCTACGGCATTCGTTACGAGCATGGTTTGTTCCGCCAGGCCATCGTGGATGGCTGGCAGCAGGAGCAAACCGAGCATTGGCTGGACTTCGGCAACCCGTGGGAGTTCGAGCGCCCGGAGGTGGTTTACCCGATCGGCTTTGGTGGCAGTGTCGAGACCGTCACTGACGAGAACGGCAAGACCAAGCAGGTCTGGACACCCGTGGAAACCGTTCGCGCCATTGCCTACGACACCCCGGTTGTCGGCTGGCGCGGGGCGAGCGTCAACACTCTGCGGCTGTGGCGCGCCCGCGCCATGGAAGATCTGCACCTGGAACGCTTCAACGCCGGTGATCACCTGGGCGCCGTTGCCGAGGTTGCCCGGGCCGAAAGTATTTCCCGTGTGCTTTACCCGGCGGACAGCACCGAAGCCGGTCAGGAACTGCGTTTGCGCCAGGAATACTTTTTCGTTGCCGCCTCCTTGCAGGACCTGCTGCGCCGCCACCGCAACATGCACACCTCGGTGCTGACCCTGGGTGACCACGCGGCGATCCAGCTCAACGATACGCACCCATCGATCGCCGTAGCCGAACTGATGCGCCAACTGGTCGACGTCTATGACGTGGCATGGGACGCTGCGTGGCAGGTGACGGTCGATACGCTCTCGTACACCAACCACACGCTGCTGCCCGAGGCGCTGGAGACCTGGCCGGTCGGCCTGATGGAGCGCATGCTGCCGCGACACATGCAGATCATCTACCTGATCAACGCCCAGCACATCGACTCGTTGCGGGCCAAGGGCATACACGACTTCGACGTGTTGCGCGCGGTGTCGCTGATCGAGGAAGACAATGGCCGCCGCGTGCGCATGGGCAACCTGGCGTTCCTCGGTTCCCATAGCGTCAATGGCGTGTCCGGCCTGCACACCCAGCTGATGCGCAAAACCGTGTTCTCCGAGCTGCACAAGCTGTACCCGGAGCGGATCAACAACAAGACCAACGGCATCACCTTCCGCCGCTGGCTGTACCAGGCCAACTCCGAGCTGACTTCAATGCTGGTGGATGCCCTGGGACCGGACCTGCTGGACAACCCGGAAGAACGCTTGCTGGAGCTGGAACCGTTCGCCGAGAAAGCCGCCTTCCGCAAGGCGTTCGCCGAGCAGCGTCTGCACAGCAAGAAGGCCCTGGCCTATATCATTCACGAGCGCCTGGGTATCGCCGTCAACCCGGCGGCGATGTTCGACGTGCAGGTCAAGCGGATCCACGAGTACAAACGCCAGCTGCTCAACCTGCTGCACACCGTGGCGCTTTATCAGGCGATTCGTGCCGAGCCGGAAACCGACTGGGTACCCCGGGTGAAAATTTTCGCCGGCAAGGCGGCCGCCAGTTATCACCAGGCCAAGTTGATCATCAAGCTGACCAACGACATCGCCCGTGTGGTCAACAACGACCCGACCGTGCGCGGTCTGCTCAAGGTGGTGTTCCTGCCCAACTACAACGTCAGCCTGGCGGAAAGTATTATTCCGGCGGCGGACTTGTCGGAGCAGATTTCCACGGCGGGCTTCGAGGCGTCGGGTACCAGCAACATGAAGTTCGGCCTGAACGGCGCGCTGACCATCGGTACCCTGGACGGTGCCAACGTGGAAATGTGCGAGCGCATCGGTGCCGAGCACATGTTTATCTTCGGTCTCAGTGCCCAGCAGGTTGAAGCGCGCAAGCAGAACCACGAGTTCAATGCGACGCCGGACATCGCAGCGTCCCATCGACTCAACGATGTGCTGCAGGCGATTCGCGGTGGGGTGTTCTCGCCGGATGATCCATCCCGTTACGCGGGCTTTATCGATTCGCTGATCGACTACGACCGCTTCCTGGTCTGCGCCGATTTCGACTCCTACTGGGACGCGCAGATGCGGGTCGAAGCGCATTGGCACGATTCCAACGAATGGTGGCGTTCGGCGGTGCTGAACACCTCGCGGATGGGCTGGTTCTCGTCCGACCGGACGATTCGCGAGTACGCCACAGATATCTGGAAAGCGTTGGAGTAAGTAGCCGCCCGGCTGGATATAATGGCGCCGAAAAGATCGCAGCCTTCGGCAGCGCCTACAGGGGGACGTATTCCTGTGTAGGCGCTGCCGAAGGCTGCGATCTTTTCGTGTCGGGCTGCGCTAATCTTCCCGGATTGGCCACTGCGCTTAGGGATATCGACCATGCAATGGATTTTCATGCTCATAGGGCTGGTGCTCGGCTGGGTGCTCGACGAGTCGTTCGGCGATGCGCTATTGGGTGCGTTGCTCGGCCTGGGTATCGGGCAGGCCATTCGTATCGGCCGTCTGGACTTGCAAGCCACAGAGCAACAGTTGCAGCTGCAGAAGGCGCAGGTCGACCTGATGGCGCTGCAGCAACGCCTGGCTTCGCTCGAAACGTCCGGCATGAGGACGCCGCAGGCACCGGAGCCTGCTCCTGAGTTCATTCTTGACGACATCCCTGTTGAAGCGCCCGAACTTGTCTGGGAGCTTCCACCCGAGCTCGAGCCGATTACCGTCGCAGCCTCTGAAGCGAGGCGTCCGCCGCCCGTCGATGCCTGGAGGGCCGCACCGGTCGCCCGCGAACCCCTGGAGCCCGCGATTCCACGCGGCCCCAACTTCATCGAACGGGCTATCGATGGTGCCCGTGCCTGGTTATTCGGCGGCAACACCGTGCTGCGGGTCGGCGTGGTGCTGTTGTTCCTCGGGCTGGCGTTCCTGCTGCGTTACGCCACCGAAGGCATGGTAGTGCCGATCGAGTTGCGGTACGCCGGGGTGGCGGCGGCTGCTTTGAGCCTGCTTGGGCTGGGTTGGTGGTTGCGCACACGCAACAATAACTACGCGCTGATCCTGCAAGGCACCGGGATCGCGGTGCTGTACCTCACGGTGTTCGCCGCAATGCGCCTGCATCCGCTGCTGGACCCGACTGCGGCCCTGGGCCTGCTGGTGGCGGTGACAGTGTTTTCCGCCATCCTCGCCATCAAGCAGGACTCCCTGGGCCTGGCCGCCGCTGCGGCACTGGGCGGTTTTGCCGCGCCACTGCTAACCTCGACCGGCGCCGGCAGCCACGTCGCGCTGTTCAGTTACTTCGCGCTGCTCAATGCCGGCATCCTCGCCATCGCCTGGTTCAAGGCCTGGCGGTTACTCAACGTGATCGGCTTCGTTGGCACTTTCGGTATCGGCTTCACCTGGGGCTTGCGTTCCTATACGCCGGAGCTGCTGTGGAGCACCGAGCCGTTCCTGATCCTGTTTTTCCTGATGTACCTGGCCATCGGCCTGCTGTTCGCCCGTCGCAAATTGCTGGAGATGAGCGACACACCCGAGGACGACAGTCGCGATGCGCTGTTGCGCTGGTCGGCGCGCAAGGGCGATTACGTCGACGGCACCCTGCTCTTCGGCCCGCCGCTGGTGGGCTTTGGCCTGCAGTTTGTGCTGGTCCAGCATCTGGAGTTGGCCGCTGCGTTCAGTGCCCTGGCATTGGGCATGATCTACATGGGCCTGGCCCGTTGGCTGATGGGGGGCCGGGCGCTGTTGTTGGCGGAAACCTGCCTCGCCCTCGGGGTGATCTTCGCCAGCCTGGCGATTCCCCTGGGGCTGGATGCGCGCTGGACGTCTGCGGCCTGGGCTATTGAGGGGGCCGGTATCCTCTGGCTTGGCCTGCGTCAGCAGCGAACATTGGCCCGCGCCTTTGCCTTGCTCTTGCAGCTGGGCTCGGCGCTGATGTTTCTCAGCGAGCTGCGATTCGGTGACAGCAGTTTGCTCCAAGGCGCACCGCTGGGCGCGTTGATGCTTGGCGCGGCGTTGTTGTTCAGCTTCCACCAATTGCGCACAGCCTCTGCTGCGCACACGGCACCTTGGGAACGTCAGGGGCTGCCGGTGCTCGCGGGCCTGGGGCTGATCTTCCTCTATCTGTTGGCGCCGCTGTTTTTCCTGACCCAGGGCACGGCGATCAGTTGGGCGCTGGTCGGCCTGGCGACCTTGGTTGTCGGCCTGCGCCTGCAGTCGCGCACGTTCCTGTTCATGGCATTTGCCGTGCAGTTACTGGGTGGCGCGGCTTTCGCGCTGTCGGCTGCAGGATTTTTCGCTCAGTTCGCCAGCGAAGGCTTGCGTCCACTGGCGCACACCGGGTTCTGGACGCCAATGGTTTTGGGCTTGGCAGCGTTCGTCGGGGCCTGGTGCCTGCAGTTCGGCAACCCTGCAGCGAGGTTCGGTGCGTTCAGCCTGAAGCGGTTGGCTGACGTATTGCTGGTGTGGGGCGCGGGTTGGTGGGCGATCGCCTGGGGTATGGACATCCAGCGTTTCGCTGCAGTGGACCTGCAAGCGACGTTGCTGCTGGCCGTCCTGGCGGTGAGCGTCGCGCTGTGGGCGGTGCTTGCTTTGCGCCTGCAGTGGGCCTCGCTGGGGTTGCTCTGTCTCACGCTGATACCTGCTGCCGCCCTGGTGCTGCTGGACGCGCTGCATGGCCGTTTTCATCCGGCTGCCGATTTTGGCTGGCTGGTGTGGGTCGCGGTGTTCGCCGTGCATTTCATCTCGCTGCGGCGACTGGCTGCGCGGGTGCCCGAGCGCGCACTCGGTATCGCCCACGTGCTCGGCTGCTGGCTGCTGATTGGCGTGCTGGCCCTGGAGTTGCGCTACGCCTTGCTGCTGTTGTCCGAGCAGTACAATGCCTGGCGCTGGCTGGGTTGGGCGATTCTGCCGAGCGTCTACCTGGTGCTGATGGCGGTGCCGCGCAGTTGGCCATGGCCGGTGGCTGCCTATCCCCGCGAGTACCGGGTCTATGCGGCCGTACCGCTGGCGCTGTTGATGCTTGGCTGGTTCTGGTTGGCGAACAGTGTCAGCGACGGGTCGGCCGACCCTTTGCCCTATGTGCCGTTGATCAATCCGCTGGAATTGGGCCTGTTGTTTGCGCTGTTCGGCGTATTTATCTGGGCGCGCAGTGCAGTGGCGCAACTGGCGCTGCGCAGCAACTACTTCCACCAGGCTGCGCAAATGATCGCAGGCGTCTCGCTGTTCGCCTTCTTCACCGTCCTGGTGATGCGCACCGCCCATCATTGGGCTGGCGTGCCATTCCAGCTCGATGCATTGCTTGAATCCATGCGGGTGCAGGCCGGGCTGTCGATCGTCTGGACCTTGATGGCACTGAGCCTGATGATTGGTGGTCACCTGCGCCATCGTCGCGAGGTCTGGTTGATCGGCGCCGCGCTGATCGGTGTGGTGGTTGCCAAGTTGTTCTTTGTTGAGCTGAGCAACCGTGGCGGGTTGGCGCGGATTGTGTCTTTCATTGGAGTCGGCGTGTTGCTGCTGGTGGTGGGCTATTTCGCCCCGCTGCCGCCCAAGCGCGCCGAAGCTGCGGCGGAGGCGGATAAACCGGCCCCGCAAACCGAAGGAGTTTCGTCTTGAGTCAGAAGCTGAGCCTGGGTTGGTTGGGCGTTGTTGCGCTAGGCGTGACGCTGTCGGCCGGCGCCCAGGAAAAACCGGCAGACTTCAGCACCCAGGTGCCGTTGTCAATCAGCGGCGAGGGGCCGTGGTATCGCCTTGAGCTACCGATGAGCGTGCAATTGAATGCACGCCAGACCGATCTTGCAGATGTACGGGTGTTCAATGCCGCAGGCGAGCCCCAGGCCTATGCCCTGGCTCGGGAATCGGCGCAGGCCAGCGAGAAGCCTGTGCTGAGCGACGTGAAATGGTTCCCGCTGTACGCCTCCGCCGACTCCACTGAGCGCGCTCCGAGCGTGAAGGTGCGGTCGAGCGGTGACGGTACGCTGGTGGAAGTGCAACCAGCCGGTCAACTTGAAGCGGGCGAAGAAGTGCTGCGCGGCTGGTTGCTGGATGCCAGCGGAATCAAGGCGCCCCTGCAGCAGTTGATACTCGACTGGACCAGTGAGCGCGATGGCTTCCAGCGTTTCACCATTGAGGCCAGCGACGACTTGCAGCACTGGCAATCCTGGGGAGAAGGGCAGGTGGCTCGGCTGACCTTTGCCGACGAGCGGGTGGAGCAGCGTGAGGTGGGGTTGCCGGGGCAATCGGCGCGTTACCTGCGCCTGCTCTGGAACACGGCGCAGTCGGCGCCTGTCCTGACCTCGGCGCAACTGGAAAGCGCCAGCGGGCGCAGCTTGCCGCTGCCGTTGGTCTGGTCGCAGCCGTTGGGCGCCAGCAGCGCCAAGGCCGGTGAGTACATCTGGCAGTTGCCGACGGGGCTGAACGTGGAGCGCATCCAGATCGAGTTGGATCAGGCCAACAGCCTGGCGCCGGTGACGGTGTCCGGGCGTCGGGAAAGCAGCTTGCCGTGGCGGCCGCTGGGCAGCGGTTTGTTGTACCGCCTGACCCAGAATGGCCAGGATGTGGTGCAGAACGAGTTGCAGTTGGCCGGGCAGACCGTCCAGCAGTTGAAGCTGGTCGTCGACGAGCGCGGCGGTGGCTTGGGCGCGCAGGCGCCGACCCTGAAATTTGCCGTGCGCTCTACGCTGCTGGTGTTCCTGGCACGCGGGGAGGGGCCTTACACCCTGGCGATTGGCAGTGCGACGGTGAAGGCGGCGAACCTGCCGTTGTCGACGCTGATCCCGGATTACAGCGCGCAAAAGTTGGCGGCGCTGGGCAAGGCGTCGGTAGATGCTGGAGTGGTCGTGGCGCCGACGTCTACGGTGACCACTGCGGCCACCGCCGCCACCGACTGGAAGAAATTCGGTCTTTGGGCGGTGTTGCTCTTGAGTGTGGTGTTTCTGGCGGCGATGGCGTTCAGCCTGTTGCGCAAACCGCCGGCGAACTCCTGAGAATGGCCGGCGCTGCGCGCCGGATCGCGAGCAAGCTTTGCTCCCACAGGATCAGGGAAGTCCTGGGGGATTGGGCCTGACTGATGGCGCCTGTGGGAGCAAGGCTTGCCCGCGATGGCGCTCGCAGAGTCGGCAAAAATCTTCCGCCAAATCCTGCAGGATTCGAACTACGCTAAACCCCGCGCATGAACTCTATTGGGCATCTCACGTCTGATAGGAGGAAATGCGCCCCGACTCGCGTTAAACTGCGCGGGTTTCCCGCCCCCCCATTCCACCGGAGCCTTCCATGTCCCGCGTTACCCTGAGTCGCTATCTGATTGAGCAGACCCGCAGCAACAACACTCCTGCCGATCTGCGTTTCCTGATTGAAGTGGTGGCGCGCGCTTGTAAAGAAATCAGCCACGCCGTATCCAAAGGCGCCCTGGGTGGTGTTCTGGGCAGCATGGGCACTGAAAACGTCCAGGGCGAAGTGCAGAAGAAACTCGACGTGATCTCCAACGACATCCTGCTCGAAGCCAACGAATGGGGCGGTCACCTGGCCGGCATGGCGTCCGAGGAAATGGACAATGCCTACCAGATCCCGGGCAAATACCCGAAAGGCGCCTACCTGTTGGTGTTCGACCCACTGGACGGTTCGTCCAACATCGATATCAACGCGCCAGTCGGCACCATCTTCTCGGTACTGCGTTGCCCAACTGAATACCTGAGCCAGAACGAAGCCCTGAACGAAAAGGCCTTCCTGCAGCCAGGTACCCAGCAGGTTGCGGCCGGTTACGCGATCTACGGCCCGCAAACCATGCTGGTGTTGACCCTGGGTGACGGCGTCAAGGGCTTTACCCTGGACCGTGAAATGGGCAGCTTTGTCCTGACCCATGAAGACATCACGATTCCTGAAAGCACCCAGGAATTCGCGATCAATGCCTCCAACCAGCGTCACTGGGAAGCTCCGGTACAGCGCTACGTCGACGAATTGCTGGCTGGCGATGAAGGCCCGCTGAAAAAGAACTACAACATGCGCTGGGTTGCCGCGATGGTGGCCGATGTGCACCGTATCCTGACCCGTGGCGGCCTGTTCATGTACCCACGCGACAGCCGCGAGCCGTCGAAGCCGGGCAAACTGCGCCTGATGTATGAAGCCAACCCGATGTCGTTCCTGGTGGAACAGGCCGGCGGCGCTTCCACCGATGGTCACCAGCGCATTCTCGACATCCAGCCAGAAGGCCTGCACCAGCGCGTAGCGGTGTACCTGGGCTCGAAAGAAGAAGTCGCCCGCGTTACGGCTTACCACAAGGAATAACATGACCGCGCCCTGGCAGCCGTTGCTCGAATGGTGGTTTGGCTCAGCCCAGACCTCTGACGAGGTAGCGGCTGACAAGGGCAAGTTATGGTTCGGCAAGCACGACCGCCAGGACCTCGAGGCGCAAACGCGTTTCGGGGACTGGGTCGAGCAGGCGCTGGCCGGCGGATTGACTGACTGGGCGCAACGCCCCGACGGTTGGCTGGCGCTGGTGCTGTTGCTCGATCAGCTGCCACGCATGATCTATCGCGACTCCCCCAAAGCCTTTTTCGGTGACCTCAGGGCTCAAGCCCTGGTAGCCCAAGGCATTGCTGCGGATTTTGATCGGCAGTTGCAGCCGATTCAGCGGGTATTCATCTACATGGTGTTCGAGCATTGCGAGAATCTGGCGGTGCAGAACGAGGCCGTTTCGCGGTACATCGATCTGGTTAACCAACAACCTGAGGGTGATCAGGCGTTGTTTACCGATTACCTGAATTACGCCGAAAAACATCAGAAGGTGATTGCGCGGTTTGGGCGGTTTCCGCATCGCAATGCAGTGTTGGGAAGGGATTCGACGGCTGAAGAGTTGGCGTTTCTTTCGGGGCCTGGTTCAAGGTTCTAGATTTTCCTTGCGGCTGATGCCGTCATCGCCAGCAGGCTGGCTCCCACATTGGGGTTGTGTCGTTCACAATCCCCTGTGGGAGCCAGCCTGCTGGCGATGGGGCCAGTGAAAGCAGTTTAAATCCTGAAGCTACCCACCAACTGTTTAAGCCGCGCCGCCTGCTGCTCCAGATCCGAGCATGCCCGCAACGTCGACTGCAAGTTCTCCACGCCTTCCTGATTCAGCATGTTGATTTCGGTAATGTCGACATTGATCGACTCCACCACTGCCGTCTGTTCCTCAGTGGCCGTCGCCACCGACTGGTTCATGCCATCGATCTCACCGATACGCTGGGTCACGCTACCCAGGCGCTCGCCGGCCTGGTTGGCGATGCCGACACTGCTTTCGCTCTGACGCTGGCTATCGGTCATGGTGCTCACCGCTTCCCGGGCGCCGACCTGCAGTTCCTCGATCATCTTCTGCACCTGCTGCGCCGAGTCCTGGGTGCGGTGCGCCAGGTTGCGTACCTCATCGGCGACCACGGCAAACCCACGTCCGGCTTCCCCGGCACGGGCCGCTTCGATGGCTGCGTTCAGGGCCAGCAGGTTGGTCTGCTGGGAGATGCTGGTGATCACTTCCAGAATCTGCCCGATGTTCACCGTGCTGCTGTTAAGCGTTTCGATGTTGCCGCAGGAATCACTGATCTTCGCCGACAGCTGCTGCATCGCGGCAATGGTCTTGTCGACCACCTGCTGGCCGTCTTCGGCCAGGGCCCGTGCATCGCTCGAATGTTGCGAGGCGAGGGCTGCATTCTGGGCGATTTCCTGGGCGGCGGCCCCCAGTTCGTTGATCGCCGCAGCCACACTGCTGGTGCGCGATGCTTGCTGGTCGGAGTTGAACATCGACGAGTTCGAAGCTGCCACTACGCGCAGGGCGACTTCGTTGACCTGGCCGGTGGCGGACGCCACTTCAGTGATGGAAGTATGGATACGTTCCACGAAGCGGTTGAACGAAGTGCCCAGCGCGCCGAATTCGTCATGACCGTGGATAGTCAGCCGCCGGGTCAGGTCGCCTTCACCTTCAGCGATGTCGTGCATGGCACGGCCCATGGTCAGCAGCGGTTGCATCAGGAAGCTGATGAGCATGCCCAGCAGCGCAATGATGATCACCACCGCAATCACCATGGCAATGATCGCCGAGGTGCGGAATTCGCTGAGCATCGCGAACGCGGTTTCCTGGTCGAGCACCAGTGCCACGTACCAGTCCGCCGAAGGCACACCGTTGACGTGAGTGAAGGAGATGAACTGGCTTTTACCGCCGATCTCGACCTCTTTCAGCCCCGGGCTCACGGTCGGTGCCCCATTGGGGTAGGCGTCGGCCAGGCTCTTGAGGACAAAGTTGCTGTCCGGATGGATCAGGATCTTGCCGTCGGCGCTGACGATAAACGCATGGCCGTGGCCACCGAAGTTCAGCGAGTTGATGATAGCGCTGACGCTGGACAGGTCGATGTCTGCACCGGCGACGCCAATCATCTGGCCCTGGCGTTGCACCGGTGTTGCCACCGTGATCACCAGTTTGCCTGAGGACGCTGCGATGTAGGGTTCAGTGACCACCGTCTGTTTTGCACTGTTGGCCGCTTTGTACCAGCCGCGGGCGCGGGGATCGTAGTCGGCGGCGCGATTGCCGGCCGGGACCGAGAACATCACGCCGTCGCTGCCACCGAAATAGCTCAGCTGGAAGTTGCTGGTATAGGCCGGCAGGTCGATAGCGCGCTTGAGGCTGGCCGGCGCGGAGCCGTCGATTGCAATCTGCTGGGACAGCGATTGCAGCAACTGGATGCGGCTTTCCAGCCAGGTCTGGATGTTGCTGGTGGTCAGGCTGCCCAGTTCCTGCATCGACGCTTGCGTACTGCTGCGCAGGGTCTGGCGCTGGCGGTAGTCGTTGAACAGGATGAAACAGGCGAATGCAACGGCCACCACGAGGGCGGCAGCCAGCAGGATCTTGTGGCTGAACTTCATGTTTCTGGTCATTAAGTGAGCTACCGCGCAGGGACTGGTGTGGTCGCGATTTGCTCGTGCGAGGGAGTTTGATAATCGCGTGTGGTTAATCGAACCGCGTTATCGTTGGCATCCATCGCGAGCAAGCTCGCTCCTACATGATGTGTCGACCGCACCGTGCCAAAGATTAGGCGTCCTGCTGCAAAATTGGCGAATTGATGAGTGGCGCGGCAAAGTTGCTGATTTTTCGGAACATGGCAGACGAGTGGCTCGACAAATAGGCTGCCGGCCGGGGAACCAGATTGGGGTTTTCTCTTCTAAGCTTCTGCTTGGCAGCCATGCCAACCCCCTTCGCCCCAGGAGCTACACCATGTCGCTGCGCTCTATCGCCCTGCTTTCGTTCTGCGTGCTGTTGGCCGCATGCAGCAAGGTCAATCAGGAAAACTATTCGAAGTTGTCCTCGGGCATGCCCAAGGCCGAGGTTGAAACCTTGCTGGGCAAGCCTACCGATTGCTCCGGCGCGCTCGGCATGTCCAGTTGCACCTGGGGCGACAAGAACAGCTTTATCAGCGTGCAGTACGCCGGTGACAAAGTGTTGATGTTTTCTGGCCAAGGCCTGAAGTAAACCGGGGCTTCGCGCCCACGGGAGAAAAACAATGAAGCGGTTATTATTTGTTCTTTTGGCCGGCCTGGTATTGGCCGGCTGCGCCACTTCTGGCGATGAGTCGCTGGCGCCGAAAACGGTCGACAGCGTCAACCTGAAGAAATATCAAGGCACCTGGTATGAGCTGGCGCGCCTGCCGATGTATTTCCAGCGCAACTGTGCGCAATCCGAAGCCCATTACACCCTCAAGTCCGACGGTAATGTGCTGGTGCTGAACCGCTGCCTGACGGCGGATTGGCAATGGGAAGAGGCCAAAGGCACCGCCTGGCCACAAGTGCCAGGCAAGACCGACAAGCTGTGGGTCGAATTCGACAACTGGTTTTCGCGCTTGCTGCCGGGTGTAGCGAAGGGCAATTACTGGGTGCTGTACGTCAGCGACGACTACAAGACTGCCATTGTTGGCGATCCGAGCCGTCGTTACCTGTGGTTGCTGTCACGCAGCCCCACCGTCAACGGCGTAACGCGCGAAGAGCTGCTGAGCAAGGCGCGACAGCAGGGGTACGACACCACGCGATTGATCTGGCGTGCCTCCGATACGCAGATGGCGAAGACTTCGAACTAGCGGGCACCGAAGATCAAAACTGTGGGAGCGAGCCTGCTCGCGATAGCGGTCTGTCAGCCAATATCTCTGTTGGATATGACGGCCTCATCGCGAGCAGGCTCGCTCCCACATTTCGTTTTGCGTTAACCCAATAGATCGCGCAGGACTTGGGTGAACGCACGGCTGCTTTCTTCTTCGCCGGCATGGCGCCCGTCGCGCACGACCCACTGGCCATTGACCAGGACATCGCGCACCTGGCGATCGCCACCGGCAAACAGCCAGCGATTGAGAATGGCGTCACCGTTGGCTGTTGCCAGGTACGGATCGTTGCCATCGAGCACCAGCCAGTCCGCTCGCTTGCCGACTTCCAGTGCGCCAATTGGCTGACCCAGCGCCTGGGCGCCGCCATCCAGTGCCGCGTCATATAGCGTGCGGCCAACCATCGGTTGATCGGCGCCATACAGGCGGTTACGCCGCTGGTCACGCAGACGCTGACCGTATTCAAGCCAACGCAACTCCTCCACCACGCTCAATGACACGTGGCTGTCGGAACCGATCCCCATGCGCCCGCCCTGAGCCAGGAAGTCCACCGCCGGGAAAATACCGTCGCCCAGGTTGGCTTCAGTCGTCAGGCACAGGCCGGCAATGGCGCGACTCCTGGCCATCAACGTAACCTCTTCCGGGTTGGCGTGGGTCGCGTGGACCAGGCACCAGCGTTGGTCGACTTCGGTGTTTTCGTATAGCCATTGCAGTGGTCGACGACCGCTCCAGGCCAGGCAGTCATCGACTTCCTTCTGCTGCTCGGCAATATGAATGTGCACCGGGCATTGGGTGTCGCTGGCCGCCAGTACTTCGCTGATCTGCTGGGGCGTGACGGCGCGTAACGAGTGGAAACACAAACCCAGGGACTGCGCCGGCTGTCCGGCCAGGATCGGCTGCAGGCGCGACTGCAGCTTGAGGTAGTTCTCGGTGCTGTTGATAAAGCGCCGCTGACCCTCGTTCGGCGCCTGGCCGCCGAAGCCGGAATGGCTGTAGAGCACGGGCAGCAGCGTCAGGCCTATGCCGGCAGACGCCGCCGCCTGGCTGATACGCAGCGCCAGTTCTGCAGGATCGGCATACGCCTGGCCGCTGGTGTCGTGGTGCACGTAATGAAATTCGGCGACCGACGTATAGCCCGCCTTGAGCATCTCGATGTACAGCTGACGAGCGATGACGCCGAGCTGCTCCGGGCTGATTTTTCCGACGAGACGGTACATCAGGTCGCGCCAGGTCCAGAAACTGTCGTTTGGATTGCCTGCCACTTCCGCCAGCCCGGCCATCGCCCGCTGGAATGCGTGGGAGTGCAGATTCGGCATGCCCGGCAGCAGCGGCCCCTTTATCCGTTCGGCGCCATCTGCTTGAGAATTGGCCTGGACAAGGGTCAGCGCGCCATCGGCGCTGACCTCAAGACGTACATCATTGGCCCATCCGTTAGGCAGCAGTGCGCGTTCGGCAAAGAAGGCGGACATGATTCAGCACCCCATCGTGTGTTATTTGTATATACATATACAGACGTTTGCCTCGACGGTAAACTCCGGCAAGCTAGCAATCTCATCCAGATGAACAAGGATTAACCGTGCCGACTCCGCCTGCTGTCTCTCCGTTGGCCGCGAACATGGGCGACAGTCCGGCGCCCCTGTACGCCCGCGTCAAACAGATGATCACCCAGCAAATCGACAGTGGTAACTGGCCGCCGCATTACCGCGTGCCCTCGGAAAGCGAACTGGTCAGCCAGCTGGGTTTCAGCCGCATGACCATCAACCGTGCCCTGCGCGAGATGACCGCCGACGGCCTGTTGGTGCGTATGCAGGGTGTGGGTACGTTCGTTGCCGAGCCGAAAAGCCAGTCGGCCCTGTTTGAAGTGCACAACATCGCCGACGAAATCGCCTCTCGCGGCCATCGTCACACCTGCAAGGTGATCACCCTGGAAGAAGAAGCCGCCGGCTCCGAGCGTGCACTGGCGCTGGACATGCGCGAAGGCCAGAAGGTTTTTCACTCGCTGATCGTGCACTTCGAGAATGATATTCCGGTGCAGATCGAAGACCGTTTTGTTAACGCGCTGGTGGCCCCGGATTACCTCAAGCAGGACTTCACCCTGCAAACGCCGTACGCCTACCTCAACCAGGTCGCACCGCTGACCGAAGGCGAGCACGTGGTCGAGGCAATACTGGCTGAGGCCAGCGAATGCAAATTGCTGCAAATTGAAAAAGGCGAGCCATGCCTGCTGATTCGTCGCCGGACCTGGTCGGGGCGTCAGCCGGTGACTGCCGCCCGGTTGATCCACCCCGGTTCCCGTCATCGTCTGGAAGGTCGGTTCCATAAATGAACATGATGGTTTTACGCGCCAAAGATTACCCACGCATGCCATGGAAAAACGGCGGAGGCAGCACTGAGGAAATTACCCGGGATGCGGGCACGGGCCTGGACGGTTTCGGCTGGCGCCTGTCGATTGCCGATATTGGCGAGTCGGGCGGGTTCTCGATGTTTGCCGGTTACGAACGCGTGATCACCGTGCTGCAAGGCGAGGGCATGACCCTGCGCGTTGATGGCCAGGACACACGGCCATTGTTACCGCTGGACCCGTTTGCCTTTAGCGGCGAGAGCCAGGTGTCCTGCAGATTGCTCGACGGGCCGATCCGCGACTTCAACCTGATCTATGCGCCGCAGCGTTACGACGCGCGGTTGCAGTGGCTGGCAGGGGAGCAGCGGTTTTTCAGTTCGGCGGGGACTGTGCTGGTGTTCAGTGTCACTGACGCGTTAGAAGTGAAAGTCGGTAACAGTGCCCAGCAATTGGGCCGCCATGATTGCCTACAGGTTGATGGTAATGCCGGTCTGCTGGAAGTCTCCAGTGGCGGTAATTGCTGTGTGATTGAGCTGATCGCGCGCTGATCCAAGCTTCTAAAAGATCGCAGCCTTCGGCAGCTCCTACAGGATGTACGCCATCTCATCGTAGGAGCTGCCGAAGGCTGCGATCTTTTGCTTTCCGGCGTTCCAAAACGCGCACCACTTTGTTACCGAACGCCCCAGGGTGGCGCAAAACCGCGCTCCAGTAACAGCCCTCCCAGGTGCGTTCAAATTCTCCGAAAAAATTTCATGCACGCCAAAACCCTTGATCTACAGGCTCTGCACTTCTTTCAGAATTTTTCTTGAACAGCCATCCAGCAAGTTGGCCGCTTGATTGCATATGCTTGTATGTACAAGTAAAGACGTATGCGTATGAGTCGATCAGGACTCCTCGCAGCGTCAACTGATTCGCTTGTGGCGCAACGACGCGCACAGGCTGGCTTGCCCACTGCCAGGGTTGGTTTGAATTGATCGCTGAGGAGTCTTTTTCGTGACTGACAACAAAACCACTAAGTTTCGTGACGTAGAAATCCGTGCCGCCCGCGGTAACAAGCTGACCGCCAAGAGCTGGCTGACCGAAGCGCCGCTGCGCATGTTGATGAACAACCTCGACCCGGAAGTTGCCGAGAACCCTAAAGAACTGGTGGTTTACGGTGGTATCGGGCGTGCGGCACGTAACTGGGAGTGCTACGACAAGATCGTCGAAAGCCTGACCAACCTGAACGACGACGAGACCCTGCTGGTGCAATCCGGCAAACCGGTCGGCGTGTTCAAGACTCACAGCAACGCACCGCGGGTACTGATCGCCAACTCCAACCTGGTGCCCCACTGGGCGAGCTGGGAGCACTTCAACGAACTCGACGCCAAAGGCCTGGCCATGTACGGCCAGATGACCGCCGGCAGCTGGATCTACATCGGCAGCCAGGGCATCGTCCAGGGCACCTACGAAACCTTCGTCGAAGCCGGTCGCCAACACTACAACGATGACCTCAAGGGGCGTTGGGTGCTGACCGCTGGCCTGGGCGGGATGGGTGGCGCCCAGCCACTGGCGGCAACCCTGGCCGGCGCTTGCTCGCTGAACATCGAGTGCCAGCAGGTGAGCATCGATTTCCGCCTGAACAGCCGTTATGTCGACGAACAGGCCACTGACCTCGACGACGCGCTGGCGCGTATCGACAAATACACCAAGGAAGGCAAGGCAATTTCCATTGCGCTGCTGGGTAACGCGGCCGAGATCCTGCCGGAACTGGTCAAGCGCGGCGTGCGCCCGGACATGGTCACCGACCAGACCAGCGCCCACGATCCGCTCAATGGTTACCTGCCGGCCGGCTGGACTTGGGAAGAGTACCGCGCTCGCGCCAAGACCGAGCCTGCTGCCGTGGTCAAGGCTGCCAAGCAATCGATGGCCGTGCACGTTAAAGCGATGCTCGAGTTCCAGAAGCAAGGCATCCCGACCTTCGACTACGGCAACAACATCCGCCAGATGGCCCAGGAAGAGGGTGTGGAAAATGCCTTCGACTTCCCTGGCTTCGTGCCGGCCTACATCCGTCCGCTGTTCTGCCGAGGCATTGGTCCGTTCCGCTGGGCGGCACTGTCGGGTAACGCTGAAGACATCTACAAGACCGACGCGAAAGTAAAAGAGCTGATCCCGGACGACGCTCACCTGCACAACTGGTTGGACATGGCGCGCGAACGCATCAGCTTCCAGGGTCTGCCGGCACGTATCTGCTGGGTTGGCCTGGGCCTGCGCGCCAAGCTTGGCCTGGCGTTCAACGAAATGGTGCGCAGCGGTGAGCTGTCGGCACCGATCGTGATCGGTCGTGACCACCTGGATTCCGGCTCTGTTGCCAGCCCGAACCGCGAAACCGAATCGATGCAGGACGGTTCCGACGCCGTGTCCGACTGGCCACTGCTTAACGCTCTGCTGAACACCGCGAGCGGTGCGACCTGGGTTTCCCTGCACCACGGCGGCGGCGTCGGCATGGGCTTCTCCCAGCACTCGGGCATGGTGATTGTCTGCGACGGTACTGATGAGGCGGCTGAGCGAATTGCACGCGTGCTGCACAACGACCCGGCAACCGGGGTCATGCGTCACGCCGATGCGGGTTACCAGATCGCGATCGACTGCGCCAAGGAACAGGGGCTGAACCTGCCGATGATTACCGGTAAATAACGCAACCCCCTGTGGGAGCTGGCTTGCCAGCGATAGCGACGGCCCTGCTGGAATTGATGTTGAAGGTGCTGACGTCATCGCTGGCAAGCCAGCTCCCACAGAGCCCGAGTAAGCCCGACAGAACAATTAAAACAATCCACAGAGGTTGAATCATGGCTGTTAACAACGAACGTGCAGGCACTAAACCCTTGATCGAGAAGCGCTCGATCGACTACATCCCGGAAGCGGAAAGACACGGTCGTCTGTTGAGCCAGTTCACCCTGTGGATGGGTGCCAACCTGCAAATCACCGCGATTGTCACCGGGGCCCTGGCCGTGGTGCTGGGCGGTGATGTGTTCTGGTCGTTGATCGGTCTGTTGATCGGGCAATTGCTGGGCGGTGGGGTGATGGCGTTGCATGCGGCGCAAGGGCCCAAGCTGGGCTTGCCGCAGATGATTTCCAGCCGGGTGCAGTTCGGCGTGTATGGCGCGGCGATCCCGATCGTGCTGGTGTGCCTGATGTACCTGGGCTTCACCGCCACCGGAACCGTACTGTCCGGCCAGGCGCTGGGCCAGTTGTTCGGCGTCAGCGACAGCGTCGGTATCCTCATCTTCGCCAGTGTCATTGTGCTGGTCACGGTGCTTGGTTATCGGGTGATCCACTGGATTGGCCGTGTCGCCAGCGTCATCGGCGTGATTGCCTTTGTCTACCTGTTCTACCGCCTGATGAGCCAGACAGACGTCGGCGCACTCCTGCAAATTCGTCACTTCAGCTGGAGCAGCTTCCTGCTGGCGGTATCACTCGCCGCGTCCTGGCAGATCGCGTTCGGCCCGTACGTGGCTGACTATTCTCGCTACCTGCCAAGCAGCACGTCTTCGGTGAAAACCTTCTTTGCCGCCGGCGCGGGTTCGGTAATTGGCGCACAAGTGGCGATGATTCTCGGCGTGTTTGCCGCCGCTTCGGCCAACGGGCAGTTCGCCGGCCATGAAGTGGCCTACATTGTGGGCCTGGGCGGTACCGGTGCCACCGCTGCGTTGCTGTACTTCAGCATCGCATTCGGCAAGGTCACCATCTCTACGCTGAACTCCTATGGCAGCTTCATGTGTATCGCGACCATCATCAGCGGTTTTCGTGGTCACCTGCAGGTGTCGCGCTTGCAGCGACTGGTGTTCGTTCTGTTCATTGTCGGCACTGCGACCCTGATCGCGCTGCTCGGCCAGCACTCGTTCCTCGGTGCGTTCAAGTCCTTCATCCTGTTCCTGCTGGCGTTCTTCACGCCATGGAGCGCGATCAACCTGGTGGACTACTACTGCATCACCCGCGAACGTTATGACGTGCCGGCGCTGGCCGATCCCAATGGCCGCTACGGTCGCTGGAACGCCCTGGGTATCAGCATCTATGTGTTCGGTGTATTGGTGCAGCTGCCGTTCATCGCCACCAAGTTCTATACCGGTCCGCTGGTGGAAACCATGGGCGGTGTGGATATTTCCTGGATCATCGGCCTGGTGCTTCCAGCCGCTCTATATTACGTGTGCGCCAAAAAATGGCATGGCACCGTACCCGATCAACTGATCCTGCCAGTCGAGCAGGACAGCGTTGCACCACCAAAAACCAGCGGGGCCGGTCGCGCTGCGGCGCAGGCCTGATTGGACGTGGACAGGGCTGGATGCCTCTTGACTGCCGTAAGCCCATTCATGATTAGGAGCGTCACGACAATGAAATCGAACAAGACCCTGCTGACCGCACTACTTTCCATGGGCCTGCTCGCCAGTGCCGGCGCCACCCAGGCAGCCGGCTGGTGCGAGTCGGGCAAACCGGTGAAATTTGCCGGCCTGAACTGGGAAAGCGGCATGTTGCTGACCGACGTGCTGCAGGTCGTGCTGGAGAAAGGCTACGACTGCAAGACCGACAGCCTGCCGGGCAACTCCATCACCATGGAAAACGCTTTGAGCAGCAACGATATCCAGGTTTTCGCCGAGGAGTGGGTGGGCCGTAGCGAGGTCTGGAACAAGGCCGAGAAGGCCGGCAAGGTCGTCGGGGTCGGCGCTCCTGTTACCGGCGCCGTAGAAGGCTGGTATGTGCCGCGTTACGTCATCGAGGGCGACCCCAGCCGCAAGCTGGAAGCCAAGGCCCCTGACCTGAAGAACATCGCCGACCTGGCCAAGTACGCTGCAGTGTTCAAGGATCAGGAAGAGCCGTCCAAAGGCCGTTTCTACAACTGCCCGGCTGGCTGGACATGCGAGCTGGACAACAGCGAGATGCTCAAGAGCTACGGCCTGGAAAGCACCTACACCAACTTCCGCCCAGGCACCGGCCCGGCGCTGGATGCGGCAGTGCTGTCGAGCTACAAGCGCGGCGAGCCGATCCTGTTCTACTACTGGTCGCCAACTCCGCTGATGGGCCAGGTCGACCTGGTCAAGCTCGAAGAAAAACCGGGCGTGGACAAGAGCGTGACCATCAAGGTCGGCCTGTCCAAGACCTTCCACGACGAAGCCCCGGAACTGGTGGCGGTGCTGGAAAAGGTCAACCTGCCAATCGACTTGCTGAACCAGAACCTGGGGCGCATGGCCAAGGAGCGGATCGCTTCGCCAAAACTGGCGAAAATCTTCCTCAAGGAACATCCTGAAGTCTGGCATGCATGGGTGAGCGAAGACGCTGCCAGGAAAATCGACGCGGCCTTGTAGGTCCAGCGTTCCGACTGTCGAGCCCGGCAGTCGGGTGCTGCATCTCAACCCCCTTGATCGAGAGTCTCTTATGTTTCCCGAAAGCTTTACCTTTTCCATCGCCGACTGGGTCAACGGTTGGGTCGATTCGCTGGTCACCAACTACGGCGATGTGTTCCGGCAGATCTCCGACACCCTGTTGTGGGCCATCGTCAATCTTGAGGGGCTGCTGCGTGCTGCGCCTTGGTGGCTGATGCTGGCGATCGTGGCGGGTGTTGCCTGGCACGCGACCCGCAAGGTTGTGACCACTGCCGTTATCGTCGGCTTGCTGTTCCTGGTCGGCGCCGTCGGTCTCTGGGACAAGCTGATGCAAACCCTCGCGCTGATGATGGTCGCGACGGTGATATCGGTACTGATCGGCATACCGCTGGGCATCCTCTCGGCGCGCAGCAATCGCCTGCGTTCGGTGCTGATGCCATTGCTCGACATCATGCAGACCATGCCGAGTTTCGTGTACCTGATTCCGGTATTGATGTTGTTCGGCCTGGGCAAGGTCCCGGCGATTTTCGCCACGGTGATCTACGCCGCGCCGCCGCTGATCCGCCTGACCGACCTGGGCATTCGCCAGGTCGACGGTGAAGTGATGGAAGCGATCAACGCCTTCGGTGCCAACCGCTGGCAGCAACTGTTCGGCGTGCAACTGCCGCTGGCCCTGCCGAGCATCATGGCCGGGATCAACCAGACCACCATGATGGCCCTGTCGATGGTGGTAATCGCCTCGATGATCGGTGCCCGTGGCCTGGGAGAGGATGTGCTGGTAGGGATTCAGACCCTCAACGTCGGACGAGGCCTGGAGGCCGGCCTGGCGATCGTGATTCTGGCAGTGGTCATCGACCGCATTACTCAGGCGTATGGTCGGCCACGGCATGAGGTGAGCAAATGAACGACGTAACCGTGAGCAAAATCGAAGTCAAAAACGTCTTCAAGATTTTTGGCAACCGTGCGCAGGATGCGCTGGCCATGGTCGGCCAAGGCAAGACCAAGGACCAGGTGCTGGCCGAAACCGGCTGCGTGGTCGGGGTCAACGACCTGTCGTTGAGCATCGGCACTGGCGAGATTTTCGTGATCATGGGCCTGTCCGGTTCGGGCAAGTCGACGCTGGTGCGTCACTTCAATCGCCTGATCGACCCCACCAGCGGCGCGATCCTGGTGGACGGTGTGGACATCCTGCAATACGACATGGAAGCCCTGCGCGAATTTCGCCGGCACAAGATCAGCATGGTGTTCCAGAGCTTCGGTCTGCTGCCGCACAAGACCGTGGTGGAGAACGTCGCCTACGGCCTGAAAGTGCGTGGCGAGAGCAAGCAGATGTGCTCCGAGCGCGCGCTGCACTGGATCAACACCGTGGGCCTCAAGGGCTACGAAAACAAATACCCGCATCAGCTCTCGGGCGGCATGCGCCAACGGGTGGGCCTGGCCCGGGCCTTGGCCGCAGACACGGACATCATCCTGATGGACGAAGCGTTCAGCGCTCTCGACCCGCTGATCCGCGCGGAAATGCAGGACCAGTTGCTGGAGCTGCAGAAGACCTTGCACAAGACCATCGTGTTCATCACGCACGACCTGGATGAGGCGGTGCGCATTGGTAACCGGATCGCGATCCTCAAGGATGGGCGGTTGATCCAGGTGGGTACGCCGCGCGAGATCCTGCATTCGCCGGCGGATGAGTATGTCGACCGGTTTGTGCAGCGGCGGGCAGCGGTGGTTTGAAGATATTTGCGGTGTAAGTGCTGGCCCCATCGCGGGCAAGCCTTGCTCCCACAGGGATGGGGTTTGTTCCACAGTTTGTGTGCACACCTCGGAACCTGTGGGAGCTGGCTTGCCAGCGATGGCGTCGGCGATGCTGCATCAATATTCAGGTATGAGGTAGAGATGTCCCAGGCTGAAACAATCGTTATCGCCGACGCCCCGATGCGTTGGCAGGATGTGGTCTCGGTTGCCCGTCATGGCGCACAGCTTGAGCTGTCGGCGCAGGTCTGGGCGCGGATCGAGAACGCCCAAGCCATCGTCCAGCGCATCGTCGCCAGCGGCGAGCGCGCGTACGGCGTCAACACTGGTCTGGGCGCACTGTGCAACGTCTCGCTGAAAGACGAGCAACTCAGCCAGCTGTCGCGCAACACGCTGCTCAGCCACGCCTGTGGCGTCGGCGCTCCATTGGCCGACGAGCAGACGCGCGCAATCATGTGTGCGGCGATCCGCAATTTCAGTCATGGCAAATCCGGCATTCACCGTCCAGTGATCGAAGCGCTGCTGGCGCTGGTCAATCGAGGCATCACCCCGCAAGTGCCCTCCCAGGGTTCAGTCGGTTATCTGACCCACATGGCGCACATCGGCATCGTGCTGTTGGGTGTCGGCACTGTGAGCTATCGCGGGAAAATAGTTTCTGCGCAGCAAGCCCTGGCCGAAGAAGGTCTGCAACCGGTCCAGCTCGGTGCCAAGGATGGCCTGTGCCTGGTCAACGGCACGCCGTGCATGACCGGCCTGAGCTGCCTGGCGATTGCTGATGCCACGCGTCTGCTGCAATGGGCTGATGTGATCGGTGCGATGAGCTTTGAAGCCCAGCGTGGCCAGATCGCGGCGTTCGATGCCGAGATCATTGCGCTCAAACCACATCCTGGCATGCAGCAGGTCGGGCTCAACTTGCGAGCGTTGCTGGATGGCAGTGAAGTGATCGCGTCGAGCAAGGGCGTGCGCACGCAGGATGCGCTGAGCATCCGCTCGATCCCGCAAGTTCACGGCGCCGCCCGCGATCAGCTGGAGCACGCCAGAAAGCAGATTGAAACCGAGCTCAACTCGGTCACCGATAACCCGATGCTGCTGGGCACACCGGACGATTTCCGCATCATGTCCCAGGCCAACCCGCATGGTCAGTCAGTGGCCCTGGCCGCTGATTTGCTGGCCATTGCCATGGCGGAAATCGGCTCCATTGCCGAGCGGCGCCTGGACCGCTTGATCAACCCGCATGTCAGCGGTCTGCCGGCATTCCTGGTGGCCAATCCCGGGGTGAACTCCGGGATGATGATCGTCCAGTACGTCGCCGCTTCGCTATGCGCGGAGAACCGTCAGTTGGCGCAACCGGCGGTGCTCGACAACTACGTCACCTCGGGTCTGCAGGAAGATCACCTGAGCATGGGCACCAATGCCGCGCTGAAGCTGCATCGCGCGCTGGAAAACTGCACGCAGATCCTGGCGATCGAATACTTGCTGGCCGCCCAGGCGTTCGAATTCCTCAAGCCGCAACGTTTTGGCGTCGGCACCGATATTGCCTGGCGCCTGCTGCGTGAACAGGTTCCGGCCTACGATCAGGATCGTTGGCTGGCCCCGGACATTGCCGCCGCCGCCAGCGTGCTGAAAGATCCGCAGCGGCTGCACGACGCGTTACCGAATTTGCACTGACCAATACCCACACCAGCGTGCCAAGGCGCGGATCGTCCAGAAGACGAGAGGCGACGGATAACGGAATGCTCCGGAGCGACTGGTAGTTAATAACAAACTCTCATAAGGAGCATTTGAATGACTGCGCTAAACCTGATTCCCGGCCAACTGAGCCTTGCCCAACTGCGCGATGTTTATCAGCAGCCGGTCAAAATCAGCCTTGACGACAGCGCCTCGGCGCAGATCGAGGCCAGCGTTGCCTGCGTTGAGCAGATACTCGCCGAGAACCGCACCGCCTACGGCATCAACACCGGTTTCGGTCTGCTGGCCTCGACTCGCATCGCCAGCGAAGACCTGGAAAACCTGCAGCGCTCACTGGTGCTGTCCCATGCCGCCGGTGTTGGCGAGCCGATCAGCGACGCCCTGGTGCGGCTGGTCATGGTGCTCAAGGTCAACAGCCTGAGTCGTGGTTTCTCCGGCATTCGCCGGGTGGTGATCGATGCGTTGATCGCGTTGATCAACGCCGAGGTCTACCCGCACATTCCGTTGAAAGGTTCGGTCGGTGCTTCCGGTGACCTGGCGCCGCTGGCGCATATGTCCCTGGTGCTGCTGGGTGAGGGCAAGGCGCGCTACAAGGGCGAATGGCTGGAGGCGACCGAAGCGTTGAAAGTCGCCGGCCTGACCCCGCTGACCTTGGCGGCAAAGGAAGGCCTGGCGCTGCTCAACGGTACCCAGGTGTCCACCGCCTACGCCCTGCGCGGCCTGTTTGAAGGTGAAGACCTGTTCGCCGGCGCCTTGGCGCTGGGGGCCCTGACGGTCGAGGCGGTACTGGGCTCGCGCTCGCCATTCGACGCACGCATCCACGCCGCTCGCGGGCAAAAAGGCCAGATCGACGCCGCTGCTGCTTACCGCGATTTGCTCGGCGAGCGCAGTGACGTGTCTGACTCGCACCAGAACTGCGATAAGGTCCAGGACCCATACTCCCTGCGCTGCCAGCCGCAAGTCATGGGCGCCTGCCTGACGCAATTGCGCCAGGCTGCCGAAGTGCTGGCGGTCGAAGCCAACGCGGTGTCGGATAACCCGCTGGTGTTCGCCGCCGAAGGCGACGTGATTTCCGGCGGTAACTTCCACGCCGAGCCGGTGGCCATGGCTGCGGACAACATGGCCTTGGCCATCGCTGAAATCGGTTCCCTGAGTGAACGTCGCATTTCGCTGATGATGGACAAGCACATGTCGCAATTGCCGCCGTTCCTTGTGGCCAATGGTGGCGTCAACTCCGGGTTCATGATCGCCCAGGTGACGGCGGCGGCACTGGCCAGCGAGAACAAGGCGCTGTCCCATCCGCATTCGGTCGACAGCCTGCCGACTTCGGCCAACCAGGAAGACCACGTATCGATGGCACCGGCTGCGGGCAAGCGTTTGTGGGAAATGGCCGAGAATACGCGTGGGGTGCTGGCGGTGGAGTGGCTGGCAGCGTGCCAGGGCCTGGATCTGCGTGAAGGCTTGAAGACCTCGGCGAAGCTGGAAAAAGCTCGCGCCATTTTGCGTGCTGAAGTGGCGTTTTATGAGAAGGACCGGTTCTTTGCGCCGGACATCAACGCGGCGACTGAATTGTTGGCGACGCGTTGTTTGAATGATCTGGTCTCGGTGAAGTTGCTGCCGAGCCTGTAAGGCCGCTCATGTAGGAGCTGCCGAAGGCTGCGATCTTTTGATCTTGCTTATTAAAAGATCGCAGCCTCGTTGCACTCGACAGCTCCTACAGGTGAATGCGTATCTCTTGTGGGAGCGGGCTTGCTCGCGAATCGATTTTGAACAAGACGAGGAACTCGGGATGAAAACGCTCTGGCAACACTGCCACGTCGCAACCATGGCGCAAGGCGTCTACTCGGTCATCGAGGACGCGGCCATCGTGACGTCCGGTGCGCTCATAGAGTGGATTGGCCCACGTGCCGACCTGCCGGCAGGCGACTACCCGGCGGTCAACGATTTGAATGGGGCCTGGGTTACGCCAGGCCTGATCGACTGCCACACCCATACGGTGTTCGGCGGTAACCGCAGCGGCGAGTTCGAACAGCGCCTGCAAGGCTTGAGCTACGCCGAAATCGCCAACCAGGGCGGGGGCATCGCCAGCACCGTGCGCGCCACCCGTGCCGCGAGTGAAGATGAACTGTTCGCCAGCGCGGCCAAGCGACTCAAAAGCCTGATGCGCGACGGCGTAACTACGGTAGAGATCAAATCCGGCTACGGCCTGGACCTGGCCAGCGAACGCAAGATCCTGCAGGTGATCCGCCGCCTGGGCGCCGAATTGCCGATCAGCGTGCGCAGCACCTGCCTGGCCGCTCACGCCTTGCCTCCCGAATATGCTGATCGCGCCGACGCCTACATCGAGCACATCTGCACTGAAATGCTTCCGGCTCTGGCCGCCGAAGGCTTGGTGGACGCGGTCGACGCGTTCTGCGAATACCTGGCGTTCTCGCCAGAGCAGGTCGAGCGTGTGTTCGTCACTGCTCAGGGGCTCGGCCTGCCAGTCAAGCTGCATGCCGAGCAATTGTCGTCCCTGCATGGCTCCAGCCTGGCCGCGCGTTACCACGCGCTGTCCGCCGACCACCTGGAGTTCATGGACGAAGACGACGCCATCGCCATGGCGGCTTCCGGCACCGTCGCGGTGCTGCTGCCGGGCGCGTTCTACTTCCTGCGCGAAACCCAATTGCCGCCCATGGAAGCCCTGCGCAAGCACGGCGTGAAAATCGCCATCGCCAGCGACCTCAACCCGGGCACTTCGCCGGCGCTGTCGTTACGCCTGATGCTGAACATGGCCTGCACCTGCTTGCGCATGACCCCCGAAGAAGCCCTCGCCGGCGCGACCATCCATGCCGCTACGGCATTGGGCATGGCCGGCACCCATGGTTCGCTGGAAGCCGGCAAGGTCGCGGACTTTGTGGCCTGGCAAATCGATCGTCCTGCCGACCTGTCGTACTGGCTGGGCGGCGATCTGGAAAAACGCGTCGTGCGCCACGGCGTCGAAACGAGCGTATAGGAGAGCAGCTGTGGACAAGGTTCTGAATTTCCAACAAGGTCGTGTGCCGCTGCTGATCAGCATGCCTCACGCGGGCCTGCGCCTGACTCCCGCGGTCGAGGCCGGGTTGATTCCTGACGCGCGCAGCCTGCCGGATACCGACTGGCACATTCCCAGGCTCTATGAGTTTGCCGCTGAATTGGGCGCCAGCACGCTGGCGGCCGAGTACTCGCGCTTTGTCATCGACCTGAATCGACCGTCTGACGACAAGCCGTTGTACGCCGGGGCGACCACCGGTCTGTACCCGGCCACGCTGTTCGACGGCATCCCGTTGTTCAGCGAAGGCATGGAACCGTCACCGGCAGAGCGGGCGACCTATCTGGAACAGATCTGGACGCCGTATCACCGCACCTTGCAGAACGAACTGGCGCGCCTGAAGGCCGAGTTCGGCTACGCGTTGCTGTTCGATGCGCACTCGATTCGCTCGATCATCCCGCACCTGTTCGACGGCAAGCTGCCGGACTTCAACCTTGGCACCTTCAATGGCGCCAGTTGCGACCCACAGCTGGCCACCGAACTGGAAGCGATCTGCGCTCGCCACACCGATTACAGCCATGTGCTCAATGGTCGTTTCAAGGGCGGCCACATCACCCGGCATTACGGCAACCCGGCGCAAAACATTCATGCGGTGCAGCTGGAGCTGGGCCAGTGCACGTACATGGAAGAGTTTGAGCCGTTCCGCTATCGACCGGACCTGGCAGCACCGACGCAGGTGGTGCTTCGGGAGTTATTGCAAGGGTTGCTGGCTTGGGGCCAGAAGCACTGAAGCCAACTGCGCGCGCGTGCTCAATCACGTAATTCGGGTTTATGATGCCAGACGGCAGAATAATAGAAGTCCCCACAGGGATGACCTCGACCCCTTACGGAGCGCGCAATGCAGACTTTGTACCCGCAGATCAAACCCTACGCCCGGCACGATCTGGCCGTCGATGGAACCCACACGCTGTATGTCGACGAAAGTGGTTCGCCGCAAGGCTTGCCTGTGGTGTTTATCCACGGTGGCCCGGGCGCCGGGTGTGATGCCCAGAGCCGTCGGTACTTCGACCCGAATCTGTATCGCATTGTCACCTTCGACCAGCGTGGCTGTGGTCGCTCCACGCCCCATGCCAGCCTGGAAAACAACACCACCTGGGATCTGGTCGCCGACCTGGAGCGAATCCGCAAGCACCTGGGCATCGACAAATGGGTGCTGTTCGGTGGCTCCTGGGGCTCGACCCTGGCACTGGCCTATGCGCAGACCCATCCGGAACGTGTTCACGGCCTGATCCTGCGTGGGATTTTTCTCTGCCGGCCGCAGGAAATCGAATGGTTCTATCAGGCGGGCGCCAGCCGGCTGTTCCCTGACTATTGGCAGGATTACATTGCACCGATCCCGCTGGACGAACGTGAGGATCTGCTCGGCGCGTTCCACCGGCGCCTGACCGGCAATGACCAGATTGCCCAGATGCACGCGGCGAAGGCCTGGTCCACCTGGGAAGGCCGGACCGCGACCCTGCGCCCGAACCCACTGGTCGTCGACCGCTTCTCGGAGCCCCAGCGAGCCTTGTCGATCGCCCGGATCGAGTGCCATTATTTCACCAACAACGCTTTTCTCGAGCCTAACCAACTGATCCGCGACATGGGCAAGATCGCCCATCTGCCCGGCGTGATTGTTCATGGCCGCTACGACGTGATCTGCCCACTGGATAACGCCTGGGAACTGCACCAGAACTGGCCGAACAGTGAACTGCAGGTGATTCGTGACGCCGGCCATGCCGCCTCCGAGCCGGGCATTACCGATGCGCTGGTGCGCGCCGCCGATCTGATGGCGCGCCGCATGCTCGACCTGTCGCCTGAAGAAGCATGAAGGCTCTGCTGCAACGCGTGAGCAGCGCGCGAGTCGAGGTGGAGGGTGAAGTGGTCGGTGCAATCGACCAGGGTTTGCTGGTGCTGGTGGCGGTCGAACCCGACGATACACGGGCCAGCGCCGACAAACTTCTGCATAAGCTGCTTAACTATCGGGTGTTCAGTGACGCCGAGGGCAAGATGAACTTGTCCTTGGTGGATGTGTGCGGTGGTTTGCTGCTGGTCTCTCAGTTCACCCTGGCCGCTGATACCAAGAGCGGGTTGCGCCCCAGCTTCTCGACTGCTGCCCCTCCGGCACTGGGCGAAGAGCTTTTTGACTATCTATTAGGCAAAGCGAAACAAATGCATGGCACAGTGACATCAGGTAGATTCGGCGCGGATATGCAGGTGTATCTGGTCAATGATGGCCCGGTCACCTTCCTGTTACAGGCCTGAAAGCGCTTGAAACATCTTTTTAAGCGCATTTCGAGCGGAAACAGGGGGTTTTCGCGATAAATACTTTGTTACCCCTGATGCGTTGTAACGCGGCCTACTAGATAATCGCGCGCTACGGGGATCAGCGTTCGTTGGTCCATTTTGACTTAGGTAGAGACTTGTCCTGGACCTGTTGGGGAATCATTTTGCCCCATGGGAGTCGGAACAATGCTCGCCAACCTGGCATATAGATAGCTGGCCGTTGGTTTTTTGATCTGTTTTCGGCGAGGGTTGCTCGTGATTGTTAGTCCCTGTATTGCACCAAAATTGTCTGCCAAACGGCTACGAAGCGCTCTGGTAGCGGGCTCTGCACTGCTTTGCCTGCTCAGCGCCGGCCAGCTTTGGGCATTCAGTCTGGATGATGTGTCGGTCAAGGCAAAAGAGCTGGCCGGGCAGAAATACGAAGCCCCGCGCAGTAATCTGCCGAACGAATTCCGCGATATGAAGTTCGCGGACTATCAAAAAATTCGTTTCCTCACCGAAAAAGCCGAATGGGCCGATCAGAAAACCCCGTTCAAGCTGTCGTTCTATCACCAGGGCATGCACTTCGATACCCCGGTGAAAATCAACGAAATCACGGCCAATACGGTCGAGGAGATCAAATACGACCCAAGTCGTTTTGATTTCGGCGACGTCAAGTTTGATCCCAAGGCCACTGAGCAACTGGGTTATGCCGGTTTCCGTGTGCTGTACCCGATCAACAAGGCCGACAAGCAGGACGAAATCATGACCATGCTGGGCGCGAGCTACTTCCGCGTCGTCGGCAAGGGTCACACCTATGGTTTGTCCGCCCGTGGCATGGCCATTGATACCGCTTTGCCTTCCGGCGAAGAATTCCCGCGTTTCACCGAGTTCTGGATCCAACAGCCAAAACCGGGTGACAAGCACCTGGTGATCTTTGCGCTGCTCGACTCCCCGCGTGCGACCGGTGCCTACCGCCTGACCCTGCGTCCGGGCAGCGATACCATCGTCGACGTCAAGGCGCAGATGTTCCTGCGCGACAAGGTCACCAAACTGGGCATCGCCCCACTGACCAGCATGTTCCTGTTCGGCGCCAACCAGCCATCCAAGGTGCTCAACTACCGTCGTGAACTGCACGACTCCAGCGGCCTGGCGATCCATGCCGGCAACGGTGAGTGGATCTGGCGCCCGCTGAACAACCCTAAGCACCTGTCCGTCAGCAACTTCGCCGTCGAGAACCCGCGCGGTTTTGGTCTGCTGCAACGTGGTCGCGATTTCAGCCACTATGAAGACCTGGACGACCGCTACGACAAGCGCCCAAGTGCCTGGATCGAGCCAAAAGGCGATTGGGGCAAGGGTTCTGTCGACCTGGTGGAAATCCCGACTGCCGATGAAACCAACGACAACATCGTGGCGTTCTGGAGTCCGGAAAAACTGCCTGAGCCAGGCCAGCCGCTGGATGTCGCCTACCGCCTGCACTGGACGATCGATGAAGCGGCGCTGCACGCACCCGATAGCGCCTGGGTCAGCCAGACCCTGCGTTCCACCGGTGACGTCAAGCAGTCCAACCTGATCCGTCAGCCGGACGGCAGCGTTGCCTACCTGGTGGACTTCGAAGGCCCGTCCCTGGCAGCCCTGCCGCCTGAGACTGACGTTCGCAGCCAGGTCAGCGTCGGTGACAACGCCGAACTGGTCGAGAACAGCGTGCGTTACAACCCTGTAACCAAGGGCTGGCGCCTGACCCTGCGGATGAAGATCAAGGATCCGGGTAAATCCACCGAGATGCGTGCTGCACTGGTGCAGAACATCGTACCTGAGGACCTGGCAAAGACTTCGTTGCCTGTTTCCAGCTCGTCCGTGGCCAAGGCCGACAAGGTTGCCGCCAAGCAGCAGGAGAAGGCGGACAAGGAAACCAAGCTGGCAGAGGCCAAGCAGGCTGATGCCAAGCCAGTAGCGGATACCGCCAACAAGGACAACAAAGACGCCAAGCAGCCTGCAGCTGCCGATGCGGCCCCAGCCACACCGGAATCGGCGCCGACTGAAGAAGTCCTGACCGAGACCTGGAGCTACCAGTTGCCTGCCGATGAGTAATTCTCAAGTACAGCCAGAGACGCTTGCCGAGTATCTGGCGCATCTGCCGATGACCGACCAGCAGCGCGCGGAACTCGCGGGCTGCCAGTCTTTCAGCGAGCTGCACCAGCGGCTGTCGTCTTCGACATTCGACGCGCCGAGCGAGGCCGCCCAGGCCTCGGTCGGCAAGCGCCTGGCCCTGAGCACGGCCGAAGAGCTGGAAGACGCGGAAATGCTGGCGCTCGACGCCAGCGGTCGGGTTTGCCTGAAGGCGACCCCGCCGATCCGTCGGACCAAGGTCGTGCCGGAGCCATGGCGCACCAATATCCTGGTGCGTGGCTGGCGCCGGCTGACCGGTCGCACCAATCCACCGGCCCCGCCGAAGGATGAACGCGTGTTGCCGGCGGCTCGCTGGCGCACCGTCGGTTCGATCCGTCGCTACATCCTGCTGGTGCTGATGCTCGGCCAGACCATCGTTGCCGGCTGGTACATGAAAGGCATCATGCCGTATCAGGGCTGGTCGTTCGTCGACCTCAACGAAGTCCTGCACCAACCGCTGCTGCAGACGGCTACGCAAGTACTGCCGTATGCGCTGCAAACCAGCATCCTGATTCTGTTCGGGATTCTGTTCTGCTGGGTGTCTGCCGGGTTCTGGACGGCGCTGATGGGCTTCCTCGAGCTGCTCACCGGCCACGACAAGTACCGTATTTCCGGTAAAAGCGCTGGTAATGAGCCGATCGCCAAGGATGCGCGCACTGCGCTGGTGATGCCGATCTGCAACGAAGATGTGCCGCGGGTATTTGCCGGGTTGCGGGCGACCTTCGAGTCGGTAGCGGCCACAGGTGACCTCGATCGCTTCGACTTCTTCGTGCTCAGCGACAGTAACGATGCCGACATCTGCGTCGCCGAACAACAGGCCTGGCTCGACGTCTGCCGCGAAGCCAAGGGCTTCGGCAAGATTTTCTATCGCCGTCGCCGTCGTCGCGTCAAGCGCAAGAGCGGTAACCTCGACGACTTCTGCCGTCGCTGGGGGGGTGACTACAAGTACATGGTGGTGCTCGACGCGGACTCCGTGATGAGCGGCGAATGCCTGACCAGCCTGGTACGCCTGATGGAAGCCACGCCGGACGCCGGGATCATCCAGACTGCGCCGCGCGCATCGGGCATGGACACGCTGTATGCACGCATGCAGCAGTTCGCCACCCGGGTCTATGGGCCGCTGTTCACCGCCGGCCTGCACTTCTGGCAGTTGGGCGAATCCCATTATTGGGGCCACAACGCGATCATTCGCATGAAGCCGTTCATCGAGCACTGCGCCCTGGCGCCGTTGCCGGGTAAAGGCGCGTTTGCAGGTGCGATTCTGTCCCACGACTTCGTCGAAGCGGCGCTGATGCGCCGTGCCGGCTGGGGCGTATGGATTGCCTACGACCTGCCGGGCAGCTACGAAGAACTGCCGCCAAACCTGCTGGACGAACTCAAGCGTGACCGTCGCTGGTGCCACGGTAACCTGATGAACTTCCGGCTGTTCCTGGTCAAGGGCATGCACCCGGTTCACCGGGCGGTATTCCTCACTGGTGTGATGTCTTATTTGTCGGCCCCGTTGTGGTTCTTCTTCCTCGTGCTGTCGACGGCGCTGCTGGCGGTCAACACGCTAATGGAACCGCAGTACTTCATGGAGCCGCGACAGCTGTATCCGTTGTGGCCACAGTGGCACCCGGACAAGGCCGTCGCGCTGTTCTCGACCACCATCGTGCTGCTGTTCCTGCCGAAGCTGCTGAGCATCATCCTGATCTGGGCCAAGGGCGCGAAAGAGTTCGGTGGCAAGTTCAAGGTGACCCTGTCGATGCTGCTGGAGATGCTGTTCTCCGTGCTGCTGGCGCCGGTGCGGATGATTTTCCACACGCGTTTCGTGCTCGCCGCGTTCCTTGGCTGGGCCGCGACCTGGAACTCGCCCCAGCGTGACGATGACTCGACGCCATGGAGTGAAGCGGTCAAGCGCCACGGTCCGCAAACGCTGCTGGGCTTCCTCTGGGCGCTGCTGGTGATCTGGCTGAACCCGAGCTTCCTGTGGTGGCTGGTGCCGATCGTCGGTTCGTTGATGCTGTCGATTCCGGTGTCGGTGATTTCCAGCCGGGTTGGCCTGGGGCTCAAATCCCGTGACGAGAGCCTGTTCCTGATCCCTGAGGAATACAATCCGCCACAGGCGTTGCTGGCGACTGACCAGTACACCCACGAAAACCGCTATCACGCGCTGAACGACGGCTTTGTCCGGTCGGTGGTGGACCCGCAGCAGAACGCCCTGGCGTGTTCGCTGGCGACCTCCCGTCACGGTCAGGCGGAGCCGATCGAATGGCTGCGTATCGAGCGAGTGCGGCACGCATTGAAAGTCGGGCCGGATGGCCTGAACAACAATGAGCGCGTGCAACTGCTCAGTGATCCGGTGGCCCTGGCTCGCCTGCACGAGCAAATCTGGAACGAAGGTCATCCTGAGTGGCTGGAAGCGTGGCGCAAGTCGGTGAAAGCCGATCCGCATGCTCCGTTGCTGCCGCTTAAACCGCTGAGTGCGCAGCCTCAGTTGGCATAAAGCATTCCCCGGCTAAAAAGATCGTCCGACCGCGGCCCGAGCCTCCGGCAGCTCCTACAGGCTTTATCCGTAGGAGCTGCCGGAGGCTCGGGCCGCGGTCGGACGATCTTTTGCTTTTGCGTCTAACAAATCCTTCAAGGCTGCGATAGCATCCGTCCCCGAATTGGTGCGCCCGGACAACTTTTTGTTCGTATCTGCCGGTTTCCCCAGGGAAATCTGCTGTTTGCGCGCCTCATACCGCAATGGTTTTGGGGACTTGATGATGAAGAAGTATCTTTCGATGCTGCTGGTCGGCGTCACGGCATTGGTTGCAGTCAGCACGGCGCAGGCCGGTGCCATCGATGACGCGGTCAAGCGCGGCACGCTGAAAGTCGGGATGGACCCGACCTACATGCCCTTCGAAATGACCAACAAGCGCGGCGAGATCATCGGTTTCGAAGTCGACATCCTCAAAGCCATGACCAAGGCCATGGGCGTCAAGCTGGAGCTGGTGTCCACCGGCTACGACGGCATCATCCCGGCGCTGATGACCGACAAATTCGACATGATCGGCAGCGGCATGACCCTGACCCAGGAGCGTAACCTGCGCTTGAACTTCAGCGACCCCTTCATCGTCGTTGGCCAGACACTGCTGATCCGCAAAGAGCTGGAAGGCACCATCAAGTCCTACAAGGACCTGAACACCGCCGACTACCGCATCACCTCCAAGCTCGGCACCACGGGCGAGATGGTCGCGAAGAAGCTGATCTCCAAGGCCAAGTACCACGGCTACGACAACGAGCAGGAAGCTGTGCTGGACGTGGTCAACGGCAAGGCCGATGCCTTCATCTACGACGCGCCGTACAACGTTGTCGCCGTGAACAAGGTCGGGGCCGGCAAGCTGGTATTCCTCGACAAGCCGTTCACCTACGAGCCGCTGGCCTTTGGCCTGAAGAAGGGTGATTACGACAGCCTCAACTTCATCAACAACTTCCTGCACCAGATCCACGAAGACGGCACCTACGATCGCATTCATGACAAGTGGTTCAAGGACACCGCCTGGCTCAAGGATATGGAATAAGGCTCGGTCAGTAAGACCGCGCCGCTCCCATCGCCAGCAGGCTGGCTCCCACAGGGGATTTGTGTACGCCACAGGTCCAGTGTGGGAGCCAGCCTGCTGGCGATGACGGCCTTCCTGGCGGGCTCCCACAGGGGATTTGTGTGCGCCACAGATCCAGTGTGGGAGCCAGCCTGCTGGTGATGACGGCCTTCCTGGCGGGCTCCCACAGGGGATTTGTGTGCGTCACAGGTCCAGTGTGGGAGCCAGCCTGCTGGCGATGACGGCCTTCCTGGCGGGCTCCCACAGGGGATTTGTGTGCGTCACAGATCCAGTGTGGGAGCCAGCCTGCTGGCGATGACGGCCTTCCTGGCGACACAACTTTCGGATTTTGCTAAACCCATGAAACAGAGAAAAGCCCAATGGCCCTGGCACGTTTTAACCGTGCTGGTGCTGATCGGCCTGGCCGGCGCCTTGTACTACGCCACCTCGCTGATGTCCTACGAATGGCGCTGGAACCGTGTGCCACAGTACTTCGCCTACCACGCCGAAGAGTCCCAGCGTGCTGCTGACATTTCCACCGTCAGCGAACTGGTACGCAAGGGTGACAAGGCTGAAGTCACCCTGCGCAACGACGCTGGCGACGAGCAGCACCTGATCGTCGATGACAACAGCCTGCAAGTCGCCCAGGGCGATGACGTGGCAGAAGGCGATGTCGTGGGCGTGACTCGCTATTGGGCGGCAGGACCGCTGTTGTGGGGCTTGTGGACGACGTTGTGGCTGTCGGTGGTCTCGGGTGTGCTCGGCCTGCTGATTGGTCTGGCAACCGGCCTGTGCCGGCTGTCCAGCAACCCGACCTTGCGCGATCTCTCGACCATTTATGTCGAGTTGGTGCGCGGCACGCCGCTGCTGGTGCAGATCTTCATCTTCTACTTCTTCATCGGCACCGTGATGAACCTGTCCCGGGAATTTGCCGGGATCGCCGCGCTGTCACTGTTCACCGGCGCCTATGTCGCGGAAATCATCCGCTCTGGCGTGCAGTCGATCGCCCGCGGCCAGAACGAAGCCGCGCGATCTCTGGGGCTGAGCGCTGGCCAGTCGATGCTTCATGTGGTCCTGCCGCAGGCATTCAAGCGCGTGCTGCCGCCACTGGCCGGGCAGTTCATCAGCCTGGTCAAGGACACTTCGCTGGTCTCGGTCATCGCGATTACCGAACTGCTCAAAAGCGGCCGGGAAGTCATCACTACCTCGTTCTCGCCGTTCGAAATCCTGTTCTGCGTCGCCGGCCTGTACCTGTTGATCAACCTGCCGCTGTCGAAAATCGCCAGCCGCCTAGAGCGGAGGCTCGCGCAAAGTGATTGAAGTCCGCGATCTGGTAAAAGTCTTCGATACCCGTGGCCAGGTGGTGCGCGCGGTGGATAACGTCACCACGCAAGTGGCCAGGGGTGAAGTGCTGGTGGTGATCGGTCCGTCCGGCTCCGGCAAGTCGACGTTCCTGCGCTGTCTCAACGGCCTGGAAGAATTCGATTCCGGCTCAGTGAGCATCGACGGCCTGGAGCTGGCCGACCCGAAAACCGACGTGAATGCCTACCGCCGTGAAGTCGGCATGGTGTTCCAGCATTTCAACCTGTTCCCGCACATGACCGTACTGGAAAACCTCTGCCTGGCGCAAAAAGTCGTGCGCAAGCGCGGCAAAAAGGAGCGCGAGGCCAAGGCCCTGGCGTTGCTGGAGAAGGTCGGTATCGCGCAGAAAGCCAACGAGTTTCCATCACGCCTGTCCGGCGGTCAGCAACAGCGTGTGGCCATTGCCCGGGCGCTGGCGATGGAGCCGAAGGTGATGCTGTTCGATGAACCGACCTCGGCGCTTGATCCGGAAATGGTCGGTGAAGTGCTGGATGTGATGAAGACCCTGGCCGTGGAAGGCATGACGATGGTCTGCGTTACCCATGAAATGGGCTTTGCGCGGGAAGTGGCGGATCGGGTGTTGTTCTTCGATCACGGCAAGTTGTTGGAAGATGCTTCGCCGGCCGAGTTTTTCGCTGCGCCGAAGGATCCTCGGGCACAGGCGTTCCTGCGCCAGGTTCTCTGATCGCGGCGGCCATCCGGCCGCCATCGCGGGCAAGCCCGCTCCCACAGTATGTTCAGTGTTCATGCAGTTTGCGTAACACCGTTGAACCCTGTGGGAGCTTGCCCGCGATAGCATCACCTTGGTCCTGTGTGAACCGAGGCGTTCGCATCAACTCAGACCTTGAACCGTCCCACCAGCGTCTGCAAATGAGTACCAAGCCGTGCCAGTTCGACACTCGACGCCGCCGTCTCTTCACTGGCGGCCGAGGTCTGCTCGGACACATCGCGCACATTCAACACGCTGCGATTGATTTCTTCGGCCACCGCGCTTTGTTGCTCGGCCGCTGCGGCAATCTGCTGGTTCATCGACTGGATCGCTGACACTGTGCGGGTAATGCTTTCCAGCGAACCACCGGCGCGGCGGGTCAGTTCGACGCTGCTTTCGGTGAGGCTGCGGCTGTTGTCCATTATTGTCGCCACCTGCTGGGTGCCGGCTTGCAGGCCAACGATCAGCTCTTCGATTTCTTCGGTCGACTTCTGGGTGCGCTGGGCGAGGCTGCGGACTTCGTCGGCAACCACGGCAAAACCGCGGCCTGCTTCACCGGCACGGGCGGCTTCGATGGCGGCGTTTAGCGCCAGCAGGTTGGTTTGCTGGGCTACCGACTTGATCACGTCGAGCACGCTGCCGATCTTGTCGCTCTCGCGCTTGAGATGGCCCATGGCCTCGGTCGAGTGGCCCACTTCGAGCGCCAGGCGCTCGATCTGGGCGATGGCTTCACCCACCACCTTGTCCCCTTCACGGGCCTGCTGGTCGGCGGCCACAGCGGCCTCCGAGGCTTCTTCCGCATTGCGTGCGACTTCTTGCACGGTAGCGGTCATCTCGTTCATGGCGGTTGCCACCTGATCGGTCTCGACCTTCTGGCTGTTGACCCCGGCGCTGGTCTGCTCAGTGACTGCCGATAACTCCTCGGCGGCGCTGGCGATTTGCGTGACGCCATCACTGATGCCGCCAATCAACTCGCGCAAGCCCTGGGTCATGCTCTGGATAGCACGCTGCAACTGGCCCAGTTCGTCCTGGCGGCGAGACACCAGATTGTGGGTCAGGTCGCCGGCTGCAATGCGTTCGGCAACTTTGAGGGTCTGGCTCAGGGGAATGACAATCTGGCGGGTGATGGCCCAAGCCGCCAGCAGACCGAAAGCCAGGGCGAGCAGGGTGGCCAGCAACAGCATGTTCTTGGCGTGCGCGGCATCGGTGTCGCGAACAATGGTCTGCGAGGCCGTCAGCTTCTTGCTGAGGTCGATCAGGATGTCGCCCTGAGCGGTCATGCGCGTGAGCGCCGTAGCGTTTGCGACCTGGGAGTCGCGGAACTGGCTGACAGCCGCGCGGTAAGCCTTCAGCGACCCGGTAGCCTGTTGCAGGTTGGCAAGGTGCTGCTCAGGCAGTTTTGCCGCGAGGCTGTCGAGGCTTTTCAGGGCGGTGTCGATGGCGTCCAGTGCCGGTTGCTGGGCTTCGGCCTTGCCGCTGTAGGTGTAGCCGCGAACCTGGTAGCGCGCTTGCTGGAGCAGCTTGCTCAGTTCGATCACCTGGCTGTAGTCGGCAACGCTTTCGCCTTGCAGCATGGATTTTTCGACCGTGCTGACTTGCGCTACGGCGTTGTCAGCGTTTACCCCCAGTTTGCTCCGGGCGTCTTCACGAGCCGCGGTTGCCTGGGTCATGTCGGCAAAGGCGCGCTTGTATTCAGCGACGGCGACCAGTTGCTGGTCGACCATGGCTGCATCGGCAGGCTGTTCGATCAGGGTGCGGGCGGTTTTCAGGCCGGTATCCAGTTGGCCGAGCAAATCGTTGACTGTCCCGGGACCCTGTTCGCCGCGATGCATGTCGTAGTCTTGGCGGGCGATGCGCAGGTCTTTGCTCAGCTCGATCAGGCCGGAGATGAAACCGAGCTTGTCGCCCCGGCTCATGACGCCGCTGAGGCCCGTCCAGCCAGTGAAGGTGATCAGGCAGGTCAGCAGCAACACCAATCCGAAACCGACTCCCAGTTTGCGATTGACGCTGACGTTCCCCAGTTTATCGGCTAGCGATTGGTACATGCTGCAACTCCCTCGAACCACACGTAGGTTTTATGGGAGTTGTATCGGCAGCTTCTCCGGAACCTGTAGGAGCTGCCGAAGGCTGCGATCTTTTGATCTTGATTTTTGGCGCTCTTATAAACGCCAGGATCAAAAGATCGCAGCCTGCGGCAGCTCCTACCGGGGGGCGTGGTGTTTAGAAGAGTCGGGCCAGCAGGGCGGTGACCGCGGTTTCGACCCGCAGGATGCGCTCGCCCAGTTGTACCGGTTGCAGCCCGGCTTTGGCCAGCAGGTCGATCTCGTAGGGGATCCAGCCGCCTTCCGGACCAATGGCCAGGGTCACCGGCTCGTTCAGGCCGCGAGGGCAGGGTGGGTAGTTGCCGGGATGGCCGACCAGGCCCAGAGTCCCTTCGGTGATCGCGGGAAGCCGGTCTTCGACGAACGGCTTGAAGCGCTTCTCGATAATAATTTCCGGCAACACGCTGTCCCTGGCCTGTTCAAGGCCGAGGATCAATTGTTCGCGAATGGCGTCTGGTTCCAGGAACGGCGTTTGCCAGAAGCTCTTCTCGACGCGATAGCTGTTCACTAGGATGATTCGCGGCACTCCCATGGCCGCAACGGTCTGAAACACGCGGCGCAGCATTTTCGGGCGTGGCAGGGCCAACACCATGGTCAGCGGCAGCTTGCTCGGAGGGGGCTGATCAAGGGTGACGCGCAATTCGGCTTCGGTGGTGTCCAGGCGCAGCAACTCGGCAGACCCCATCAGACCGCCAATCCTGCCGACCCGCAGGCTGTCACCGACTTGCGAACGGTGGACTTCCTGCATGTGGGTCAGGCGGCGATCACGCAGGATCACCCGATCGGCCGCAATGAAATCGGCCTCTTCGAGAAGCAGCAGGTTCACGGCTGGGTCGCTGGCGGCTGGTCGTTGGAGTCGTCAGCCGGCTGGTCGTCCGGGTGCTCGCCACGCTTGCTGATCAGGCTGCCGAACAGGATGCCGATTTCAAACAGCAGCCACATCGGTACAGCCAGCAGGGTCTGCGAGAAAATGTCCGGCGGCGTCAGGATCATGCCGACCACGAAGCAGCCAATGATCACGTACGGGCGGATTTTCCGCAGGTACTTGACGTCGACTACACCGATCCATACCAGCAATACCACGGCTACCGGAATTTCGAACGCCACGCCGAAGGCGAAGAACAGCGTCATGACGAAGTCGAGGTAGCTGGTGATGTCGGTCATCATTTCCACACCGGCCGGCGTAGCGGCAGCGAAGAATTTGAAGATCAACGGGAACACCAGGTAGTAGGCGAACGCCATGCCGGTATAGAACAGCAGGATGCTGGACATCAGCAGTGGCACGGCGATGCGCTTCTCGTGCTTGTACAGGCCTGGTGCGATGAAACCCCAGATCTGATGCAGGATCACCGGAATCGCCAGGAACAGCGAAACCATCATCGTCAGCTTCAGTGGCGTCAGGAAGGGCGACGACACATCGGTGGCGATCATTGTCGCGCCTGCCGGCAAATACTGGCGCAGCGGCGTGGAGACGAAGGTATAGATTTGCTGGGTGAAGGCGAACAACCCGGCGAAGACGATGAAGATCGCCGCTACGCAGCGCAGCAGGCGGGTGCGCAACTCGGTGAGGTGCGAAACCAGCGGCATGTGCTGGTCATTTTCAGGAAGATCGCTCATGGGGCTCGCGGCGGCAGTGTTGGGTCATGAGGGGCAGGCGCAACAGGCGCAGCCGCAGGTGTTGCAGATTCGGCCAGAGGCTGCGCCGCAGGAGCAGCGACAGGCGCAGGTTCAGCGCCGATTGTCGGCTCGATGTTCGGCACCGGGGCATGAATGGTCGGCTCCGCGACAGGCTGCACCGGAGTCGGCTCCTGCTGGGTGGGCGTGAAGATCTTCCGCGCCTCCTGCTCCAGGGACAGGATATGCTCGTTGTGCAGCTGCCGGCGAATTTCGTCGGCGCCGATCTCACGTTCAACTTCCTGTTTGATCGCGTTGAAGCTGCGCTTCAGACGACCGACCCACAGGCCGGCAGTGCGCGCAGCACCCGGCAGGCGTTCGGGGCCCAGCACCAGCAGGGCGACGAGGCCGACGAGCAGCAGTTCAGAGAAGCTGATACCAAACATTAGTCAGTGCTCACACGTCTTTGCGAATCGGCTCTTCGACTTTTTGTGCCTGCACGTCGATGGTGTGCGGCGGGTTGACCGGGGTGGCCTGTGGCTGCACAGGTGGTACCGGTTGCGCCGGGGTCACGCTTGGATCAGCGGGCTTTTCGTCATCGTTCATGGCTTTGCGGAAGCCCTTGATCGATTCGCCGACGTCGGTGCCGAGGTTCTTCAGTTTCTTGGTGCCGAATACCAGCACGACAACGACCAGGATGACGACCCAGTGTTTCCAGTCAAAAATGCCCATGTTGCTGCTCCTCTCTAATAGTTGTTCAGGCGGACGGGCGCGAGGCTTTCTCGGCGTGTCCGGACAGACCGAAGCGACGGTCGAGTTCATCGAGTACAGCCTGTGGATGCTGCCCCAGTTGGGCGAGCATGACCATGCTGTGGAACCACAAGTCGGCAGTCTCGTAGATCACATCGCTGCAGTCGCCGCTGATGGCAGCGTCCTTGGCGGCAATGATGGTTTCGACGGATTCTTCGCCAACTTTTTCCAGAATCTTGTTCAGGCCCTTGTGGTACAGGCTCGCAACATACGAGCTGTCGGCAGCGGCGCCTTTGCGCTCTTCCAGCACTTCGGCCAGGCGGGTCAGGGTGTCACTCATGGGTGTGTCCTGCGGAGTAAATGGCATGCGGGTCTTTAAGTACCGGGTCGACGGTTTTCCAGTCGCCGTTCTCGAAGACTCGATAGAAGCAGCTCTGGCGGCCGGTATGGCAGGCGATGTCGCCGATCTGCTCGACCATCAGAATGATCACGTCGGCGTCACAATCAAGGCGCATCTCATGCAGGGTCTGCACATGCCCGGACTCCTCACCCTTGCGCCACAGTTTGCCTCGGGAACGTGACCAGTAGATGGCACGATTCTCCGTGGCAGTCAGTTGCAGCGCTTCACGGTTCATCCAGGCCATCATCAGGACGCGCCCGGTCTTGTGATCCTGGGCAATCGCGGGCACCAGGCCATCGGCGTCCCACTTGATTTCGTCCAGCCAGTTTTTCATCTTCGACTCCGACAGCGGGCTCCGCACTTCATTAGCGGAGTCCAACGTTGAAACAGTGTGCCAGCGGATCACACAACTGGCTATCGGCGAACGACCAGATACAAACCGACCGCCATCATGATTCCGGCTGGCCAATAGGCCAGGTCGTTCAGCGGGCCGCCGATCGCGAGTACTGCGCCGCCCGCCAGGTGAGCGGTGCCGAGCAGGCGCAGGAACCAGTCGTCACGTCGGCGGTGCCAGGGTGGCGGCGGGTCGTAGGCGTGAGGCTGAGACATGCGTTCAAGCAGGTCGCGGGCCATGTTGGCCAGGTGCGGTAGCTGTTCAAACTGGCTCTGCACGTTGCCCAGCAACGCTTTGGGGCTCACGCGCTCGCGCATCCAGCGTTCGAGGAACGGTTGCGCGGTGTTCCACAGATCGAGGTCCGGGTACAGCTGGCGGCCCAGGCCTTCGATGTTCAGCAGGGTTTTCTGCAACAGGACAAGCTGCGGCTGTACTTCCATGTTGAAACGCCGAGCGGTCTGGAACAGGCGCATCAGCACCTGGCCGAATGAAATATCTTTTAACGGTTTTTCGAAGATCGGTTCGCATACAGTGCGGATCGCCGCTTCGAATTCGTTGAGTTTGGTTTCCGCCGGCACCCAGCCCGAATCGATATGCAGCTGGGCCACTCGCCGATAGTCGCGTTTGAAGAAAGCGAACAGGTTGCGGGCCAGATAGTCCTGGTCTTCCGGGGTCAGGCTGCCAACGATGCCGCAGTCGATCGCAATGTACTGCGGGCTCCACGGGTTGACGGTGCTGACGAAGATGTTGCCCGGGTGCATGTCGGCATGGAAAAAGCTGTCACGGAAGACCTGGGTAAAGAAGATTTCGACGCCGCGTTCGGCGAGCATCTTCATGTCGGTGCGCTGGTCGGCCAGGGTCGCGAGGTCGGTCACCTGAACCCCGTAGATGCGCTCCATCACCAGCACTTTGGGCCGGCACCAATCCCAATAGACTTGCGGCACGTAGAGCAGTGGCGAGCCTTCGAAGTTGCGCTTGAGCTGGCTGGCGTTGGCGGCTTCGCGCAGCAGGTCGAGTTCGTCGTAGATGGTTTTCTCGTAGTCCTGGACCACGTCCACCGGATGCAGCAGGCGCGCATCGGCCGAGAGTTTTTCTGCCGCGCGAGCCAGGATGAACAGCCATGCCAGGTCCTGGGCGATGATCGGCTTGAGGCCGGGGCGGATCACCTTGACCACGACTTCTTCACCGGTCTTGAGCTGCGCGGCATGCACCTGCGCTACCGAAGCCGAAGCGAGCGGTTGGACGTCGAATCGGCTGAACACTTCGCTGATCTTCTTGCCCAGCTGCTCTTCGATGAGTTTGATCGACACTTGCGAATCGAACGGCGGGACACGGTCCTGCAGCAGCATCAATTCATCGGCGATGTCTTCCGGCAGCAGGTCGCGGCGGGTGGACAGGATCTGCCCGAACTTGATGAAGATTGGTCCCAGGTCCTGCAGGGCCAGGCGCAGTCGGGCGCCGCGGCTCAGCTCAAGCGTTTTGCGCGGGAACCAGCGCCACGGCAATGCATACCGCAGCGCCAGCAGGAACCAGGGCAGCGGCAGGGCGAACAGCAGGTCATCGAGACGGTAGCGAATCACAACGCGCTGGATGCGCAACAAACGGCGGACGGCAAGCAGCTTCATGCGTTATCGCTTGGGTCGAGAGATCGGGAAAGGCGCTCGAAACGCGCCTCGAGACGTTCCAGATCAAGTTTGATCTGGTCCAGTTCACTGAAACGGGCTTCGGCTTCGCGCTGACCGACGAGGGTGCGCGATTCTTCGGCCAGGTATTCGCCCAGGTTTTGGCCGAGGCTGACAAATCCTTGCTGGTACCAGCGCGCGCGACTGCGCAAATGACCGCCGACCAGTTGTGTTGCCACAGGGCCCAGCCAGCGCGAGAGTTCGTACTCCCAGTCCAGCTCGAGGTCCTGGAGGATCGCCGCCAGTTCCAGCAGCACGCCGCTGTCGCCGTCGAGCTCGACTTCCGGGCCGTGCAGCACGGCAGTCTTGTCCTTGCTCATGGCCAGTTTCAGCAGGCTTGAGGCCGGGGCACGCAAGGTGCAGTCGGCGCCGGCCTCCCACTGGGAGGCGAGCATCAGGCCTTCGTCGCTGGGCAGAATGAACAGCTGGAATGCCGGGTTGCGGCAATCGACGGCGATCACCCTGCCACTCAAATGCGCCAGGCGCGGCAAGGCCGTGCTGTCGAGGCGCAGCACCCGGTTAAGACCGAGCTCAACGCTGGCGAGCAGGCCGGCCAGCAACATCAGGGTTTGATGCCGCGGTGCAGGGCAACGATACCTGCGGTCATGTTGTGATAGGTCACGCGGTCGAAACCGGCCTCGACCATCATCGACTTCAGGGTTTCCTGGTTCGGGTGCATGCGGATCGATTCGGCCAGGTAGCGATAGCTTTCCGAATCGTTGGTGATCAGCTTGCCCATCAACGGCATGAAGGCGAACGAGTAGGCGTCGTAGGCTTTGGACATCAGTGCGTTGGTCGGTTTGGAGAATTCCAGCACCAGCAGGCGGCCACCCGGCTTGAGTACGCGCAGCATCGAACGCAGGGCGTCTTCCTTGTGCGTCACATTGCGCAGGCCGAAGGCGATGGTCACGCAATCAAAATGGTTGTCCGGGAAGGGCAGCTTTTCCGCATCGGCCTGGACGAATTCGACGTTGCCGGCAACACCGAGGTCCAGCAGGCGGTCACGACCGACCTTGAGCATGGATTCGTTGATGTCGGCCAACACGACCTGGCCAGTAGGGCCTACCAGGTGCGAGAATTTTTTCGTCAGGTCGCCGGTGCCGCCAGCGATGTCCAGCACCCGGTTACCGGTGCGAACACCCGACAGTTCGATCGCAAAACGCTTCCACAAACGGTGCATGCCGCCCGACAGGAGGTCGTTCATCAGGTCGTACTTGGCGGCTACCGAGTGGAAAACCTCAGCGACTTTCTCCGCTTTTTGGCTTTCCGGAACGTTTTTGAAACCGAAGTGAGTGGTGGGTTCGGCATCGCTGCCTTTGCGCTGATCAGTCATATCGCTGTCACCAGAAGAGAATGCGGGACATTCTAATCCCGGTGGCCTGCTTTGTCTTGGAGTGGCTAAAGGTAAGATAGGCAATCACCGGGACGTTTTGCCGCAGCGGCGGTCAAGATGCTTCAGGAAGCATTCATAAAGCAGGAGTCATTTGATGGCCCGTATTAGTGTTGAACGTGCCCACGCGCTGGGCAAGGAAGCGGCTCGCGAGAAGGCCGATCAGCTGGCGCAGAAACTGTCCGATCAGTACGGCCTGGAGCCGCAGTGGGCGGGCGATACCCTGAATCTCAAGCGCTCGGGGGTGAAGGGCGCGGTGCATGTGGCCGAGGATTCTATCAAGGTCGACGTGGAGTTGGGCCTGATGATGTCGGCCATGAGCGGTATGATCAAAGCCGAGATTGAAAAGGCGCTGGACAAGGCCCTGGCCTGAAGATCAAAAGATCGCAGCCTTCGGCAGCTCCTACAGAGTCCACATTCCTCTGTAGGAACTGCCGAAGGCTGCGATCTTTTCATTCAGGCACCACCGTTTCATGTCAGTTGTTAGGGTGCCGTTTCTAATTATTCTCACTACTTTGTGCCTGAGCCCGACTCTTTCGCGGGCAGTTCCTCAAACCTTCTGCGCGTGAGGTGCACCATGGCCAAAGTTATTTTGAAGAAAAAAATCGACGCTTCGACATCTGCTCTGGGCGACGTCAAATCTTATGCCCGCAAGATCTGGCTGGCAGGCCTGGGGGCCTATACCAAGGTCGGCCAAGAAGGCAGCGAATACTTTCAGGAGTTGATCAAGGAAGGTCAAACTGTTGAAAAGAAAGGCAAAAAGGTAGTTGCGGAAAAACTTGAAGCCGCCAACTCCGAGATCGATGAAGCAAAGAGTGAAGTCAGTAGTTTTAAAGGCAAAGTCGAACTGCAACTCGACAAGGTCGAGAAGGCTTTTGACTCGCGCGTTGCAAGTGCCTTGAATCGTATCGGCATTCCGTCTAAACATGACGTTGAGACACTCTCTGCTAAGCTCGATGAGCTGACGGCATTGCTCGAACGCGTCGCGCGTAAATCTTAAGGAGAACGGGATGGCTGGTAAAAAGAACACCGAAAAAGAAGGCAGCTCGTGGATCGGGAAAGTTGAAGACTACTCCCGCAAAATCTGGCTGGCCGGTTTAGGCGTGTACTCGAAGATCGACACTGACGGCAGCAAGCTCTTCGATACCTTGGTAAAAGACGGCGAGAAAGCCGAGAAGCTCGCCAAGAATGCAGTCGGCGATAAAGTCGATGCGGCAAAAGACTCCGCCACTTCGGCCAAGTCGCGCATCAGCGGCGTGAAAGATCGTGCACTGGGCAAGTGGGATGAGCTCGAAGGTGCTTTTGACAAGCGCCTGAACAGCGCCATTTCGCGTCTGGGCGTGCCGAGCCGTAATGAAGTCAAGGCACTGCATAGCAAGGTCGATACCCTGACCAAGCAGATCGAAAAACTCACCGGCGCCAAGGTTGCGCCAGTGGCGACTAAAACCGCAGCGGCCAAACCGGCTGCCAAGCCACTGGCCAAAGCTGTCGCCAAGCCGGTAGCCAAGACTGCAGCGAAAGCCGCGTCTGCCGCCAAGTCGGTGGCCAAGACTGCCGCAGCGAAACCCGCTGCAGCGAAGTCCGCCGTCAAATCCGCTGCTGCAAAAGTCACCGCCAAGCCGGCAGCCAAACCTGCTGCAAAAAGCACAGCGGCCAAACCCGCTGCCAAGCCAGCGGCAAAACCTGCCGCAGCGAAGAAGCCTGCAGTGAAGAAGCCGGCGGCGCCGAAAGCCGCTGCAGCAAAACCAGCCGCAACGGCTGCCGCCAAGCCGACCCCGGCCAGCACGTCGAACTCGGCCGCCGCGCCGACCCCGGCTGCAACCCCGACTGCCGCGCCAGCACCATCGACGCCAACCAGTCAGTCCTGATTCCAGGACTCAATAAAAACGCCCGGCCTGCAAAGGTCGGGCGTTTTTTATGCACAACATGACCTCCATGACCTCCATTATCATCCATGATCTCCGGAATCTACGTAGGAGCTGCCGAAGGCTGCGATCTTTTGATCTTTAAAAATCAAAAGATCGCAGCCTCGTTTCACTCGGCAGCTCCTACGGCGTTGTACGGCGTTGTGCGGTGATTTTTTACTGATGTTCTTCCAGGTACTGCATCGCCAGGTGCTCGGTCGCCACCTTGATCGGCGGCAACAAGTGCGGCGCCACCAGCATCATGATCTGGTAAACCACCAACCGGACCTCACCCTCGCGATCGAGGATCCGCTGGTAGTCCAGTGAAAACAGCAAGGTCATGGTGATCTGCTCTACCAATTGCCCAAGTGCCTGGGTATCGCTGACCAACTGTCCCTGAGCCTTCAAGCGCGCCAGCAGCGAGGCCAGCGTGCGCTTCAACGCGTTGAGCAGGTTGCGGATCCCCTTGGCCAGTTTGGGCAGGCGGCCTGCCAGATTGGACAGGTCCTGAAACAGGAAGCGGTAATGCGCCAGTCGCTCGACAATCAGGTGCAGGAACAGCCAGTAATCTTCCGGTGCCAATTGCGCGTCCGGCGGCGGGTCGAGCAGCGGCGACAGTTCGCTTTGAAAGCGCTCGAACAAACCCAGTATCAGCGGCTCCTTGCCGTGAAAGTGGTAGTAGAGGTTGCCCGGGCTGATGCCCATTTCGTTGGCCACTTCCATGGTCGAAACGTTCGGTTCGCCCTTCTGGTTGAACAACTGCAAGGCACATTCGAGAATCCGGTCGCGGGTCTTCATCCAGTCTTCTTAATGGTTCGTTGAACGTCAGCGCACTCGCACATAGGTGCCGGGTGCAGCCTCCATCGGTGGATAGTTCTGATTGCCGAGGGCCATGTGCGTTTCTTTCTGCGCCCCTGAGCGTGCCTGGACCCAACTCAGCCATTGGGTCCACCAGCTGCCGTCGACCTGCTTGGCGTCATAAAACCAGGCCCGTGGGTCGAGGCTCAGTTTGGCGCCTTCGATGAAATTGGCTTTTGGGTTGCTCGGCGGGTTGAGGATGCTCTGCACGTGGCCGCTGTTGGACAGCACGAAACGCCTGTCGCCGCCAAGCAGCAAGGTGGAGCGGTACACCGCATCCCACGGCGTGATGTGATCGTTGATGCCGGCCACGCTGAAGCTGTCGACCGTGACCTTCTGCAGGTCGATTGGCGTGCCGCACACCTCCAGCCCGCCGGGGTGAGTCAGCGGATTGTGTTTGAAGAAGTCCAGCAGATCGCCATGCAGCGCCGCTGGCAGACGGGTGTTGTCGTTGTTCCAATAGAGAATGTCGAAGGCCGGCGGTTCTTTGCCCAGCAGGTAATTGTTGACGAAGTAACTCCAGATCAGGTCGTTGGGACGCATCCAGGCGAACACCTTGGCCATGTCGCGGCCGTCCAGCACACCTTTCTGGTAAGAGCGACGCTTGGCAGCTTCCAGTGTCTGCTCATCGGCGAACAGGGTTGCGGGGGAGTCCATCTGACTGTCCAGCAGGCTGACCAGGTAGGTAGCGCTGGAGACCCGGCGCAGCTGGCGCTTGGCCTGCAGGTGACCTTGCAGCGCGGCAATGGTCAGACCCCCGGCGCAGGCGCCCATGAGGTTGACCTCCCGCGCGCCGGTGATCGCCCGGCAAACGTTCATCGCTTCCTCGACAGCTTCAACGTAGGTCGAAAGACCCCATTCTCGGTGACGTACATCGGGGTTGCGCCAGCTGATCATGAAGGTCTGGAGGCCGTTTTTCAGGGCGAACTGGACGAAGCTGTTAGCGGGGCTCAGGTCAAAAATGTAGTACTTGTTAATCTGCGGCGGCACCACCAGCAAGGGTTTCGAATACTGTTTCTCGCTCATCGGCCGGTACTGGATCAACTCCAGCAATTCATTGCGAAACACCACGGAGCCTGTGGTTGTCGCGACGGTTTTCCCGACTTCGAAGGCCTGTTTGGTGACTTGCCGGGGCAGGCCGTCGTTGTGCAGCAAGTCATCGACCAGATGGCTGATTCCGCGCACCAGGCTGTTGCCACCCGAGTTGAAGATTTCCTTGATTGCCAGCGGGTTGAGCAAAGAGTTGGAAGGTGCCACGGCGTCGTTGAGCAAGGCGAACGCGAAGTGCGCGCGGGCTCGATCGTCGGGGCTCAAATTGCTCTCGTCGATCCAGCTTTTGACTTGCTTCTGCCAGCTGAGATAGGCCTGCAGGCTGCGGCGGTAAAATGGATTGAGACTCCAAGCGGGGTCGGCAAACCGATTGTCCTGCGGGTTGGTCGGGTGCAGGGTTTCGCCCAACAGCACGCGACCCAACTGGCCGCCGAACTTCAACGCGTGCCGGGCACTGTGCAGCGGATTGCGCAAGCCGTGAGCGGCCACACTGCGCAAGGTCGACAGCATATCGCGGCCACGCAAGCCGGTAATCGCACTTTGTGCGTTGATGAACGCGGCGGGAGTGGGCAGGGAATCCCGCACTGGTTTTTCGCGCATGACTCAACACTCCTTCGTCTTCAGGCCAAAAACAAACTCACTGGACCAGAACACCATAGCCGCACTAACGGGTTGTTGCGCGGTACGGCGTCCTGCCGATTCCTTTTTGTGACCAAACGTCGGTGCCGGTTAACCGCCCAATGGCGCCGGATGCGGGTGCATCACTGCGCGCTGGCGTTCCTCTTCGAGGAATTTCATGATGATCGGCGCCACCGCTTCGGCCCTGGTGATCAGGAACAAATGACCGTCATCGATGATGTGCAGCTGAGCGTTGGGAATCCGCCAGGCCAGCAGGCGCATGTTGACCAGGGGGATCAATGGGTCGTCATCACCTGCCAGAACCAGGGTCGGCTGGTGAATTTTGTGCAGCCAGTGAATGCTGGTCCAGCCAAGGCCGGCGAACAGCTGCCAGTAATAGCCAAGCTTGCCCGCTGAACGGACTTTCGCCGCGTGGCTGGCCGCCAGGGTCGAATCGCGGCGGAACGAGCCGCCGTAAATCATCGGTGCGATACGGATCACATGGGACGGCTGGATGTAGCGCCTGGGGCTGGCCATCATCCACAGCACTTTGGGTTTACCCGGGACCATCACCGCACCGGCCGCAGTCGCAGCCAGGACGAGTTTCTTGCAGCGTTCGGGGTAGTCGTAGGCAAACTGTTGGGCCAGGGCGCCGCCCCAGGACACGCCGATCACGTTGACCCGGCCGTAGTCGAGGTAGTCGAGCATGCGTGCCGTGAGTTTCGCCAGGCCCGGAAAGCGGTAGGGCCGACTTGGCGTCGACGAGCCACCCACTCCCGGAACATCGAAGGCGATGACTTCCAGGTCCGGGTCCAGCGCGGCGACAAACGGAAATACCAGCTCCAGGTTGGCGCCGATGCCGTTGAAAATAAGCAAGGGCGTCAAATGAGGCTTGCCGGGGCGTACGGCGGTCCGGAGGGTCTGGCCATCCAGGTCGACGGTACGAAAAATGAACGGTTGCGGCATGCGTCAGGCCCTGTGGGTGAATTCATCCCCGAACCCCGTAGGAGCTGCCGAAGGCTGCGATCTTTGATCTTGATTTTGAAAACCAGGATCAAAAGATCGCAGCCTGTGGCAGCTCCTGCAGACCGAGGTGTATCGGTTACCGCTCGTGTACGTAAGTCCCCGGTGCAGCTTCGCCGGCGGTGAAGGTCTTGTTGCCCAGGCTGGTCGGCGATTTCTTCAGCTTGCCTGAACGCTCCGCCTGCCAGGCCTGCCAGTGCAGCCACCAGGAGTCAGTGTGCTTGGTGGAATTCTCCTGCCACTGCTCGGCGTTCACCGCCATTTCGCTGCTGGTCATGTAACGTGACTTTGGATTGCCAGGCGGGTTCAGAATGCTTTGGATGTGGCCGCTGCTCGACAGCACGAACTCGACGTTACCGCCGAACAGTTGCGCCGACTTGTAGCAGGACTTCCACGGCGTGATGTGGTCGTTGGTGCCGGCCAGGGAAAAGATGTCGGCCGTGACCTGCTTCAGATCGATGGCGGTGCCGCACACTTCCAGTGCATTCGGGCGGATCAGTGGGTTGTTTTTGAACATCTCGATCAGGTCGCCATGGAAGGCGGCAGGCAATCTCGTGGTGTCGTTGTTCCAGAACAGGATGTCGAACACCGGCGGCTCGTTGCCCAGCAGGTAGTTATTGACCCAGTAGTTCCAGATCAGGTCGTTGGGGCGCATCCAGGCGAAGACTTTCGCCATGTCGCGGCCTTCCAGTACACCGGCCTGATAGGAGTGGCGCTTGGCGGCTTCGAGGGTTTGCTCGTCGACGAACAGCGCCACGTCGCTGTCCAGCGTCGTGTCCAGGACGCTGACCAGGAGCGTCAGGGCATTGACCTTCTTCTCGCCGATCGCGGCATAGTGGCCCAGCAGCGCAGTGCAGGTGATCCCGCCGGAGCAGGCGCCGAGCATGTTCACGTCCTTGCTGCCGGTGATAGCGGTGACGACGTCGACTGCTTCCTTGAGCGCTTCGATATAGGTCGACAGGCCCCACTCGCGCTGCTCCTTGGTCGGGTTGCGCCAGCTGACAATGAAGGTCTGCACGTTGTTGCGCAGGCAGAACCGCGCCAGGCTCTTGTCCGGACTGAGGTCGAATACATAGAACTTGTTGATTTGCGGTGGCACTACCAGCAGCGGGCGCTCGTGCACCTGCTCGGTGATAGGCCGGTACTGGATCAGCTCCAGTACGTCGTTGCGAAACACTACCGCGCCTTCGGTCACGCCCAGGCTCTTGCCCACTTCGAACGCACCCATGTTGACCTGGCTGGGCATGCCGCCGTTGTGTACCAGGTCCTTGGCCAGATGCGAGAGGCCGTCGAGCAGGCTTTTGCCCCCGGTTTCGAAAAAGCGTTTGACCGCCGCCGGGTTGGCTGCACTGTTGGTCGGGGCCATTGCCTCGGTCATGAGGTTGATGACGAAGTGCCCGCGGGCGACATCCTTGGGCGAAAGGCTGCTGTCGTCGATCCAGTCGTGGAGTTCCTTGCGCCACGCCAGGTAGGTTTGCAGATAACGTTTGTAGAGCGGGTTCTGGCTCCAGGCCGGGTCGGCGAAGCGGCGATCATCACCGGCAGGCTGGAGTTCGGATTTACCGAACAGGACATTCTTGAGTTCGAGGCCGAAATGGGCAACGTGCTTGACGCTGTGAATCGGTTGTTTGATGGCTTGGGTCAGCACCATTCGAGCTGAGCCCAGGAGATCCTTTCTACGCAGTCCAACGACAGGATTCAGCCCCAAGGTATTTTCCGAGGCCTGAGATTTCAGGTCATCGTTATTCTTGTTACTCATCTACGACGCTCCATTGTCCTGAGACGAGTACCTGAGTCCAGCTGTGTAGTCACACAGCAAATGCCAGGTACTACTACTCGGGTGACCGATAGTTCTGCACCACTGCTTTTATGCAGAGAGCACTGCAGGGAACTTGCCAGCTCCATTGGTTACCCGAGTTTAATTTTTTTCGCAAGCGGGCTAATCGTCGGCCCTGGAGCGGAGCATTCAAACAGATGAAATTAGAAAATGCCTTCTAATGAGCAAGAGGTGCGGACTAGAGCATCAGCCTGACGACGGATTGGTTCGGGTCGCGGGTTTTTCCGGCAGCCTTGAGCTCTGCAAGATAATCGTTCCAGAGGTCTTCCTGGCGCACGCCCAGCTGATACAGATATTCCCAGGTGAACAGGCCGCTGTCGTGGCCGTCATCGAAGGTCAATTTCAGTGCGTACTGACCGGCCGGTTCGACCTTGCTCAGGCCGACGCCGATCTTGCCAAATTGCAGGATGGGTTTGCCGTGGCCCTGGACCTCGGCGGAAGGGGAGTGCACGCGCAGGAATTCTGCGGGCAGGTGATGTTCCTCGCCGGACGCGTATTTCAGCGACAGGGTTTTCGAGGCTTTGTGCAGCTTGATGTCGGTGGGGAGTTGGGTCATGAAAGGTCGTCCGTCGGGTGACGCACCCTGTAGGAGCTGCCGCAGGCTGCGATCTTTTGATTTTTGACTCTACCAAAATCAAGATCAAAAGATCGCAGCCTGCGGCAGCTCCTACGGGGCGGCAGGTGACCTACAGGATATAACGGGACAGGTCTTCGTTCTGCGCCAATTCGCCCAGGTGGCTGTTGACGTATTCGGCGTCAATCATGATCACCTTGTCGTCGTGGGCGCTGGCGAGGTCGCCGGCACTGAACGACACTTCTTCAAGCAGGCGCTCCAGTAGCGTGTGCAAGCGACGGGCCCCGATGTTCTCGGTCTTTTCATTCACCTGCCAGGCGATCTCGGCGATGCGCTTGATCCCGTCCGGCTGGAACTCGATACCCAGGCCTTCGGTTTTCAACAGTGCGCAATATTGCTCGGTCAGGGACGCATGTGGCTCGCTGAGGATGCGCTCGAAGTCTTCTGGCGTCAGTGCCTTGAGCTCAACGCGGATCGGCAGGCGACCTTGCAGTTCCGGCACCAGGTCGCTCGGCTTGCTCAGGTGGAACGCACCCGAGGCGATGAACAGGATGTGATCGGTCTTGACCATGCCCAGCTTGGTATTGACGGTGCAGCCTTCGATCAGCGGCAGCAAGTCGCGCTGCACGCCTTCGCGAGAGACATCGACGCCGCCGGAGTTGCCGCGTTTGGCGACCTTGTCGATTTCGTCGATGAACACGATACCGTGCTGCTCAACCGCTTCCAGGGCCTTGGCCTTGAGCTCTTCGTCGTTGACCAGGCGCCCGGCCTCTTCGTCGCGCACCAGTTTCAGCGCTTCCTTGACCTTGAGCTTGCGCGCTTTTTTCTTGCCCTTGCCCATGTTGGCAAACAGGCTCTGCAGCTGGTTGGTCATCTCTTCCATGCCCGGCGGCGCGGAGATATCGACGCCGGCCGTTTCGGCGACTTCGATTTCAATCTCCTTGTCATCCAGCTGGCCTTCACGCAGGCGCTTGCGGAACAGCTGGCGGGTATTGGAGTCGGCAGGCGGAGCCGCTTCGTCACTGTTGAAGCCCGCGCGTGCCGGTGGCAGCAGGGCGTCAAGAATGCGCTCTTCGGCGGCGTCTTCGGCGCGGTGGCGAACCTTGGTCATTTCCTGTTCGCGCAGCAGTTTCATCGCGGCGTCAGCCAGGTCACGAATGATCGATTCGACATCGCGACCGACATAACCGACTTCGGTGAACTTGGTCGCTTCAACCTTGATGAACGGCGCGTTGGCGAGCTTGGCCAGGCGACGGGCGATTTCGGTCTTGCCGACACCGGTCGGGCCGATCATCAAAATGTTCTTGGGGGTTACTTCAACGCGCAGCTCTTCGGGCAGCTGCATCCGGCGCCAGCGATTACGCAGGGCGATGGCGACGGCGCGTTTGGCATCGTCCTGGCCGATGATATGGCGATTGAGTTCGTGGACGATTTCACGGGGAGTCATGGACATAATAATTGGCGGACCTCAAGCAAGAATGAGCCGTGGCACAAAGGCCGAAACAGGCTTATTCGGCGCAGTCCTGCTCCTCAATGGTCTGGGTGTGGTTGGTGAATACGCAGATGTCGCCAGCGATGCCGAGTGCGGTTTCGACGATTTCCCGGGCAGACAGGTCGGTCTTCTTCAGCAGCGCGCTTGCGGCGGCCTGGGCGTAACCGCCACCGGAACCCATGGCGATCAGGCCTTCTTCAGGCTCGACCACGTCGCCGTTGCCGGTGATGATCAGCGAAGCATCTTTGTTGGCCACTGCCAGCATGGCTTCGAGACGACTCAGAGTACGGTCGGTACGCCATTCTTTGGCGAGTTCGACAGCAGCGCGAACCAGGTGACCCTGATGTTTCTCAAGCTGACCTTCAAATCGCTCGAAAAGGGTGAAGGCGTCAGCCGTAGCCCCGGCAAAACCGGCGATAACCTGGCCGTGGTACAGGCGACGAACTTTCTTCGCGTTGCCTTTCATCACGGTATTGCCGAGAGAAACCTGGCCGTCGCCGCCCATGACGACTTTGCCGTGGCGGCGAACTGAAACGATGGTGGTCAAGGGAGAGTCTCCACGCAGCGGGGCGAAAATGCCTTATGGAAACTCATATGGGGGTGGTGACGGGTTTTTCAACTGCGGGGAGGGAGAGAGGACGAGCGGTGGACGATTCGCGTGTGGTGATGACGGTACAAATGTCACTGCTGGCAAGCCTTGCTCCCACAGGTTTGTGCGTTCCTGCGCGAGCTCGGCAGTGTGGGTAACCTTGCCACCACAGGTTGGGAGCAAGGCTTGCCCGCGATAAACGATAACGCAGTGTGGCTGACGAACTCAGCGGCTTTGGCGTTGTTGTAACAACAGGTTGCTGAAGCCGCTGCCCGCCAGTTGTTTCTGCGCGGTGGTCAGTTGTTCGCGATTGCTGAACGGCCCGACCAGCACCCGGTACCAGGTCTCGTCCTTCACGGTGCCGGACTCAACCGCCACGGCCTGGCCCAGCAGGATGATCTGCGCCCGAACCTTGTCTGCGTCAGCCTCCTTGCGGAACGAACCGGCCTGCAGGAAGAACTTGGTCACCGGTGCGGCCTTGCTTACCGGCGGCGCTGGTGGCGGGGTAATCCCGGCCAGTGCTGCCTGCGCCCGCGCAGTGTCGATCTTGGCGGCTTGCTCCGGCGTCACCGGAGTGGTCGGAATCGCGGGCACCTGGGGTGTCGGCAAGGTTTTTTCCGGCACGGCATCAGCAGGCACTATGACTTCCGATTCCGGCAGCAACGTGTAGAAGTCGTACTTTGGCTTCACCGGTTGCGTCGGGCTCGGGGGGGTCTTGTTGGCCTCGGCGATCCGGGTGGCTTTCTGTTGCTCAATCTTCTCGCGCTTGACGCTCTCGCTGCCTTTGCCAGGCTCCAGTTTCATCAGGAATACAATGAACGCACCGACCGTCAGGCCGATGGCCATCCACAGCCATCCCGGGATCGGTTGCTTGGCAGGTGCCTGGTAACGGCTGGCGCCACGCTTGGGTGCAGGTTTTTTCTTGGCAGCCAACTTACATACGCTCCAGAGTTTCCAGACCCAAGAGTTCCAGGCCTTGCTTGAGAGTGCGACCGGTCAGCGCGGCGAGGCGCAGGCGGCTCTGCATTTGCGCCGGGGTTTCGGCGCTGAGAATCGGGCAGTTCTCGTAGAAGCTGGAGAACAGGCCCGCGACATCGTACAGGTAGGTGCACAGAATGTGCGGCGTGCCTTTGTCGCAAACGTTATTGAGGACTTCACCGAACTGCGCCAGCTTGGCCGCCAGTTCGTGCTCATGGACGGCTTCCAGGGTGATCTGGCCTTCGACTTCGCTGAAATCCTTGCCCAGCTTGCGGAACACGCCAGCCACGCGGGTGTACGCGTACAGCAGGTACGGCGCGGTGTTGCCTTCGAAATTCAGCATCAGGTCGAAGTTGAAGCTGTAGTCGCTGGTGCGGTGCTTGGACAGGTCGGCGTATTTTACCGCGCCGATGCCCACCACCTTGGCGATGTTGCGCAGCTCGGTTTCGGCCAGCTCCGGGTTCTTGTCCTTGACCAGGGTGTAGGCGCGTTCCTGGGCCTCGGTCAGCAGGTCGATCAGTTTCACGGTGCCGCCATCGCGGGTCTTGAATGGACGGCCGTCAGCGCCGTTCATGGTGCCGAAGCCCATGTGTTCCATTTCCATCGGATGGGTCACGAAGCCGGCCTTGCGGGCCACGGCGAACACTTGCTGGAAGTGCAGGGCCTGGCGCTGGTCGACGAAGTACAGGGCGCGATCAGCCTTGAGCTTGCCGCTGCGATAGCGCACGGCCGCCAGGTCGGTGGTGGCGTACAGGTAGCCGCCATCGGCCTTGACGATGATCACCGGCAGCGGGTCGCCGTCGGCGTTTTTGAATTCGTCGAGGAACACGCACTGGGCGCCGTTGCTCTCCACCAGCATGCCGGCAGCCTTGAGGTCGTTGACCACGTTGATCAGGTCGTCGTTGTAGGCGCTTTCGCCCATCACGTCGGCCATGGTCAGCTTGACGTTCAGCAACTCGTAGATTTTCTGGCAGTGGGACAAGGAGATGTCTTTGAACTTGGTCCACAACGCCAGGCATTCCGGGTCGCCGGCTTGCAGCTTGACCACCAGGCCGCGGGCACGGTCGGCGAACTCTTCGGATTCGTCGAAACGGCCCTTGGCGGCGCGGTAGAAGTTTTCCAGGTCCGACAGTTCGTCGCTGGTAATCGGGTTTTCCTGCAGATAAGCCATCAACATGCCGAACTGGGTGCCCCAGTCGCCAACGTGGTTCTGACGGATCACGTCGTCGCCGAGGAACTCCAGGACGCGAGCCACGCCGTCGCCAATGATGGTCGAGCGCAAATGGCCGACGTGCATTTCCTTGGCGAGGTTGGGCGCGGACAGGTCGACCACGGTGCGTTGGGTCGGGCCTGCCTTGCGCACACCGATGTTTGCGTCTGCCAAGGCCGCGTCAAGCCGCGAGGCCAGGGCCTGGGTGTTCTGGAAGAAATTCAGGAAGCCCGGGCCGGCGATTTCGGTCTTGGTGATGTTTTCATCGGATGGCAGCGCGGCGATGATTTTTTCCGCCAGGTCGCGGGGCTTCATGCCTGCCGGTTTGGCCAGCATCATGGCGATGTTGCTGGCGAAGTCGCCGTTCTTCTTGTCGCGGGAGTTTTCCACCTGGATCGCCGGCGACAGGCCTTCAGGCAACACACCTTCGTTGACGAGTTGGGTGATGGCTTGTTGGATCAGCTGGCGAATGGTGTCTTTCATGATGCTCTCTTTCGACCGCAAGCGCGGCAGCGCCTGGATGCGCGGGTGGAAAAACTGGGCATTATCCGTGGCGGAGACGGGCTTGCCAACTATAGCGGGCAGGTTATGGATATGCGGTGACAAAAGCGGCAAAGATCGCAGCCTTCGGCAGCTCCTACAGATAAGCGCGACCGGGGTAGGAGCTGCCGAAGGCTCGGGCCGCGTTCGGACGATCTTTTGACCTTCAATACAAATCGACGGGATCGACATCCAGCGACCAGCGCACCGCTCGCCCACTCGGCATCTGCTCCAGCGCCAACAACCAGCTGCTCAGCAGCCGATGCAGCGGCGCGCGGGCTGTCGCCTGCAACAATAGCTGAGCGCGATACCGGCCCGCGCGTCGCTCCATGGGTGCGGGCACCGGCCCGAGCAGCTCAATGCCGGTCAAATTCTGCTCAGCCAGCAAACGCTCGGCCTCGCTGCATGCTTCGTCAAGAAAGCCTTCGGCCTGCCCCGGTTTGTGTGCCTCTGCGCGCAACAGCGCCAGGTGGGCAAAGGGTGGCAAGCCCGCCGAACGCCGCTCGCTCAATGCTTGCTCGGCAAAAGCGAAATAACCCTGCTCGGTCAGTTGCACCAGCAGCGGATGATCGGCCAGGTGAGTCTGGATGATCACTCTGCCAGGTTCCTCGGCACGCCCGGCGCGCCCGGCGACCTGCACTATCAGCTGGGCCATGCGTTCGCTGGCGCGGAAGTCGCCGGAAAACAGGCCGCCGTCGGCATCCAGGATCGACACCAGGGTCACCCTGGGAAAGTGATGACCTTTGGCAAGCATCTGCGTGCCCACCAGAATGCACGGCTGGCCTTTCTGGATGGTCGCGAACAACTGGTTCATGGCGTCCTTGCGCGAGGTGCTGTCGCGGTCTACACGCAGCACCGGCACCTCTGGAAACAGAATCGCCAGTCGCTCTTCGGCGCGCTCGGTGCCAGCCCCTACCGGGCGCAAATCCACTTTGGCGCATTTCGGGCAATGCCGAGGCACGCGTTCGACATAGCCGCAATGGTGGCAGCGCAGTTCGCCGGAGCGTTGGTGCACGGTCATTCGCGCATCACAGCGTTGGCATTCAGACATCCAGCCGCAGTCGTGGCACAGCAGAGTCGGGGCAAAACCCCGACGGTTGAGAAATACCAATACCTGTTGCCCGGCAGCCAGGGTCTGGCCGATTGCCTGCTGCATGGGGCCGGAAATACCACTGTCCAGCGGACGGCTCTTTACGTCCAGGCGCAGGAAGCGCGGTTGCTTGGCGCCACCGGCGCGCTCGTTCAGGCGCAGCAGCCCGTAACGGCCGGTGTAGGCATTGTGCAGGCTCTCCAGCGAAGGCGTGGCCGAGCCGAGGACGATCGGGATGTTTTCCTGGCGGGCGCGCACCAGCGCCAGGTCGCGAGCGTGATAACGCAGACCTTCCTGCTGTTTATAGGAGCCGTCGTGCTCTTCGTCGATGATGATCAGCCCGGGGTTTTTCATCGGAGTGAACAGTGCCGAGCGGGTGCCGATAATAATGTCGGCATCGCCATCCCGGGCGGCGAGCCAGGCTTCGAGGCGTTCGCGGTCGTTGATCCCCGAGTGAATCAGCGCGATGCGTGCATTGAAACGTTGCTCGAAGCGCGCGAGGGTTTGCGGTCCCAGGTTGATTTCCGGGATCAGCACCAATGCCTGCTTTCCGGCTTCAAGGGTTTCGCGGATGAGTTGCAGATAGACTTCGGTTTTGCCGCTGCCTGTAACGCCCGCCAGCAGGAACGCGTGATAACTGTCGAAGCCTGCGCGAATGGCTTCATAGGCCGCACGTTGCTCGGGGTTGAGCGGCAGCTCCGGCTGGGCCAGCCAGTGTTCGTGACGGGCACCCGGGGCATGCTTGCGGATTTCCACCTGCACCAGGTCCTTGGCCAGCAGCAGATCCAGGCTGTCCTTGCTCAGCATCAACTTGCTCAGCAGCTGGTGGGCCACGCCGTGGGGATGCTGGGCCAGGGTAGCCAGGGCCTCGCGCTGTCGCGGGGCGCGAGCGATACGCGGGTCATCGAGGCTGGCCCCGGGTGCGGCCGACCAGAAGCGCTCCTGGCGCGCTTCGGCCAGCTCACCCTGGCGCAGCAACACGGGCAGCGCCCAGCTCAAGGTGTCGCCGAGGCTGTGCTGGTAGTACTGGGAGGTCCACAGGCACAGCTTGAACAGTGCCGGCGGCAAAGGCGCGGTGACGTCGAGCAGGGCCAGGGCCGGCTTGAGCTTGTCGACAGGCACTTCGCTGGTGTCGGTGACTTCTACCAGGATCCCGATCATCTCCCGGCGGCCAAACGGCACCCGCAGGCGCATGCCCGGTTGCAACTGGGCACGCAAGACCCCGGCGGGAGCACGGTAATCGAACAGGCGGCGCAGGGGCGAAGGCAGGGCTAGGCGCAAAATGGCGTCGGGCACGCGGGGGAGTCTCTGTGGGCGAGCAATAAATGCAGGCTGGGCATGAAACCTGTGTGGGCGGGCTTGCTCGCGAAAGCGTTGACTCGGACGCCATGGTGCTAACGGATACAGCGCTTTCGCGAGCAAGCCCGCTCCTGCAGGGAGGGTGCTTTAAGTCGCGAGCCTAGCAGACGGTCGGTAGAAGGGACAGCTTGCGTGATCGGGATTGTCTGGTAGAATCCGCGGCCTAATTACGTGCGGTATTCAACAATAGTGTTGAGTGGCGGCACGCTAGCCTGAGGAATACACCATGAAAGCCGATATCCATCCAGCATACGAAACCATCCTGGTAACTTGCAGCTGCGGTAACAAGTTCGAAACTCGTTCGAACCTGTGCAAGCCACTGGGCACTGACGTATGCAACGAGTGCCACCCGTTCTACACCGGTAAGCAGAAGACTCTGGATACTGGCGGCCGTGTACAGCGCTTCGCAGACCGTTTCGGCGCTTTCGGCAAGAAAGCTCCTGCTGCTGCAGAGTAAGGTTGAAACGCCCTTTGGGCCTTTCCTTGCTGTTGAAAAAGGCGTCCCTCGCGGGCGCCTTTTTTGTGTCCGCGATTTGGCTTTCCGGCGCCCAGGCCTCCTGCCCTGCACCCAGCAGCCTGGCACCGGCCCAGGTGCAGCGAGTAGTCGACGGCGACACGTTGCGGCTGACCGATGGCCGCAATGTGCGGATGATCGGCTTGAACACTCCAGAGCTTGGCAAGAAAGGCCGCGCTGACGAGCCCTTCGCTGTCGCGGCGCGCAAGCGTCTGGAGGCCCTGGTAGCGGCGAGCGCCGGGCGGGTCGGTCTGCTTCCCGGAAAAGAGCGTAAAGACCGCTATGGCCGAACCCTGGCCCATGTCTACGGTGCCGATGGTGCCAATCTTGAAGCGCAAATGCTTGCCGAGGGCCTGGGTTTTCAGGTGGCGGTGGCGCCTAATGTCGAGCTGGCGGCCTGCCAGCAAGCCGCCGAGCAAAGTGCTCGCCAGGCCAGACTCGGGTTATGGCGCCAGTCCCCTGTGATTGAAGCAGGGCAAATCAGAGGTTCCGGGTTTGCCGTTGTGGGTGGCGTTGTGAGTAAGGTTCAGCGCAACGGCGGCGGAATCTGGATCGAGTTGCAGGATTCAGTTGTGCTGCGGGTTGCGCCCAATCTGCTGAAGCGCTTTGACATGTCGACGCTGGAGCAACTGCAGGGCAGGCAGGTCGAGGCTCGAGGTTGGGTGGTTGACAGGTCGCGACGTGGCGGATTGAAAAACGGACAGGCGCGCTGGTTATTGCCATTGACCGATCCGGTGATGCTTAAGACGTCGCCCTGAAAAAAATTGTAGACATTTTTTCAGTCGATTGTGAACAGTCTATCCCTTGTGTTCCGTGGCTCTTGGCCCAAAGTCGTAAGCCGCAGCGCTTGACAGGGGTGACTGGTCAGTCTTGTGGGGACTTTACGAGGCGCGTATCCTCGCTGACCAGTCTGTCCAACAGTAAAAAGCGGAATGCCCCCATGTCTGATCTGAAAACTGCCGCTCTCGAATATCACGCCCATCCTCGTCCAGGTAAGCTGAGTGTCGAGCTCACCAAGGCCACCGCTACCGCCCGCGACCTGTCGCTGGCCTACAGCCCCGGCGTAGCCGAACCAGTGCGCGAAATCGCCCGCGATCCTGAACTGGCCTACAAATACACCGGCAAGGGCAACCTGGTTGCAGTGATTTCCGATGGCACCGCGATTCTGGGCCTGGGTAACCTCGGCCCATTGGCTTCCAAGCCAGTGATGGAAGGCAAGGGTGTACTGTTCAAGCGCTTCGCCGGCATCGACGTTTTCGACATCGAAGTCGACTCCGAAAGCCCGCAAGCCTTCATCGACACCGTCAAGCGCATCTCCATCACTTTCGGTGGCATCAACCTGGAAGACATCAAGGCACCTGAATGCTTTGAGATCGAGCGCGCGCTGATCGAACAGTGCGACATTCCAGTATTCCACGATGACCAGCACGGCACCGCGATCGTTACCGCGGCCGGCATGATCAACGCACTGGAAATCGCCGGCAAGACCCTGGCAGAAGCCAAGATCGTCTGCCTGGGCGCCGGTGCGGCCGCCATCTCCTGCATGAAATTGCTTGTGAGCATGGGCGCCAACATCGAAAACATCTATATGGTTGACCGTACCGGTGTAATCCACTCCGGCCGTGACGACCTGAACCAGTACAAGGCCGTGTTTGCCCACGCTACCGAAAAACGCACCTTGGCTGACGCCCTGGCCGGTGCTGATGTGTTCGTGGGTCTGTCTGGTCCGAACCTGTTGAGCGCTGAAGGCCTGAAGTCCATGGCGGCCAACCCGATCGTGTTCGCGTGCTCGAACCCTGATCCGGAAATCTCCCCGGAACTGGCGCACGCTACCCGTGACGACGTGATCATGGCCACCGGCCGTTCGGACTACCCGAACCAGGTCAACAACGTACTGGGCTTCCCGTTCATCTTCCGCGGTGCCCTGGACGTTCGCGCCAAGCGCATCAACGAAGAAATGAAAGTGGCGGCGGCCAATGCCCTGCGTGAACTGGCCAAATTGCCGGTGCCTCAGGAAGTGTGTGACGCCTATGGCGGCATCAAGCTGGAATTCGGTCGTGAGTACATCATCCCGAAACCAATGGATGCTCGCCTGATCACCGTCATCTCCGATGCCGTGGCCAAGGCCGCGATCGAGACCGGCGTAGCGACCCTGCCGTATCCGAAGAACTACCCGCTGAAAAGCGTGGATGATGTGTTCAACGGCTAAGCCGTAGCGCTCAGGAAAACCCGGTCAGTGGCCGGGTTTTTTATTGCCCGGACATTCTAAAGATCGCAGCCTTCGGCAGCGCCTGCAGGAGATCACGTTCCCCTGTAGGCGCTGCCGAAGGCTGCGATCTCTTGATCCTGGCTGTAAAAAAGCCCCGCGCTTCTCTCTAAGGCGGGGCTTTTGGTTTGCGCTACCTGATCAGAACAAATCGATCGGCGCACCTTCATCCGCAGGCAGCGGGCTGCCTGGCGCAGAGCCGCTTCCCAGCTCGCTGCCAGTCGGTGGCGTGTCTTCGGCCTTGAAGAGCTCGAAGTAGGCGCCAGGCGTGCCGGGGGAGGCTGCGCGGCCGCTGACCGGATCAACCCGCAGGCTCAGGATGCCTTCCGGTTCAGGTTGAGTGTGCGGCGGCTTGTCCTTCAACGCGGCGGCCATGTAGTTCATCCAGATCGGCAGTGCTACGGTGCCGCCGAATTCCTTGCGACCCAGGCTCTCAGGCTGGTCGAAGCCGGTCCAGACGGTGGTCACGTAGTCGGCGTTGTAGCCGGAGAACCAGGCGTCCTTGGATTCGTTGGTGGTACCGGTTTTGCCTGCAATGTCACTGCGGCCCAAAGCCAGTGCGCGGCGACCGGTGCCGCGCTTGATCACGTCTTCGAGCATGCTGTTGAGGATATAGGTGGTGCGGCCATCGACGATGCGTTCAGCCACTGCAGGCGACTGCGCAGGCTGGGTACTTGAGGCGTCCGCAGGCGTTGCATTGACCGTGAAAGCGCTGGCCGCTGGTGCCGCGATGCCATCGCTGACGACTTCGCCCTTGGGCACGCTTGGCGGGTTGGCAGCGAACAGCAGGTCACCGTTACGGCTCTCTACCTTTTCGATCAGGTACGGGCTCACTTTGTAGCCGCCGTTGGCAAAGGTGCTCCAGCCGGTGGCAATTTCCATTGGCGTCAGGGTCGCGGTGCCCAGGGCCAGGGACAGGTTGCGCGGCAAGTCTTCTTTCTTGAAGCCGAACTTGCTGATGTAGTCGATGGTGCGGTCGATACCCAATGCCTGCACCAGGCGGATCGACACCAGGTTGCGCGACTTGTACAGGCCTTCACGCAGGCGAATCGGGCCGAGGAACGTATTGGTGTCGTTCTTCGGGCGCCAGACCTTGTCCAGGTATTCGTCAACGAACACGATCGGTGCATCGTTCACCAGGCTGGCGGCGGTGTAGCCATTATCCAGCGCGGCGCTGTAGACGAACGGCTTGAAGCTCGAGCCCGGCTGACGCTTGGCTTGCATGGCGCGGTTGTAATTGCTCTGTTCGAAAGCAAAACCACCGACCAGCGAGCGAATGGCGCCGTTTTGCGGGTCGAGGGACACCAGTGCGCCCTGGGCCTGGGGAATCTGGCTGAACTTCAGCGAGTTGTCAGGCTGGCGCTGCACGCGCACCAGGTCGCCGACCTGGGCTACATCAGCTGGCTGCTTCGGATTGGCGCCCATGCTGTTGGTGTTGAGGAACGGTCGTGCCCATTTCATCGTGTCCCAGCTGACGTGCTCCTCGCCGGTGCGGGTCAGCACCTGCAGGCCGTTCTTGTCGACCTGGATGACGATGGCCGGTTCAAGACTGCTGATGGTGCGTTGCTTGGTCAGTTCGGTTGCCCAGGCTTCGCGGGTTTTGCCTGGCAGGCGCGATTCAGGGCCGCGATAACCGTGGCGCTGATCGTAGGTGATCAGGCCTTCGTGAAGCGCAGTGTTGGCCATTTCCTGCAGGTTGCTTGGCACCGTGGTGGTCACCCGGAACCCTTCGGTATAAGCGTCGCTGCCATAGCGGCCGACCATTTCGGCGCGGGCCATCTCAGCAATATAGGGGGCGTTCACTTCCGGTGTCGGGACGTGATAACTGGCGTTGAGCGGCTCGTTGATCGCGGCGGTGTAGTCGGCTTCGGTGATCTTGCCCAGCTTGTACATGCGCCCCAGGATCCAGTCACGCCGCTCTTTGCTGCGCGCCGGGTTGGCCAGCGGATTGAAGCGCGAAGGGGCCTTGGGCAGGCCCGCAATCATCGCCATCTGCGCCAGGCTGACGTCACGGATCGACTTGCCGTAGTACACCTGCGCAGCGGCTTCAATGCCGTAGGCGCGGTTGCCCAGGTAGATTTTGTTAACGTACAGCTCGAGGATCTCGTCCTTGGTCAGCTGGCGTTCAATTTGCAGGGCCAGGAGAATTTCGGTGGTCTTGCGTGAGAAGCTGCGCTCGCTGGTCAGGAAGAAGTTCTTTGCCACCTGCATGGTGATGGTGCTGCCGCCGGACTGGATATGGCCGCTTTTCACCAGTTGGGTGGCGGCACGCATCAGGCTGCTCGGATCGACGCCATAGTGGTTGGCGAAATTATCGTCTTCAGCACTCAGTAATGCGTTAATGAAATTCGGCGGAATGTCTGCAAAACGGATCGGAGTCCGGCGCATTTCGCCAAATTCTGCAATCAACTTGTCGTCACTGCTGTATACCCGTAGCGGAATCTGCAACTGAATGCTTCTCAGTGCCTCCACAGACGGCAATCCGGGGCTAAGGTAAAGATAGGCGCCACTCAGACTCAGGAGCAGTCCGCAGAAAACGGCGACGACGGACCAACCGAAAAATTTCAGCAGACGAATCAAGGCGTTTGGATATCCAGGAAAAGAATGAATTTGGCACCAGGGACTGGTGAAAAGAGTAATGTCCCGAGCTTGAAGTAAAAACTGGTAAAAAATCGCTGGGCATTATAAGCATTTTTCCGTCGCAGGGCGTCATTTGCGCTGCTGTCAAGACGGGCGGGTTGAACGCAATGGACATTATAGAGTCCGTAACTCACGGATAGTCATAGGGAATGGGTAGTGCTAGGACTCTTCAATAAAAAGGCCAATACGCTTCTGGGGATCGACATCAGCTCCACGTCGGTGAAGCTTCTGGAGTTAAGTCGTCAAGGCGAGCGCTACCGGGTTGAGGCCTATGCAGTCGAGCCGCTGCCGGCCAATGCAGTCATCGAAAAAAATATCGCTGAACTCGAAGGTGTCGGGCAGGCGTTGTCGCGCGTGCTGATCAAGGCCAGGACCAATCTCAGGAATGTGGCGGTGGCGGTGGCCGGCTCGGCGGTCATCACCAAGACAATCGAGATGGATGCCGGCCTCTCCGACGACGAGCTGGAAAACCAGCTGAAGATCGAGGCCGATCAATACATTCCCTATCCCCTGGACGAAGTCGCCATCGACTTCGAAGTCCAGGGACCTTCGGTGCGAAACCCGGCACGAGTCAATGTGCTGCTGGCCGCCTGCCGCAAGGAAAATGTCGAAGTCCGTGAGGCTGCCCTGGCACTGGCCGGCCTTACCGCGCGGGTGGTCGATGTCGAGGCCTATGCACTGGAGCGCTCGTTCGGCCTGCTGACTGGCCATCTGGCCAGCCCCCAGGGGCAGTTGACCGTGGCCGTGGTCGACATCGGTGCAACCATGACCACCCTCAGTGTTTTGCACAAAGGGCGAATTATCTACACCCGCGAGCAGTTGTTCGGGGGGCGTCAGTTGACCGAAGAAATCCAGCGTCGCTACGGCCTGACCCTTGAGCAGGCAGGGCTGGCGAAAAAACAGGGTGGCCTGCCGGACGATTACGTCAGTGAGGTGTTGCAACCGTTTCGCGAGGCGCTGGTGCAACAGGTCTCCCGTTCGTTGCAGTTTTTCTTCGCGTCGGGCCAATACAATGCGGTCGACCACATCCTGCTGGCCGGCGGCACGGCGTCAGTTCCGGGGCTGGACCGCTTGATCGAGCAGCGCCTGAATACGCCGACCCAGGTGGCCAATCCATTTTCCGACATGACCCTGAGCAGCAAGGTCAACGCCGGTGCCCTGGCCAGTGATGCGCCGGCACTGATGATCGCTTGCGGGCTGGCACTCAGGAGTTTTGACTGATGGCGCGGATCAATCTTCTACCCTGGCGCGAGGAACTGCGCGAGGAACGCCGCAAACGCTTCCTGGTGACCCTCGTTGGGGTCCTGGTGGGCTCCGTGGGGGCGGTGCTGATTGCGGACCAGGTCATCACAGCTGCCGTTGACCGCCAGCTCGCGCGCAACGATTACATCGGCAAACAGATTGCCGTTGTCGATGAGCGGATAAAGCAGATCAGCGACTTGAAGGCACGCCGCCAGCAGCTCATCGAGCGCATGCGCATCATCCAGGACCTGCAGGGCAATCGGCCAATCAGCGGGCGGATATTCGACCAGCTGGCGCGCACGTTGCCGGACGGTGTGTATTTCACCGAAGTCAAAATGGTCGGCACTACCTTGTCCATTACCGGTGCTGCCGAGTCCAATAATCGCGTGTCTGACCTGATGCGCAATCTTGACGGCTCCGACTGGTTCGATGCCCCCAGCCTGACCGAGGTCAAGGCCACTACGGCGGGTCAGCTCGACCAGGCGAACGTCTTCCAGTTGACGGTTCGACAGACCCAGCCCGCCGCTGTGGAGGACGGTCAATGAGTCCATCGCAATGGTTTGCCGGACTGCGCAACGTTGATATCAATGACCTGGACACCAACAACATCGGCTCATGGCCGCCGGCGATCAAGGCGATCGCGGGTGGGCTGCTGATGGTGCTGGTGCTGGCCCTGGGGTATCACTTTTACCTCAGCGACCTGGAAACCCAGCTGGACAGCAAGCGTGAGGAGGAGCTGACACTCAAGGAGCAATTCACCTCCAAGGCCCGTATGGCCGCGAATCTCGAGCTGTACACCCAGCAGATGAAAGAGATGGAAAACTCCTTTGGCGTGCTGCTGCGCCAACTGCCCAGCGACACCGAGGTGCCGGGCCTGCTGGAGGACATTACTCGCACCGGGCTCGGAAGTGGGCTGGAGTTTGAAGAGATCAAGTTGCTGCCGGAAGTTACCCAGCAGTTCTACATTGAACTACCGATCCAGATCACCGTGACCGGGGCCTATCACGACCTGGCCACCTTCGTCAGCGGAGTGGCCGGCTTGCCCCGGATCGTCACGCTGCATGACTTCGACATTGCTGGGGCCGACCCGGATGGCGGGACGAAGTTACGCATGAGTATCCTCGCCAAGACCTACCGCTATAACGACAAGGGGGCGCCGAAATGAGCCCGATCCGTTGTTTGGCCATGGTGCTCGTGGTGCTCGGGTTGGCTGGCTGTGGCAAGGGCGACGACGTCAGCGACCTCGATGCCTACATGAACGAAGTTCGCCTGCGCCCACCGGGGAAGATAGAGCCAACGCCGACGTTCCGCTCCTACCCGACGTTCACCTACAGCGCCGCCAACCTGCGAAGCCCGTTTTCCCGGCAGGTCAGGGTGGACCTGGCTGGCCAGAAGCACGGCTCGCGTAACGTCAAGCCTGATCCTGCCCGGGCCAAGCAGTACCTGGAAGGTTTCAACATAGAGCAGTTTGAGATGGTCGGCACGATTTCCAATGCAACCGGCTCCTTTGCGCTGCTGCGCGGGGCTGGCGGCGTGCATCGACTGAAAGTCGGTGACTATCTTGGGCGCAACGATGGGCGCATTGTCGCCATCAGCGGCTCGCAGGTCGACGTGATCGAAATCGTCCCCGACGGCCAGGGAGCCTGGCTGGAACGGCCGCGAACCATACCTTTGAAAGAGCATTCATAGTGGGACTCGAATCATGAACAGGATTTTCTCAGCCCTCGGTATTTCGCTATGGATAGCGCTGCTTTCGCCGATGGCACAAGCGGCCAATCTGAAGACGCTGGACGTTGCCGCACTGCCTGGGGACCGCATCGAGTTGAAGCTGTCGTTCGATGGCACGCCTCCCACGCCCAAGGGCTACACCACCGAGTCACCGGCGCGGATCGCACTCGACCTGCCCGGGGTGGTCAGCCAGCTGGCCAGCAAGACCCGCGACCTGGGTGGCGGCAATGCCCGCAGTGCCACGGTGGTGGAAGCCAAGGACCGGACGCGGCTGATCATCAACCTGACGCAGTTGTCCCCCTATACCTCGCGGGTCGAAGGCAACACCCTGTTTGTGGTTGTCGGCCAGGGCGCCAGCAAGGCTGCATCGCGACCGGTCGCCAGCGCGCCGCGTGCCGTTACTTCGCCGGCCCCGGCGAAAGCGTACGCGCCGGTAGCCAAGGCTATCCGCAGCGTTGACTTCCAGCGTGGCACCCAGGGCGAGGGCAATGTGGTCATCGACCTGTCCGATCCATCCATCGCCCCGGACATTCAAGAGCGCGAGGGCAAGATCATCCTTGGCTTCGCCCGAACCCAGCTGCCAGAGTCCCTGCGAGTCCGCCTGGACGTGAAGGATTTCGCCACGCCGGTGCAATTCGTCAATGCCAGTGCCACCGGGGACCGTGCGACCATCAGCATCGAACCCAGTGGCGCGTTCGACTACTCGACCTATCAGACGGACAACAAGCTCACCGTCAGCATTCGGGCGATGACGGTCGACGACCTGCAAAAACGCAATGCGGAGCGCTTCGCCTATAGCGGCGAGAAGCTTTCGCTGAATTTCCAGGACATCGATGTGCGCTCGGTGCTGCAGTTGATTGCCGACTTCACCAACCTCAATCTGGTGGCCAGTGACACGGTCCAGGGCGGCATTACCCTGCGCCTGCAAAATGTGCCGTGGGACCAGGCGCTGGACCTGGTGCTGAAGACCAAGGGCCTGGACAAGCGCATGGTCGGCAACGTCTTGCTGGTTGCGCCGGCGGAGGAAATTGCCGCTCGCGAGCGCCAGGAGCTGGAGTCACAAAAGCAGATCGCCGAACTGGCCCCCCTGCGTCGCGAGCTGCTGCAGGTCAACTACGCCAAGGCTGCCGACATCGCCAAGTTGTTCCAGTCGGTCACCAGTGCCGAAGCGAAAGTCGACGAGCGTGGTTCGATCACCGTCGATGAGCGCACCAACAACATCATTGCCTACCAGACCCAGAATCGTCTCGACGAACTGCGTCGCATCGTGGCGCAGCTGGATATTCCGGTGCGTCAGGTGATGATCGAGGCGCGAATTGTCGAGGCCAACGTCGATTACGACAAGAGTCTCGGCGTGCGCTGGGGTGGTTCGGTGCAGAAGGGCAACTGGAACTCCTCGGGGGTCAACGGCTCGTCCACCACCATCGGTACACCGGGCAGCACGGGCACCAATTCGCCTTTCGTCGACCTGGGCACCTCGGCTAATACCTCGGGAATCGGCATCGCGTTCATTACCGATAACGTGTTGCTCGACCTGGAACTGACGGCGATGGAAAAAACCGGCAACGGCGAAATCGTCTCGCAACCCAAGGTCGTCACCTCCGACAAGGAAACCGCGAAGATCCTCAAGGGCACCGAGATTCCGTATCAGGAAGCCAGTTCCAGCGGTGCCACATCGGTGTCCTTCAAGGAGGCATCGCTGTCGCTGGAAGTGACCCCGCAGATCACCCCGGACAACCGGATCATCATGGAGGTCAAGGTCACCAAGGATGAGCCGGATTACCTGAACAAGGTGCAGGACGTACCGCCGATCAAGAAAAACGAGGTCAATGCCAAGGTGTTGGTCAACGATGGCGAGACCATCGTCATTGGTGGCGTTTTCTCAAATACTCAAAGCAAGGTTGTAGATAAGGTGCCATTTCTCGGCGATGTGCCGTATCTTGGCCGCCTTTTCCGGCGTGACGTGGTTTCGGAGAAAAAATCCGAGCTGTTGGTGTTTCTCACACCGCGTATCATGAATAACCAGGCGATTGCTGTGAGTCGTTGATTCTGTGCGAAATTTGATTCTTGTAGGACCGATGGGGGCTGGAAAAAGCACCATCGGCCGGTTACTGGCCAAAGAGCTGCGCCTGCCGTTCAAAGATTCCGACAAGGAAATTGAATTGCGCACGGGCGCCAATATCCCATGGATTTTCGATAAGGAAGGCGAGCCAGGCTTCCGTGATCGCGAGCAGGCGATGATTGCCGAGCTGTGCGCGTGCGATGGCGTGGTGTTGGCGACCGGGGGCGGTGCAGTCATGCGCGAAGCCAATCGTCGGGCGCTCCATGCCGGTGGTCGGGTCGTGTACCTGCATGCTTCCGTCGAGCAGCAGGTGGGGCGAACGTCCCGCGACCGCAATCGGCCGCTATTGCGCACGGCAGATCCGGCCAAGACCCTTCGGGATCTGCTGGCGATTCGCGATCCGCTCTATCGGGAAATCGCCGATCTGGTGGTGGAAACCGATGAGCGGCCGCCGCGGATGGTGGTGCTGGATATTCTCGAACGCTTGCAGCAACTGCCTCCCCGTTAAAGCGCGGCGTGAAATGCGCTATCCTCGGCCTCCAGTCGCCGCCGCTCTGGACTGTGGCGAATGGCTACCGAACGGCGTCACACCAACAGAGGCCGCGGACATCGATAATTCAAGGCACGATGCCTGATTCCATCTTCACTGTGGGGACACATGCAGACACTCAAGGTCGATCTAGGCGAGCGCAGCTACCCGATTCATATTGGCGAAGGTTTGTTGGATCAGCCTGAGCTGCTGGCCCCGCATATTCGCGGACGGCAAGTGGCGATCATTTCCAACGAGACCGTCGCGCCTCTGTATCTCGAACGTCTGACCCGCAGCCTGGGGCAATTCTCGGTCATTTCCGTGGTGCTGCCCGACGGCGAAGCCTTCAAGACCTGGGAAACCCTGCAACTGATCTTCGACGGGCTGCTGACCGCGCGTCACGACCGCCGCACCACCGTGATTGCCTTGGGCGGCGGTGTGATTGGTGACATGGCCGGTTTTGCCGCCGCCTGTTATCAGCGTGGTGTCGATTTCATTCAGGTCCCGACCACGCTGCTGTCGCAAGTCGACTCCTCGGTGGGCGGCAAGACCGGTATCAACCATCCGTTGGGCAAGAACATGGTCGGCGCCTTCTATCAGCCGAACGTGGTGCTGATAGACACGACGTCCCTGAACACTTTGCCGGCCCGCGAACTCTCTGCCGGGTTGGCCGAAGTGATCAAATACGGACTGATCTGCGACGAGCCATTCCTCACCTGGCTCGAAGAGAACGTCGATCGCCTGCGCGCCCTGGACCAGACTGCCCTGACTTATGCCATCCAGCGCTCCTGCGCAGCCAAGGCTGCCGTGGTGGGGGCCGACGAGAAGGAAACAGGTGTACGCGCTACGTTGAACCTGGGGCATACCTTCGGCCACGCCATCGAAACGCATATGGGCTATGGTGTGTGGCTACATGGTGAGGCGGTCGCTGCTGGCACTGTAATGGCGCTGGAAATGTCCACACGCCTGGGCTGGATCAGCGAGCAGGAGCGTGATCGTGGCATCCGTCTGTTCCTGCGCGCCGGCCTGCCGGTTGTCCCGCCTGAAGAGATGACTGAAGCTGATTTTCTCGAACACATGGCAATTGACAAGAAAGTGATCGACGGTCGTTTGCGCCTGGTGCTGCTGCGCCACATGGGCGAAGCGGTGGTGACCGACGATTATCCGAAAGAGGTTCTACAGGCCACGCTGGGAGCGGATTACCGCGCCCTGGCTCAGCTTAAAGGTTAATAAGATCCCGATGACTAGTTTGCACGCCGACGAGGCTTTCCTCGGCCATTACCAGTTGAGTCACGACCCTTTCGCTCCGCGGGTACCTGGCTTCAAATTTTTCCCTGCCCAGCGCAAGCCGGTGCTGGGACAACTGCATCACCTGGCGCGCTATAGCCAGTTGCTGCTGGTGGTCACCGGCCCGCAAGGCAGCGGCAAGACCCTGTTGCGCCAGGCCCTGGTGGCCAGTACCAACAAGCAATCGGTGCAGAGTGTGGTGGTTTCCGCCCGCGGTGCCGGTGATGCCGCCGGCGTGCTGCGCCAGGTGGCCCAGGCGCTGAATGTCGCCCAGCCGGAAATCGGCTCGATCCTGTCACAGGTCGTACAGCTGGCCTTGACCGGGCAGGAAGTCTATCTGCTGGTGGATGACGCCGAGCAGCTTGACGAGTCCGCGCTGGAAGCCTTGTTGGCACTGGCCGCGGGTGCTCCCGAAGGCCGTCCGCATGTGTTCCTGTTCGGCGAGTCGTCGTTGATTGCCCAACTCGATGCGTTGAGCCTTGAAGAAGAGCGCTTTCACGTCATCGAATTGCAGCCTTACACCGAAGAGGAAACCCGCGAGTATCTGGATCAGCGGCTCGAAGGCGCTGGCCGGGGTATCGAACTTTTCACCGCTAATCAGATCTCTGATATTCATGAAAGCTCCGACGGTTGGCCTGGCAATATCAACCAGGTCGCCCGCGATGCGATGATCGAAGCCATGATTGCCAGCCGCTCAGCGGTCAAGCGTCCAAGTATGGGGTTCAACATGCCGAAGAAACACGTATTGGCGATTTCCGCCGTAGTCGTGGTCGCGGTAGCCGCCGCCTGGTTGATGCCAGGTCGCAGCAAAGCACCGACCACTGGCGCTCCTGCCAACGAGCAGGCGCAATTGCCGCTCGGCGAGGGTGCTCCGCAACCTAACAGCAACGGTGCTCCAGCCGTGGAGTTCGCCGGTAATTCGCAGCCAATGCCGTTGCCGCTTGTCGGCAACTCGCAACCGGTCATGCGTGGCCCGCTGGCCGAAGCAGCGGGTGGCATCACTGAAGGTGACGATGGCGTGCCGGTTGAAGGCTCCAGCGCCACACCGCCGACCGTGACCACTTCTGCGCCACCGGCCGGAATCCAGCCTGGCCCAGCGCCGACGCCGGCCGCCAAGCCTGCGCCAGCACCGACCCAGGTGGCCACTGCCAAGCCGGCTCCCGCACCTGTCGCCAAACCCGCGCCTGTGCCGGCCAAACCTGCCGCCGTGGCGACCGCCAAGCCTGCCGAGAAACCGGCCGCTGCCGCTGCCAAAGGCGGTGGTGGTACCTGGTACGCCGGGCAACCGACTAGCAACTACGTGGTGCAGATCCTTGGCACCAGCTCCGAAGCGTCTGCGCAAAACTTCGTGAAAGAGCAGGGCGGCGAGTACCGTTATTTCAAGAAAGTGCTCAACGGCAAGCCTCTTTACGTCATCACCTACGGTAACTTCGCCAACCGTGATGCAGCCCTTAGCGCCATCAAGGCCTTGCCAGCGAAGGTTCAGGCTGGTAAACCTTGGCCTCGCACTGTCGCCAGCGTCCAACAGGAACTGGCAACAACTCGCTGAAGATTCGGCGGCCTTACCCAGGCCGCCTCTCCCGGCACCTCAATATTTCCGCATGTGCGCGCCTTCTCTACAGATCGCGTGCCTTGTGGTGTCTGCGTCACAGTAGTCTTTGAGTGGTTGCGGTCAAAAATCAAAAAAGTTTTGACTAGCACAGCATATCGCTTTAAACCTTTCACAAATGCGACATAGATTTGCGACAGTTCGTCGTCAAATTTGTGAGCCTCTGTGTCGGTGTGTACAATGACCTCCCTTTTGCTCCCGCAAAGCTGGCGTACGTTCGGTGCGGGTTGCAAGTGGTTGAATTGAAAAGAAATTTGCCTCGATAAGGGGCAGCCTGGTGAGAAAGTGTCTATGAAAGCAGGTCTGTACCAACCAGATGAATTCAAGGATAACTGCGGTTTCGGCCTGATAGCCCATATGCAGGGCGAGCCCAGTCATACCCTTTTGCAAACGGCCATTGAGGCCCTGACCTGCATGACCCACCGCGGTGGGATCAACGCCGACGGCAAGACCGGTGACGGTTGCGGTCTGCTGATTCAAAAGCCGGACGTGTTCCTGCGAGCGATCGCCCAGGAAGCATTCGGCGTCGAACTGCCCAAGCAATATGCGGTGGGCATGGTCTTCTTCAATCAGGACCCGGTCAAAGCCGAAGCCGCTCGCGAGAACATGAACCGCGAGATCCTGGCGGCCGGCCTGCAGCTCGTCGGCTGGCGCAAAGTGCCGATCGACACCAGCGTCCTCGGCCGCCTGGCCCTTGAGCGCCTGCCGCAGATCGAGCAAGTGTTCATCGGCGGTGAAGGCCTGAGCGATCAGGACATGGCGATCAAGCTGTTCAGTTCCCGTCGTCGTTCGTCCGTGGCCAACGCCGCCGACACCGATCACTACATCTGCAGCTTTTCCCACAAGACCATTATCTACAAAGGCTTGATGATGCCGGCGGACCTCACCGCCTTCTATCCAGACCTGAGCGACCAGCGCCTGCAAACCGCGATTTGCGTGTTTCACCAGCGCTTCTCCACCAACACCCTGCCGAAATGGCCGCTGGCGCAACCGTTCCGCTTCCTGGCGCACAACGGCGAAATCAACACCATCACCGGCAACCGCAACTGGGCCGTGGCACGTCGTACAAAGTTTGCCAACGACCTGATGCCCGATCTGGAAGAACTCGGCCCGCTGGTCAACCGCGTCGGTTCCGACTCTTCCAGCATGGACAACATGCTTGAACTGATGGTGACCGGGGGCATCGACCTGTTCCGTGGCGTGCGGATGATCATTCCGCCTGCGTGGCAGAACGTCGAGACCATGGACCCGGATCTGCGTGCGTTCTACGAATACAACTCGATGCACATGGAACCGTGGGACGGCCCGGCCGGCGTGGTAATGACCGACGGTCGTTACGCGGTGTGCCTGCTCGACCGTAACGGTCTGCGTCCGGCGCGTTGGGTGACCACCAAGAACGGTTTCATCACCCTGGCCTCGGAAATCGGCGTCTGGAACTACCAGCCTGAAGACGTAATTGCCAAGGGCCGCGTTGGTCCGGGCCAGATCTTCGCCGTGGACACCGAAACCGGGCAGATCCTCGACACCGACGCCATCGACAACCGCTTGAAGTCGCGTCATCCGTACAAGCAATGGCTGCGCAAGAATGCCCTGCGCATCCAGGCAACCATGGAAGATAACGACCACGGCTCGGCGTTCTACGACGTTGACCAGCTCAAGCAGTACATGAAGATGTATCAGGTCACGTTCGAAGAGCGCGACCAGGTGCTGCGACCGCTTGGCGAGCAAGGTTATGAAGCCGTCGGCTCGATGGGCGACGACACGCCGATGGCCGTGCTGTCCCAGCGCGTGCGCACACCGTACGACTATTTCCGCCAGCAATTTGCACAGGTCACCAACCCGCCGATCGATCCGCTGCGTGAAGCCATCGTCATGTCGCTGGAAATCTGCCTCGGTGCCGAGCGCAACATTTTCCAGGAGTCGCCGGAACACGCTTCGCGCGTGATCCTCAGCTCGCCGGTCATTTCCCCGGCCAAGTGGCGTTCGCTGATGAACCTCGATCGTCCGGGCTTCGAACGCCAGATCATCGACCTTAACTACGACGAAAGCGTCGGCCTCGAAGCGGCGATCCGCAACGTTGCCGACCAGGCTGAAGAAGCTGTGCGCGCCGGTCGTACCCAGGTTGTGCTGAGTGACCGGCACATTGCTCCGGGCAAGTTGCCGATCCACGCTTCGCTCGCCACCGGCGCGGTACACCACCGCCTGACCGAGAAAGGCCTGCGTTGCGACTCCAACATCCTGGTGGAGACCGCGACTGCGCGCGATCCGCACCACTTCGCGGTGTTGATCGGTTTCGGCGCCTCGGCGGTCTATCCGTTCCTGGCCTACGAAGTGCTGGGCGACCTGATCCGTACCGGTGAAGTCCTGGGCGACCTCTATGAGGTGTTCAAGAACTACCGCAAAGGCATCACCAAAGGTCTGTTGAAGATCCTGTCGAAGATGGGTATCTCCACCATTACCTCGTACCGTGGTGCGCAGCTGTTCGAGGCCATCGGCCTGTCCGAAGAAGTGTGCGAGCTGAGCTTCCGTGGCGTGCCAAGTCGCATCAAGGGTGCGCGTTTCGTTGACATCGAAGCCGAGCAGAAAGCCCTGGCTGCCGAAGCCTGGAGCCCGCGCAAGCCAATCCAGCAGGGCGGTTTGCTGAAGTTCGTCCACGGTGGCGAATATCACGCGTACAACCCGGACGTGGTCAACACCCTGCAAGCCGCTGTGCAGCAGGGCGACTACAGCAAGTTCAAGGAATACACGGCGCTGGTGGACAACCGTCCGGTGTCGATGATCCGCGACATGTTCAAGGTCAAGACCCTGGACACGCCGCTGGACATCAGCGAGATCGAACCGCTGGAATCGGTGCTCAAGCGCTTCGATTCCGCGGGCATCTCCCTCGGTGCATTGTCGCCGGAAGCTCACGAAGCCCTGGCTGAAGCGATGAACCGCCTTGGTGCGCGTTCCAACTCCGGCGAAGGCGGCGAAGACCCGGCGCGCTACGGCACCATCAAGAGCTCGAAAATCAAGCAGGTGGCGACTGGCCGTTTTGGTGTGACCCCGGAATACCTGGTCAACGCTGAAGTGCTGCAGATCAAGGTCGCCCAAGGCGCCAAGCCCGGTGAAGGCGGTCAACTGCCAGGTGGCAAGGTCAACGGCCTGATCGCCAAGCTGCGTTACGCAGTGCCGGGCGTGACCCTGATCTCGCCGCCGCCGCACCACGACATCTATTCGATCGAAGATTTGTCGCAGCTGATTTTCGACCTCAAGCAAGTCAATCCGAAGGCGCTGGTCTCGGTGAAGCTGGTAGCAGAAGCCGGCGTCGGCACCATTGCTGCCGGTGTGGCCAAGGCCTACGCGGACTTGATCACTATCTCCGGCTACGACGGCGGCACCGGCGCATCGCCGCTGACCTCGATCAAGTACGCGGGCGCACCGTGGGAACTCGGCCTGGCCGAAACCCACCAGACCCTGCGCGGCAACGACCTGCGCGGTAAAGTCCGGGTACAAACCGACGGCGGCCTGAAAACCGGCCTCGACGTGATCAAGGCTGCGATCCTCGGCGCTGAAAGCTTTGGCTTCGGTACCGCGCCAATGATCGCCCTGGGCTGCAAATACCTGCGCATCTGCCACCTGAACAACTGCGCCACCGGCGTCGCGACCCAGAACGAGAAGCTGCGCAAGGATCACTACATCGGCACCGTCGACATGGTAGTGAACTTCTTCACCTACGTCGCCGAAGAAACCCGTGAGTGGCTGGCCAAGCTGGGCGTGCGCTCCCTCGAAGAGCTGATCGGTCGTACCGATCTGCTGGACATCCTCGAAGGCCAGACCGCCAAGCAGCGGCACCTGGACCTGACCCCGTTGCTCGGCAGCGATCACATCCCGGCAGACAAGCCTCAGTTCTGCCAGGTAGAGCGCAACCCGCCGTTCGACAAAGGTTTGCTGGCCGAGAAAATGGTCGACATGGCCACCTCTGCCATCAACGACAAGAGCGGCGCCGATTTTGCCCTGGACATCTGCAACTGCGACCGTTCGATCGGCGCACGGATCTCCGGCGAAATCGCGCGCAAGCACGGCAACCAAGGCATGGCGAACGCGCCGATCACCTTCCGCTTCAAAGGAACGGCCGGTCAGAGCTTCGGCGTTTGGAACGCGGGCGGCTTGAACATGTACCTGGAAGGCGATGCCAACGACTACGTCGGCAAGGGCATGACCGGCGGCAAACTGGTCATCGTGCCGCCCAAGGGCAGCATCTACAAGACTCAGGACAGTGCCATCATCGGCAACACCTGCCTGTATGGCGCCACCGGTGGCAAACTGTTCGCCGCCGGTACTGCGGGCGAGCGTTTTGCCGTGCGTAACTCCGGTGCTCATACCGTAGTCGAAGGCACGGGCGATCACTGCTGCGAGTACATGACCGGCGGTTTCGTCTGCGTCCTGGGCAAGACCGGCTACAACTTCGGTTCAGGCATGACCGGCGGTTTCGCCTACGTGCTCGACCAGGACAACAGCTTCGTTGACCGGGTCAACCACGAACTGGTGGAAATCCAGCGCATCAGCGGCGAAGCGATGGAAGCCTATCGCAGCCACCTGCAGCGCGTGCTCGACGAATACGTCGCGGAAACCGACAGCGAATGGGGTCGTAACCTCGCTGAAAACCTCGATGACTATCTGCGTCGTTTCTGGCTGGTCAAGCCCAAGGCTGCCAACTTGAAATCGTTGCTTTCCAGCACCCGTGCCAACCCGCAGTGATATGCGCCTGAAGAGTTTGATGAGGTTTTAACAATGGCTGAACGTCTGAATAATGACTTCCAGTTCATCGAGGTCGGGCGCAAGGATCCGAAGAAGAAACTGTTGCGTCAACGCAAGAAAGAGTTCGTGGAGATCTACGAACCTTTCAAACCCCAGCATTCGGCCGATCAGGCCCACCGCTGCCTGGGTTGCGGTAACCCGTATTGCGAATGGAAGTGCCCGGTGCACAACTTCATTCCGAACTGGCTGAAGCTGGTGGCCGAGGGCAACATCCTCCAGGCCGCCGAACTGTCGCACCAGACCAACACACTGCCGGAAGTGTGCGGGCGAGTGTGCCCGCAGGATCGTCTGTGCGAGGGGGCGTGCACCCTCAACGACGGCTTCGGCGCAGTGACCATCGGTTCGGTCGAGAAATACATCACCGATACCGCGTTCGCCATGGGCTGGCGCCCGGACATGTCCAAGGTCAAGCCGACCGGCAAGCGTGTTGCGATTATCGGCGCGGGCCCGGCCGGTCTGGGCTGTGCCGACGTACTGGTGCGTGGCGGCGTGACCCCGGTAGTGTTCGACAAGAACCCGGAAATCGGCGGCCTGCTGACCTTCGGCATTCCCGAGTTCAAGCTGGAAAAGACCGTGTTGAGCAATCGTCGCGAAGTCTTCACCGGCATGGGCATCGAGTTCCGCCTGAACACCGAAGTGGGCAAGGACGTGACCGTCGAGCAACTGCTCGAAGAATACGATGCCGTGTTCATGGGCATGGGCACCTACACCTACATGAAGGGCGGCTTTGCCGGTGAGGACCTGCCGGGCGTGCATGACGCGCTCGACTTCCTGATCGCCAACGTTAATCGCAACCTGGGCTTTGAAAAGTCGCCGGAAGATTTCGTCGACATGAAAGGCAAGAAGGTTGTGGTCCTGGGCGGCGGCGACACGGCCATGGACTGCAACCGTACGTCGATTCGCCAGGGTGCCAAATCGGTGACCTGTGCCTATCGTCGCGACGAAGCCAACATGCCGGGCTCGCGCAAAGAGGTGAAGAACGCCAAGGAAGAGGGGGTGAAATTCCTCTACAACCGCCAGCCGATCGCCATTGTCGGTGAAGACCGCGTCGAAGGCGTGAAAGTGGTCGAGACCCGTCTCGGCGAACCGGACGCCCGTGGCCGTCGCAGCCCCGAGCCGATCCCGGGCTCCGAAGAAATCATCCCGGCCGACGCCGTGGTTATCGCCTTCGGTTTCCGCCCTAGCCCGGCGTCGTGGTTTGAACAGCACAGCATCCAGACGGACAGCCAGGGCCGCGTTGTGGCCCCGGAGCAGGGTCAGTACAAACACCAGACCAGCAACCCGAAAATCTTCGCCGGTGGCGATATGGTTCGCGGCTCTGACCTGGTGGTGACGGCGATCTTCGAAGGCCGCAACGCCGCCGAAGGGATCCTGGATTACCTGGGGGTCTAGCCCTCCGATCCAGACCTGACATGCAATAACCCTGTGGGAGCTGGCCTGCCAGCGATAGCATCACCTCGGACCGACTGACACACCGAGGTGTCCGCATCGCTGGCAGGCCAGCTCCCACATTGGTTTTGTGGTGTTGCGAAAGCCGTGTTCCAGCGCGACAAATTGACCCGATAGACAAAAGGCTGACCTGCAACCGTGCCTTTTGCCTCGCGCTCTGAGAAAATGCCCGCACTTTTTTTCCGGATGCCGACATGACTGCCCTGAAGAACGACCGTTTCCTTCGCGCCCTGCTCAAGCAACCCGTAGACGTCACGCCTGTGTGGATGATGCGTCAGGCCGGTCGCTACTTGCCGGAATACCGCGCCAGCCGTGCCAAGGCCGGTGATTTCATGAGCCTGTGCATGAACCCGGAGTTCGCTTGCGAAGTCACCATGCAGCCGCTCGACCGCTATCCGCAACTGGACGCGGCGATCCTGTTCTCCGACATCCTGACCATTCCTGACGCCATGGGCCAGGGCCTGTACTTCGAGACGGGCGAAGGTCCGCGCTTCAAGAAAGTCGTCAGCACCCTGGCCGACATCGAAGCCCTGCCGATTCCTGATCCGCATAAAGACCTCGGCTACGTCATGGATGCGGTCAGCACCATCCGCCGCGAACTGAACGGTCGTGTGCCGCTGATCGGTTTCTCTGGCAGCCCATGGACCCTGGCCACCTACATGGTCGAAGGCGGCTCGTCGAAAGACTACCGCAAGACCAAAACCATGCTCTACGACAATCCGCAAGCCTTGCACCTGTTACTGGACAAGCTGGCTCAGTCGGTCACCAGCTACCTCAACGGCCAGATCATGGCCGGTGCCCAGGCGGTGCAGATCTTCGATAGCTGGGGCGGGAACCTCTCGGCGGCGGCTTACCAGGAGTTCTCCCTGGCCTACATGCGCAAGATCGTCAGCGGCCTGATCCGCGAACACGAAGGTCGCAAGGTGCCAGTCATCCTGTTCACCAAGGGCGGGGGGCTGTGGCTTGAAAGCATCGCCGATGCCGGCGCTGATGCGTTGGGTCTGGACTGGACCTGTGACATCGGCAGTGCCCGTGATCGTGTCGGCGGCAAAGTTGCGCTGCAGGGCAACATGGACCCTACCGTGCTCTACGCCAATCCTGAAGCCATTCGTACCGAAGTCGGGCGGATTCTCGCCAGCTACGGCAAGGGCAGCGGGCACGTATTCAATCTCGGCCATGGCATTACACCGGAGGTCAATCCGGAACACGCCGGCGCGTTCCTGCGCGCGGTGCATGAGTTGTCGGCGCAGTATCACGAGTAGTCGTCGCCCAATAGAAAACGCCCGGCTCGTGCCGGGCGTTTTTGTTTGGAACACGATCAAAAGATCGCAGCCTGCGGCAGCTCCCATACTGTAGGAGCTGCCGAAGGCTGCGATCTTCTGCTTTTAAGCTTTAACACCACCCAGCGGCGGCAATTTCGCCAACTTCAATGCCACCAGCAGCGCAATCACCAGCAAGGTACCCACGAACAACCCGATCCCGTTCCAGCCACCCAGGTGCCAGAACACACCGCCCGCCGTCCCGGCAATGCTCGACCCGGCGTAATAGCTGAACAGGTACAGCGACGACGCCTGGCCCTTGGCCCTGGTTGCGCGTCGGCCAATCCAGCTGCTCGCGACCGAATGCGCGCCGAAGAAGCCGAAGGTGAAGATCAGCATGCCGATGATCACCACCGGCAGTGACGTGAACATCGTCAGGGCGAGGCCGCCGATCATCAATACGATGGTCGACCAGAGCACTTTGCGGCGCCCCAGTTTGTCGGCCAGCGAACCTATTTTTGCCGAACTGTAGATCCCCGACAGGTACACCACCGACAGCAGCCCGACGAAGGCTTGTTCCATGTGGTACGGCTCGGCCAGCAGCCGATAGCCGATGTAGTTGAACAAGGTGACAAAGGCCCCCATCAGCACAAAGGCCTCAAGAAACAGCAGCGGCAAACCGGCGTCACGAAAATGCATGGTGAAACCGTCGACCAGGCTGCGTGGGTGCAGCGAGCGTGGACGGAAGTTGCGTGATTCCGGAAGTATTTTCCAGAACACTGCCGCTGCAATCAGCGCCAGGCCCCCGATGACCAGCATTGCGGTATGCCAGCTGACGAAGTCGATCAACACCCCGGTGATCAGGCGTCCGCTCATCCCGCCAATCGCATTGCCGCCGATGTACAGCCCCATGGCGAGTCCGATGTGCTGCGGGTGGATCTCTTCGCTCAGATAAGTCATGGCCACCGCGGCCAGGCCACTCAATGACAAGCCGATCAGCGCGCGCATCAGCAACACGCCGTGCCAGCTTGGCATCATCGAGCTGGCGATGGTGCACAGCGCCGCTGCCAATAGCGCGGCGACCATCACCGGCTTGCGTCCGACCCGATCGGAAATGGGCCCGGTGATCAGCAGGCCGATGGCGAGCATGCCAGTGGCCACCGAGAGAATCAGGCTGCTCTGGGCTGCATTGATCGAATATTCATGGGACAGCAGCGGCATCATCGGTTGCACGCAATACAGCAGGGCGAACGTCGCAAAGCCACCGCAGAACAACGCCAGCACTGTGCGAATGAACATCGGCGTGCCTTTCTCGATGTAAATCTCCTTGAGCTCGGCAGCGACATCATCCACTGCGCAAGGTGGGACTTCATGGGCGAGTGGCGCAACAACAGTTTTCACTTCGGACCTCGGGAGCGGGCAGCCGGTCAGGCAATGAAAAAAGCATATAGCTGCCTAATGATTCAATCCAATATATTATTCGACCTGTTTAAGAGCTTTTGCGACCTAATGAGGTTTTCATGGAATTGCGTCACCTTCGTTACTTCATTGCCGTCGCTGAAGAACTGCACTTCGGCCGCGCCGCACAGGTGCTGGGCATCTCGCAACCGCCCTTGAGCCAGCAGATTCAGGCACTGGAGCAAGAGGTAGGGGCGCGGTTGTTTGAGCGTACCAATCGTCGGGTCGAGCTTAGCGAGGCGGGCCGGCTGTTCCTGCAGGAAGCGCGGCTGGTGCTGGCGCAGGTCGACAAAGCCGCCGACGTTGCCCGTCGGGCGCAACTGGGCGAACTGGGGGAGCTGAAAATCGGCTTTACCTCATCGGCGCCATTCAACTCGACCATCCCCCAGGCAATTTTCGCGTTCCGCCAGCGCTTCCCGGCGGTGCATTTGAACCTTCGGGAAATGAGCAGTACCCAGGTGGCCGATGCGCTGGTTGATGAGTCGATTGAAGTCGGCATCATGCGCCCGCTGGGGCTGCCGGATTCCCTCAGCGTGGTCGAGCTGATGAGTGAACCGCTGGTAGCGGTACTCAGCTCCAAACATCCGCTGGTGAACGGCAGCGAGGAGGGGTTGTTCCTGTCAGCCTTGGCCCTCGAACCTTTCGTGTTTTTCCCGCGCAGCTATGGCAGCGGCCTTTACGCGCAACTGCTGAGCCTGGCCCGCGACTCCGGTTTCAGTCCGCACTTCGCCCAGGAGGCCGGCGAGGCGATGACCATTATCGGGTTGGTGGCCGCAGGGTTGGGCGTTTCGGTGCTGCCGGCGTCTTATCAGCGGATGCGGATTGACGGAGTCGTGTACCGGCCCTTGCTCGATCCGGCGGCGGTGTCGGCGGTGTGGCTGGTGCAGCGCAAGGACCAGAAATCGCCGATGGCGCGGGCGTTTGTGGAGTTGTTGACGAGGAAAGTCGAGCCGCTGCAAGCGTGACTGCTTTGGCTCGTGTTCACCCCGTAGGAGCTGCCGAAGGCTGCGATTTTTTGATCTTTATGTGTTTCAAGACCAGCGCCGAAAAATCAGCGAAGTATTCACCCCGCCAAACGCAAAATTATTGTTCATCACATACTGATTACTCATCTGCCGAAATTCGCCGCGCAGGTAATCGAGCTTGCCGCAGTGCGGGTCGATGTCGTCCAGATTGAAGGTGTGGGCATACAGGTCGCTGTTCATCATTTCGATGCTGAACCACGACTCCAGTGCGCCACAGGCGCCGAGGGTGTGGCCAAGGAAACTCTTCTGCGAACTGATAGGCATGTGCTCGCCAAACAGCGCGCTGGTCGCCAGGGTCTCGGCGATGTCGCCTTGTTCCGTGGCAGTGCCGTGGCCGTTCACGTAGCCGATGTTGGAAGGCTGCAGGCCCGCGTCTTCCAACGCCAGTTCCATGGCCCGGCGCATGGTGACCTGCTCCGGACGGGTGGTGTGCTGACCGTCTGCGTTGCTGCCAAAGCCGACCAGTTCGGCGTGAATGCGCGCGCCGCGGGCCAGTGCGTGTTCCAGTTCTTCGAGCACCAGCATGCCGCTGCCTTCACCAATCACCAGGCCGTCGCGGCCCTTGTCGTAAGGGCGCGGCGTGGTCTGCGGGGCGTCGTTTTTCAGGCTGGTGGCGTAGAGCGCGTCGAAGACCATGGCTTCGGTGGGGCACAGCTCTTCGGCACCGCCGGCAAGCATCAGCGGCAGGCGGCCGAACTTGATCGATTCGTAGGCGTAGCCAATGCCCTGGCTGCCGCTGGTGCAGGCGCTGGACGTGGGGATCAGGCGTCCTGTGAGGCCGAAGAAGATGCTGATGTTCGCCGCCGTGGTGTGCGGCATCATGCGCACGTAGGAATTGGCGTTGAGCCCCTCGGCCACCGAGTTGAGCAGCATATTGCCGAACGCTTTGATTTCGTCGGTGCTGCCAGTGGACGAGCCGCACGCCACGCCCATGCGTCCGTCCTTGATCGATGCATCGCCCAGCAACCCGGCATCGGCCAGAGCCTGCTCCGCGGCACCTACCGCCAGGCGCGATACCCGGCCCATGCTGCGCAGTTGCTTGCGGGTCCAGTGGGCGGGCACCTTGAAGTCATCGATGGGCCCGGCCAGACGGGTGTTGAGCTCGGTAAACCGGTCCCACTCGTCCATCCGGCGGATGCCGCTGCGGTTGGCCGCGAAGTTGCCGGCTATGGTTTCCCAGTCGCTGCCCAATGAGGTGATACCGGCCATGCCGGTGACGACGACGCGCTTCATCAGCACAGGCCTCCATTGACGGCCAGAACCTGGCGGGTGATGTACGACGCTTCCGCCGACATCAGGAAATTCACCGCGCCGGCCACCTCTTCTGGGGTGCCCATGCGCTGTGCGGGGATCATCTTCATCAGTTCTTCCACCGGCACGTTTTCATCGAGCATCGCCGTGTCGATCAGACCGGGTGCGACACAGTTGACGGTGATCTTGCGTTTGCCCAGCTCGATCGCCAGGGCTTTCGCCGCGCCGATCAAACCCGCCTTGGAAGCGCTGTAGTTGACCTGGCCACGGTTGCCGATCAGTCCCGATACCGAGGTAATGCACACAATGCGCCCGGCCGCACGGCGGCGGATCATTGGCATCATCACCGGGTGCAGCACATTGTAGAAACCGTCCAGGTTGGTACGCATCACCACATCCCAATCATCCTCGCTCAGCGCCGGAAAAGCACCGTCGCGGGTCAGTCCGGCGTTGAGCACCACGCCGTAATAGGCACCGTGGGTTTCTACGTCCGCTTCAAGGATGACCCTGCAGCTGGCGCGGTCGGACACATCGAATTGCAGTATGCGGGCTTTTCGCCCCAAGGCTTCGACCTCTTTCTTGACCGCGCCAGCTTCCGCCAGGCCACTGCGGCAATGCAGCACGATGTCATGGCCGGCCTGGGCCAGACGCAGGGCAATGGCGCGCCCGATACCACGGCTGGAACCGGTGACCAGTATGGATTCAGTCATGACTGGACTCCTTTGATTCATCAAGATATTGCGCGGCCTGAGGCGGGCGGAACACGTTCAGACGAGCGGTGGCGTGGATGCCGGGGGCATTGATATGACATTCGAATACACCCATGCCGTTCTCATCTTCCAGTGAGCGCAGCCCGTGTATGGTCAGCTCGGTGCCGACCGGGAAGTGTTCCACATTGCATTCGAACTTGCGGGTGCCGAGCAGGAAACCCAGCGCGACCGCGTCGCCGCGCTGGCGGGCGTGACAGCCGGCATAGGCGGCGACGCTCTGGGCCATCAGCTCGATGCCGACCCAGGCCGGCAAGCTGCCGTCGGGGCGGCTGAACAGGCCTTCAGGCCTGACCTCCAGGCGGGTGTGGATCTGCTCATCATCGAACGACAGGATCTGTTCGATCAGGATCATGTCGCCAGCGTGCGGCAGCAGTTCGGCGAGCGGCCAGTCGATCATGGTGCGTCTCCTATTATCAGGCTGACGTTATTGCCACCGAAAGCGAAGGAATTGCTCATCAGGTAGCGCGGTGCAATGGACGACAGGCGATCCGTCCTGGTCACCCAGTTCAGAGGTGGCAGGTCAGGGTCGGGTTGACCATCCCAGACATGCGGCGCCATGGCGTGCTGCAGATTGTCCTTGCACAGGCTCAGCCAGCAGAACGCAGCTTCCAGGGCGCCCGCTGCGCCGAGGGTGTGGCCGGTCAGCGGTTTGGTCGACGAGCAGGGCACCCCATCCGGGAACAGGGTTGTCACCGCCAGGCTTTCCATCGAATCATTATGTTGTGTGGCCGTGCCGTGCAGGTTCAGGTAGGCAATCTGGGACGGTTGCAGATTCGCACGATCCAGGGCCTTGCGCATGGCCTGCAGGGCGCCGCGGCCAGCCGGTTCCGGCGCGGAAATATGGTGTGCATCGGAACTCGCACCGCTGCCCAGCAGCGCAATCGACGGGCTGCCGCCGGGCTGTCTGGTCATCAGGAACAGTACGGCCGCTTCGCCGATGTTGATGCCGTTGCGATTGACTGAAAACGGGTTGCAGCGCTGACCGGACACGGCCTCCAGCGCCGAGAAACCGTTGAGGGTCAGTTTGCACAGGCTGTCGACTCCGCCGCACAGCACCGCATCGCACAACCCCATGTTCAACAGGCGCTGGGCGCTCATCAGCGCCCGGGCACTTGAGGTGCACGCGGTAGAGATGACATAGGCCGGACCGCTGGTTTGCAGCCAGTCGGCGAGGAAATTCGCCGGCGCCCCGAGTTCCTGTTGCTGGTAGTTGTAGTCAGCGGGAAACACCTCCTCGCGAATGTAATGGGCCAGGCCGCGGCTGGCTTCGTCTATGCCTGAAGTGCTGGTGCCCAGGACCACGCCAATGCGATGGCGGCCGTAGGTCGCAATCGCCTGGTCAATGTCCTCGCGAATCTGCAGGGCGGCTTCCAGCAGCAGCTGATTGTTGCGGCTGGCTTGCTCCGACAGTTCGACAGGGATGGCCACGAGGTCGCCGCGCACAGCCGCCACCGGCACCGTACGATCGACAATCCAGCCGGCTTCGTCGCGCATTCCGGAGCAGTCGCCGGCAAACAGGTTGCGGCTGACCTCCTCCTTGCCCCGGCCCAGGGCGCAAATCACCCCCAGGGCGTTTAAATAGGCCGTCATGGCGTGTCCCCGCTCAGGGGCGTGACCTGGTATTTCGGACCTTTGGGTAGGGTCAGATCGAAGTTTTGCGATTGCCTGTAGCGCACGTCCCAACGCTCGGGCAATGACCGTTGCGTACCGTGTTGCCAGGCGGTCGGATAGTTGCCTTGCAATTGATCCCTGGGGGTCAGCGCAAACAGCAACGCGGCGAACAGTTCCCGCGCTTCGGCATTGGGTGGCAGCAGGCCGTCGGCGTGCCATGCGCCGTCGACCAGTTTCTGCCGGGCTTGGGGAATGCCCAGCAGGTCCATCAGCGACCAGCGAATGCCCGGCCCTTCGCGCTGGATCACCAGTACCCAGTCCAGGCGCTGGTCGGCTTGCAGGCGCTGGATATGCAGTTGCATGGGCAGCGGCAGGTCAGGCGTTTGCTCGGGCAGCGGCGCGCGGCTGGTGCAGGCGCTCAGCAGCACTGTACCGAGCAGCAAAAATGCGGGAACGAGCCTGCTCGCGATGGCGGCGAAGTAATCAACAATCCAGTTGCCTGACCCCTCGCTATCGCGAGCAGGCTCACTCCTGCAGGATTGCGCGGCGTTGAAAATACTCATCAAACGGCACCTTCAAGCGGTTTGCGCGCCACCACATTGACCAGGGTTTCTTCCCGCTCACCAACGGCTTTTGGCCGTTGCAGGCCCAGGCGCTCCAGCAGGCCGAAATCCCTGGCGCGACTCCACCACAGGTATGGGTAGGACACGTTCTGCGGGCCGAACTCGAAACCCTGTTGGCGAATCATCTGCAGATACCCGGCGGCACTTTTTTGCACATGCATGGGATGGCGAAACAACCAGCGAATCACCCAGGTATCAATGTAAGCCTCGGTGGATTCGGCGAACAGCAGGTACCCTCCAGGTTTCAATACTCGATAGAACTCGGCCAGGGCCAGGTCCTGCTCTACCAGGTGATGGAACGTCTGGTGACAGAACAACAGGTCGACACTGGCGTCCGGCAGTTGAATGCTCGCGCAGTCACTGCCGATCAATTCCACTTCTATGCACTGGCGAGCGGCTTCTTCACGGCTGAGTTCGAGACTGTGAGGGTCGGCATCCAGTCCTGTAAGGCGTTGCGGTGCAAAGGTCTGGTGCAACAGCTGGAACGACTTACCCTGGCCACAACCGGCATCGAGCAGCACGGGATGAGCGGGTGGTGGTTCGCTGAACAGGCTTCGCAGGTCATTGATCGCCACCCGCAACACGTGGTGCTGCCAGGTGTGGCTGCGCAGGAACCAGAAACCGAAGCGGGTTTCCTCGACGTAATTGTCGCTCAGGAAACTCATGTGGCGTCCCTTGCGCACAGTTCCGAGAGCATCCGCAGCCGGCGTTTGGGTTCGGCCACGAACGGGTTGCGTTCGTCCCAGGCATAACCGGCGAGGATCGCGCTGATCATGCGGCGAATGTCCGGTGAACTGCCCGGATGGTAGATCACGTCCTGGAAGGTTCCGGCGTACCAGCCTTCCACGTAGCAGCGAAACGTATCGACGCCACGCTTGAGCGGGACGGCAAAGTCGCTTTCCCAGTCGACATTTTCACCCTGCAGTTGGCGATGCAGTACCGCAGCGGCCATGCTCGCCGAGCGCATGGCAATGGTCACGCCGGAGGAAAACACCGGGTCCAGGAATTCGGCGGCGTTACCCAGCAGCGCGAAGCCGGGCCCGTGCAGGGATTTGACGTTGGCCGAATAACCACCGATGGTGCGCGCGGGGGTGTCCCAGACTGCGTTGTCGAGCACGGCCGACAGGCTTGGGGTTTCGGCGATAAAACCACGCAGGCAGTCGTCCAGATTGTCTGCGCGCCCCGCGAAATGTTCCGCCGCCGCGACCACGCCCACAGAGCACCGGCCATTGCTGAACGGGATGGTCCAGAACCAGATATCGCGCTGGGTTGGATGGGTGGTGACGAGGATTTTGCTGCGATCGAAGGCCGGATTGTCGATATGGTCTTCGACATGGGTGAACACGGCCTGGCGCACCGGAAAGTTCGACGGCGCTTCGAGGTCGAGCAGGCGCGGCAGGACCCGCCCGTAGCCGCTGGCATCGAGTATGAATTGGGCTTCTATGCGGTACTCGCTGCCATCTTCGCGCAGCACGCCGAGCTGAGGTTTTGCCGGGTCGGCCACCACGCTGACGATGGTTTCACCGTAGCGGATTTCGACGCCTTGCAGCGCTGCCTGGTCCGCCAGCAGCTTGTCGAAATCGGCGCGCAGCACCTGGAAGGTGGTCGGTTTGCCGTTGCTGAAGGTGTCGCCAAAGTCGAACGCGCTGTACTGCTCGCCCCAGGCGAAGGCCGCCCCGGTTTTCAGTTGGAAACCGGCGGCGTTTACTGCATCGAGCATGCCCGCTTCCTCGACGAAGTCCAGACAGTGGGACAGCAGGCTTTCGCCAATGGAAAACCTCGGGAAATGCTGACGCTCGATCATCAGCACATCATGCCCTTTGCGTTTAAGCAAAGCGGCGGCGATGGCACCCGAAGGGCCTGCGCCGATGACAACCACCTGGCGACGTTCCGTTTCAACTGTTGGCATGGGGGTTCCTTGCCGGGGCGGCGATGTTCATGGGGATTCGGTGCATGCCGACCAGTGCCGGCAGCAATGTCGCGATCAGTCCCATCAGCATCAGCGCAAAATACAGCGCCGGGCTGATGAGATGTTGTTGCAGCAGCAGGTTGAGAAAGACGATCTCGCTCAAACCGCGAATATTCAGCAGAACACTTTCCCGCCAGCGACTGGCGCCTTCAAACGAAGCACCGGCCCAGCCCAGGCCCAGCCAGTTGCCCAGCAATTTGCTGGCTATCGGCAACACCAGCAACGCTGCCAGCTGCCCCCAGCCAAGGCTGGCCATGGCGCTATGGACGTCGATTTGCACGATGCCGAACGTGAGAATGAGCGGGATCGCGATGTTCGTCTGCAACCGACTCATCCAGGCCGCCGGCAGCGGCAGGACTAATGGCACTTTCAAGGCCGCCATGCACAGCAGGTAGCCGATGCCGAGAATCAGTGCATTGAGCTTGAAGTGTTCGGCAACCACCAGCAGCGCGAAGAAACAGCCGCTGTGCAACAACGGTTGGCGCATGCCGAGCAGGCTCAGCAGTAACGGCAGGCAGGCTCCTGCCAATGGCAGCAGCAGACTGCTCAAGTGCAGGCTGCCCTGGGCGATGGCGAACAGGGTCCAGCACGTGAGGTCGATCAGGATGGCGGTCTGCACCAGGCGTCGCGTCGCAGCGCTCGGGTAGTTGATGTGTCGCAAGTACAGGTACAACACGGGAATTGCGGTGATGGCGAACAGCAGGCCGACTGCCAGCGAGCTGATCCAGGGCTGCGCGGGCAACAGCCATACCGCAGTAGCCAGTCCGCAAGCGAAGGGAATGCAGAAACTCGGCAGGGCAATTTTCAGGCTCTGGCGGTCCAGACGCAGGTCGATGACGTCACTGAGGATATGCCCCAGTAACAGGGCAAAACTCAGGCTGTAGAGGTTTTTCAGCCAGGCCGGCGAGATAAGCTGGGCGCCACTCAATTGCCAGCCGGGCTCGATCCAGAAGTACATCAACAGCGGCAAACCGATGGTGGCCAGCAGCAACTGGCTGACAATAGGGATCAGGCCAAAGCGGCGCCCGACGTAGGTCGCCAGGGCAAACAGACTCAGGGCCAGAATCCAGAACAGGGCGATCATCATGCCACCGACTCCGCCGTTTCAACCGCATGACTCTGGCGGCCAGCCCACGGCGCCAGCATGAAACTGAACACCAGCCCCAGGCTCACGGACAGGCCGAAGTTGCTCACCGCAGGCGTGCTCGACACGGCCAGCAGACCGAATGACAGCCAAGTGGTCAGCGCCGCCAGCAAGGTGCCCAGCAGGCTCACTGCCGCCCCCCCGACCTGCTCGCGCATGAGGATCGCGTAGTCGACGCTGATGGCGGTGACCAATAGCAGGCCAAACAGGCTGAACAATGTCAGCGGCTGCCCCAGCCAGCCCAGACCGGCCAGGCTGCACAGCGCGGCCAGCAGCGGCAGAGTGACAATGCGCAAGGCGCCGCCAAGGCCGAACGGCAGGATCAGCACCAGCACGATCAGCACGCAGGAGGCCAGTTTCAACTCGGCGGCGTTGATCTGGGTCGCGGCGAAGACGCTGTTCAATTCACCCAGGCGATCGACCAGCTCCACACCCGGCAGGTCCAGGGCCTGAACCTGCAGCAGCGCGGGGTTATTCAAGCCTTGCAGGCTGACCATCGCCGCTACGCCTCCGTCATCGGTCGAACCCAGCCACAGGGCACGATAGGGCTCTGCCAGCGGGCCGCGTAGCGCCGTGTCGACATCCTGGATCGGCAACGCGCGCAAGCTCTCGAGTTCGGCTTGCAGTGCTGCCACCGGCACGCCGAGATCAAGCAACGGCTGCCAGTGTTGCGCCAGTTTGTTCAGCGCTTCGCGAACCTGTACCTGTTCGCTGGGCGGGCTGACCAGTTGATTGAGGGACAGGTAACCCTGGAGTTTCTCCAGGTTGACCAGTTGATCGAGTCGCTCGCTCAGCGCGTTCTGGCGTTCGAGCAATTGCTGCTGATCGGCCGCGCGCACCAGGAAGAACTGGCTGGTGGGCTGATAGCCGGTGATCCGGGCAATGGTCTGGGCTTCGTCCGTCAGCTGCTGGGGCGCGCCGACCCATTGGCGGATATCGTTCTTGCTGTCGAGCTGCAGCAGGCCGGCGACGCAGAAGGCGACCAGCACTGCCAGCAATACCGGGGTGCTTGCCCGCTTGATCAGTGCTTCGCGGCACAGCAGCAAGCTTTCGCAAACCCTTAACGGCCATTGTGCAGGGCGCAATTGCACACCCTTCAGCAATGCCGGTAGCAGGCATACCGCGCACAAGTAGGCGCCGATCAGACCCGCTGCGGAGAACACCGCGATCTGGGTCAGCGCTGGAAACGGAGTCCAGGCCAGGGCGAGGTAACCGATGCAACTGGTGATCAGGCTCAGGGTCAGGCCGGGCAAGGTCAGGCGCAGGGCTGGCCAGCTGCGCCAGGGGTTCAGGCTCCAGCTTTTGGACAGGTAATGCAGCGGGTAGTCGACCGCCACGCCGATCAGGCTCGAACCGAGCACCAGCGTCATCACATGCATATGGCCGAACAGGGCGACGCAGGCCACCGCACCGAAGAGCATGCCCACCAGCACCGGGACAAAGGCGAGCAAGACGCGCCAGCGCCGGAAGGCCAGCAGTAGCAATAATAGAATGCCGATCGTGGCGCCGCCGCCGACCCAGGTCATTTCGCGGGTGGCTTGCTGCTGGCCGTTTGCGGCATAGAGCAGGCCGCTGGCCGCCAACAGTTGTACCTTGGCCTGGGCGGCTTCGGCACGGCTGCTTTGGAGCAGTTCGGCGACCTGCAGGGGCAGCTTCATGTCGAATGCATTGCCGGTGGTGCGCGCGCGCAGCAGCACCCAGCTTATGCCGTCAGTATCAGCCACCAGCGCACCGCTGCCGATGTCCAGTTGTACGGCGCCGTGTTGGGGCTGGCTGTTCTGGATGCGTCCGGTTAACCCTAGCCAGTCTTCCTGGCTGGGTACCAGACTGAAACCGGTGAAGGGGTCGAAGAGGCCTTGCACGCGCTGCTGGATGAACGCTTCGGGGTGCTCGATCAACTGCTGGCGATCTTCGACCGAGAGCATCGCCAGGCGACCCTCCAGCAGCTGGGTGCGCAGCGCCGGCAAGTCGGCTTGCAGGTTCCACTGGACCTTTTCGAACAGGCCGCTGGCTTGCCATTGCTCGCCGAGTTGCTGCGCCATGGCCACGGCCTGTAGGCGATCAGCGTGGCCGACCAGCACCAGCATCTCGCGGTTCAACGGTTCCTGCATGCGCTGCTCGGCGCGTGACTCCAGTGCATCCGGTGCCGTGCCTGGTACCAGCTCCATCAGGTTGGCCGACAGCGGTGGGCCGTTACGCCATTGCCAACCGGCCAGCGCCAGTACCACCAGTAGCAGGATCAGGAAAATCTGCGGGAGCCTGCGTTCACTCGGCAAAGTCATGTTGCTCCGAGTCGCTCAACGGTTGCGCGGCGGTACTGTCCTGCATGCGTAAAAGGGTGCTGTCGCCCTGGGTTTCAAGCAGTTCGATACTGTGCACCAACTCGGCCCCGGCAATGTTGATCTGGTTGAACACCTGCTTTAACAGCAGCGAACGCGGGATCAGGGTCAACTTCCAGTCCTGTGCATCGCCACTGAGCGACAGGTCGAAGTCTCGTTGCAGCCCGCTGCTGTCACCTTGCAGCACCGCGAGGAACAAACGGTTCTGCTCGGCTCCGGCGCTTTTGCCCGGCAGCATTTGCCAGCCGTTACCTTCGCGCCGGGCGATGCCCTTGGCGGTGATCCGATAATCCTGCTGCAGCGGTGTTCTGAGCAGCCAGAGCAGGCCGTGGTTTTTCGCCAGGACGAATGTGCCCTTGCTGGTCAGCGGCTGGGGCAGGGCGCGCAGGTGTTTTTCCTGGATGAAACTGCCGTGGATCACGTCAGGTTTGCCCAGTTGATCGCTGAGCTGCTGCAGATCAAAAGCCTGGGCCAGTGAAGTACCCAGCAGCATGACGCCTGCCACCAGAAATTTGCAGCAGGTTGTCCGCCAGTTCATTCGAGCACCTTTTCCACTGCATCGGTAAAGATCTTGGGTGAAGCCAGTTGCATTTCGCGATTGCTCATATCGACGGCGACCTGCACGGATACAGCGCGGGTCAGGCGTTCGCCGGTTTCCAGGTCGGTGATCAGGTAGTTGATCTTCAACCGGTTCTCCCATTCCACCAGGTTCGCCCGGACGTTGAGCTTCTGACCGAACACCGCGCCACGTACATACCGCAGCTGCAGGTCGATCACCGGCCAGGCGTAGCCCGACTCGACCATGGCGCTGTAGTTGTGGCCGATTCGGTCCAGCAACGCACAGCGGGCGACTTCCAGGTATTTGATGTAATGGCCGTGCCAGACGACGTGCATGGTGTCGACGTCGAAGAACGGCACGAGGATTTGCGTATCGATGTGAAGCACACCCTTGCTACGCATGCAGCCTCCAGTGTTGTTCGGCGATACGCTGCAGGCACAGGCGCAACTCGCTCTCCAGGGCCCGGTCTTCGATGACCGGCGGGAAATCTTCAGCCAGCTGCGCGTGCATGGCGGCAAGTGCCGGCGGCAATGTACGCGCGTCCTCGGCTTTACTGCGTAACCAGACGCCCTGGTTGGCGGCCAGCAGCGTCGCGGCAGCCACTTGTTCGGTCAGCTCCAGCACGCGAATCGCATCCCGTGCAGCGATGGTGCCCATGCTCACCTTGTCCTGATTGTGGCACTCGGTGGAGCGGGAAAAGACGCTGGCCGGCATGGTGTTCTTCAGGGCTTCCGCAGTCCACGCGCTCGTACCGATCTGCACCGCCTTGAAGCCGTGATTGAGCATCGCCCGATCAGCCGTGGCACCCGACAGATTGCTCGGCAAGCCATGGTTGTAGCGCTCGTCGACCAACAGTGCGAGCTGACGATCGAGCAGGTCGGCGACGTTGGCAACCAGGGTCTTCAGGCTATCCATCGCAAAGGCGATGTGGCCGCCGTAGAAATGACCGCCGTGCAGTACCCGCTCGGCTTCAGCGTCGATGATCGGATTGTCGTTGGCGCTGTTGAGTTCTATTTCGATGAACGAGCGCAACCAGTTCAGGCTATCGGCCAATACGCCTAGCACGTGGGGCGCACACCGCAGGGAATAGCGATCCTGCAGGCGATGCAGCGGTGCGGTGGGAGCGTCGATAGCCAGGTCCTTGCGCAGCCATGCAGCGACCTGCGTCTGCCCCGGATGGGGTTTCGCGGCGAACAGGCGTTCGTCGAAGTGTTCCGGATTGCCTTGCAGCGCCACCACGTTCATTGCGGTGATGCGGGTGGCCAGTTGCAGCAGGTAATCGGCTCGCGCGTAGGCCAGGCAGGCGAGGCCCGTCATGACGGCGGTACCGTTCATCAATGCCAGGGCTTCCTTGGGCCTGAGCACCAGGGGTTCCCAGCCCAGTTCGCGATGGACGTCGGCCGCTGGCCGGCGTTCGCCACCAAACATGACTTCGCGCTCGCCGGACAACGTCGCGGCGACATACGACAACGGTGTCAGGTCGCCGCTGGCGCCCACCGAGCCTTCCTCCGGTATCAGCGGCAGGATGTCGTGTGCAAGGAAGGCCTGGAGGCGCTCCAGCAGTTCCACGCGAACCCCCGACACACCCTGGCACAGCGACTGCAGGCGTGCAGCGAGCACGGCGCGGGTCGCCTGGGCGTCGAGTAACTTGCCCAGGCCGCAACCGTGGAATGTGTACAGGTGACGAGGCAGCGCCTCGACGTGATGCAGCGGCACCGCGACTACGCAGGAGTCGCCATAGCCGGTAGTCACGCCGTAAATCACCCCTTCCTTGTCCAGCAGAGAATCCAGGAACTGCGGGCCTTTGGCGATGCGCTGGCGAAACAGGGCGTCGCCTTGCAACTGCACAGGCACCTGGCGGTTGGCCAGGGCCCGCACATCTTCAATACGCAGGGGGAGTTCGCCGAAGGTTACCGGCTCAAGCGTTGGCGTCGTCATCGGTCTTCCAGAAAGGGTAAAAGTTGAACCATTGTTGTGGTGCTTCGAGGCAATAGTGACCCAAGCGTTCGGCGTAGCGGCTCGCCCACTGATGAATGACCTGTTCGCGCTCGCTGCGTTTCCAGGTCACGGCATCGGTGAACGGCTCGAGTGTCAGTCGATAATCGCCCGTTGGCTTCTTCAGGCACAACAACAGGTTTACCGGGCATTTGAGCAGGCCAGCCAGCAGCCATGGGCCCTGCGGAAATGCGGCCTGATGGCCGAGAAAGTCCACCGTGACGCTACGCCCGCCATGCAGTGGGACACGATCGCCGGCAATTGCCAGCCACTCGCCACGTTCCAGACGCTCGTGCAGTTGCAGCATGATCACCGGGTCCAGCTCGCTCACCTGAATCAGGCGCAAGTTGGTCGCGCCGGCTTCGCCCAGCAGTCGGTTGAACTGCTCGGCATGCTTGGTGTGCACCAGCACGTTCATGGTGACCTTTTCGCCGATCTCCGCCAAGGCGCGGCACACCTCGAGATTGCCCAGGTGCGCACCCACCAGCATCTGGCCGCGGGAGCCACGCAATTGATCGCGCAGCAGGGCGGGGTCGATGATTTCGATCTGCTCGATGCTCAGCTTGCCGTTCCAGACGTCGAGTTTGTCGAGCATCGAGTCGGCAAATGCCATGAATTGGCCGAAGACGCGCCAGTGGGTAGGGCGCAAGTCGCTGCGCCCGCTCCAGTCGGCAAGCCGTTGCTGGTATTGCCAGGCGCTGCGGCGAGCGCTTCGACCAAAGAGGAAAAAGTACAGGACGATGCCATACAACAGTGGGCTCAACAGGCGCCGACCCAGCACCCGGGCACCGAATGCCGTGAGCTTCATCAGCCAGAAACTGCCGCGCTCCTCACGGTCGGCCCAGTGCGCCTTGTTGGAGTTGCTGCTCATGTGCGCCACCGCTGCCAGAGCATCGCCGGCGCGCGCAACAACATGCCGAAAAACAGCCGCGTGTGCATGCTCGAAATCAGTACGTTGTCGTGGAGCAGGCGAAAGTGTGAAACGCCATCCAGCGGATAATGAACCCGTGTAGGCCGCCACAGCATCGGTTGATTGCGCCAGGCCAGGCGCACCAGGATGTCCGAGTCGAAATCCATGCGCTTGCCGATTTTCGCCGAGTCGATCAAGTCCAGTACGGGCGGCAACGGATACACGCGAAAGCCGCACATCGAGTCGCGAATCTGCAGCGACAGTGTGTTGATCCAGACCATCACGTGGGTCAGGTAGCGGGCATACAGGCGGCCCTTGGGGACGCTTGCGTCGTATTGCGGGTACCCGCAGATAATCGCTTCGGGGTGGGCGCGAGACTGCTCGATGAAGGTGCCGATGTCCTGCAGGTCGTGCTGGCCGTCGGCATCCACCTGCAATGCGTGAGTGAACCCCAGGCGCGCGGCTTCGCGCAGACCGGTCATGACCGCACCGCCCTTGCCCTGGTTGGCGGCGAGGCGAATCAGGAATACCTTTTCGCGCAGCGCCAGGCGATCGAGCACTTTTGCACAGGACGGGGCGCTGGCATCGTCCACCAGGATGCAGGGAAGACCGCTGCCAAGTACCGCCTCGACCACGGTGGTAATCGCGGTTTCGTGGTTGTAGACCGGGATGACGGCGCAAGGTTTATGCATGAGCACATCCCCCTGGGCGATTGAGTGCGCAGCACTTGCCAGAATCAAGCATCGCTCGCCGCCTCCAGCAGAATCCGCCCACTGGAACAGGTCGCGGTTTCATTGCGATAAGCGAAATACAGCTTGCCGCGCACCGGATCAAAACGCAGGTGCAACTGGACCTGATCCCCCGGGCGCACCAATTGCTGGAATTTCAGGACTTCCATACCGGCGAATTTTTCCGGCAGGTTGATCAATCGTTGGCCCAGGGCGAGGGCCCAATCGACCTGCACCACACCGGGCAACACCGGCGCCTTGGGGAAATGGCCGCTGAAGAACGCCAGGTCCGGTGGCACCGCCAATTGCAGGCTCCACTCGCCATCGTTTTCGATCTGTTGCAGTACTTCCGGCAATTTCGGCCGAGCAGCCAGCAATAACCCCTCGACATCCGCTTGCGCAAGCTTGCCCTGGCTGTTGAACGGCAGTTGTCGCAGAAAACGCCAGCGTCGCGGCAAAGCCAGGGTTTCGCAGTGCTGGCCCAGGTGCTGGCGCAGCTCCTCGGTAACGGTGCGCCGGCCCTGATTGCGCAACGCGTGCATGCCTGACTCGCTCAAGACCAGCAGCGCGCCCAGCGACGCGCGGTTTTCCTGCACCACACCCATGCGTGCTTCAGCCACCCACTCATGGGTGCTCAACGCCTGTTCGAGCATTGGAAGCGAGATACGTTTTTCTTCCAGTTTGACGATTCGGTCCAGCCGCCCCTGTAGCTCAAAACGGCCGTCGGCGGCAATTTGCGCGGCATCGGCGGTATGTTCAACATGGCCTGGGGGCATGTACGGAGAGCTGACAAGCAACGCACCGTCACTGTCCAGCGCCAGTTCAACGTCGGCAAATGGCTGCCAGGGCTCATCGGCCTGGCGCCAGGCAATACCGCCGGTTTCCGAGCTGCCGAGGATTTCCGTCGGCCATTGTTGCAGGCGCTGGTGCAGGCTTCGCGCCGCTTCGGCCGGCAAGGCGCCACCAGAAGAAAACACCCGGCGAACTGCACTCAGGGCGGGCCAGTCAAGGTTGTCGCCCATGCGCTTGAGCAGCGCCGGGCTGGCGACCCAGGCGAATGTCGGGCACTCGCGGCTGGCGCGCTGCAGATCTTCGGGAAACGCCAGCTGTTTGCGCACGAACGGCCGACCGGCGCACAGCGGCCACAGCACTCGGAAAAGCAACCCATAGATGTGCTGGGTGGCGACGCTGCCGATGATGCGGGCCTGGCCAAGGTCGGCACCCCACAGGGCCTCCAGGGCCTGCACTTCATTGGCCAGCTGGCCCAGGGTTTTGTCGATGCGCTTGGGCTCGCCACTGGAGCCTGACGTGCACAGGCTGAGTTGGCATTGGTCCAGGTCGAGCTCGACTGCGCCCAGGGGCGCGCCCCGGTAATCCTCCAGATGTGCGTCGTCGGCCAGGTCGGTCAACCACAGGTCGACTTCCGCGGACCAGCGTTGCCGGGTAACGGGTTGCAGGTCGGCCGGAAGTAGCACGCTGGCGCCGGCGCGCCAGGCGCCAAGCAGGGCGACGGCCAGGTCGGCGGCGTCTTCCAGGTGCACGGCAACGCGCCGTATGCCCTGGCTTTCGAGGCCGGCAGCCAGGCGCAGTGCGCGTTCGCACAGCTGGGCGTGGGTCAGCACCGGCCCGGCCGTCACGGCGCGCTCCGGTTGAGCCTTGAGCAGCAGTTGCTCAAGTTTTATCCAGTTCATGGGTGGCCTCGTACCCGTTGTCGTATCAGCCATTCAATGGCAAACATCAGGCCCATCAATCCATAGGAGATCAGGCCGGTGTACAACATCCACCAGCTCAGCGGCGCCCAAAGGGTCAGGGCTGTCGCCAGCAAGCCGTTACAGAGAAAAAACACACTCCAGGCGATCGTCACCTGGCGGGTATAAACAATGGCCCGGGGCGGCAGTTGCGGCTCACGCAACCGTGCCAGGCGCTCGACTACAGGCGGACCGTATTTCAGGCTCAGGCCAAACAAACCGAGCATGAACCCGCTGATGAGCACCGGATACCAGCGCAACAACACTGGGCTGTCGAACAATGCCAGCAGCAGGCAAAAAATGATCGCGGTCACGGCCATCCACAAGCTGCCGGGTTTGCGCGGGCCGAGCAGCGCTCGCCCCAGCCAGAGGCTTCCCAACAGCAGGCCAAACTGCCAAGGGGCAAAGTGTTCCATGCCGAAATACACCGCGAAGGGGTACAGCAGGCCCGCCAGCAGCAGGCCGAGGCCGATCAGTCGCCTCATGCGGCCGGTTGAACCAGGCGGTAGACCGCTTCGACCACGTCACTGACGGTACGTACCGTTTTGAACTCCTCGGCGGCGATTTTCTTGCCGGTCTGACGTTTGATGTGATCGATCAGGTCCACGGCGTCAATACTGTCGATCTCCAGATCCTGATAAAGATTGGATTCGAGCTTCACGCGTTCAGGGTCCAGTTCGAAGAGTTCGACCAAGGCATCGCGCAGGGTGTTGAAAATGTCGTCACGAGTTTGCATGGTCCGGTCTCAAGCTGCCTGTTTTGCAGTAACGAACGCCGCAAGGCTCGCCACATTGCTGAAATGATTGCGTGTGTCTTTGGCGTCGGCGTCGATCTTGATGCCGTATTTTTTCTGGATGGCCAGGCCGAGCTCCAGTGCATCGACCGAATCCAGGCCCAGGCCTTCGCCGAACAGGGTCTGGTCGTCGCCGATCTCTTGCGCACTGATGTCTTCAAGGCCCAGGGCGTCGATGATCAGTTGTTTGATTTCACGGTGTAGATCGCTCATCTTCGGCGAGCTCCTTGATGTAGTAGGAATGCAAATAATCGTTGAGCTTGCGCGAGGCTTGCGGTGCAGGGCCGCAGGCGGCGAAGGCCTGTGGGTCTATGTCGGCCCCGACATGGAAACTGAAGTGCACGCGGCGTTTGGGGATGCGATACCAGGCTTCGGCTTTGGTCAAGGTGCTGGGATTGACCTTGATGGTGACCGGGGTGAGGATTTTCGCACCGCGCAGGGCAATGGAAGCGGCGCCCCGATGAAAGGCCGGCGATTGGCCAGGCTGGGTGCGGGTGCCTTCGGGGAAGATGATCAGCGTCTGGCCGCTTTTCAACGCGTCGGCGGCGGCGTCTAGCATATCCATGCTGCCGTCGTTGCTGATGTATTCGGTGCTGCGCAGCGGGCCGCGAGTGAAAGGGTTTTCCCACAGGCCTTGTTTGACCACGCAGTTGGTGTGGCGCACCAGGCCAATCAGGAACACCACATCGATCAGCGACGGGTGGTTGGCAATAATCATTTGCCCCGGCCTGCCGAGTTTTTCCGCGCCCTGGATATCGTAGGTCAACACGCCGGCCCGAGCCATGAACCGCACAAAAAACCAGAAGCACCGACTCACGGTTCGCCGCGCACGCATTCGGTGGGTCTGCGGATCCCCGGGCAGGCAATTAAGTACGGGGAAAATCACCAGACGCAGGCACAGCCCGCCCAGCCCGAACAGGGCGAAGCTTGCGGCGGTCGCCAGCAGTCGCCAGTAATAGGCGTCGCGGCTCTTTTCGGTCAAAGGTTGCGTTGCCAGGTCCATACACGATTTTTCCAGGCATGTTGGCAGGTAGTCTGCTGGCCGAACAGGGTATGCAAGAGATTCAGGGCATGGGGCCAGTGAGCTTTTGACACTGTATCCGTAGCACTGTTCAGGGACAGCTGCCAATCGTTGCCGGGTGTGATCAGAAGGCCCAGTGCGTAAGGGAACGGCACGTCGTCGATCCACCGCGAGTAGGCCTGCGGCGGCTGTTCTTCGGTGATCACCAGCAACACGGCCGGCGCGCCTTCGCCGATCAACGCCACGGCTTCCAGCATGCCGTGTTCAAGCCCGTCGCCGGCAGCAGCCAGGGCGGTCATCTCGCTGGTCTCTGCGCGCATGATCGACCACAGCCCAATGATCGCGTTGTGCACGGACAGGCTGAACTGGGTCGGTGACAGCGGTTGATCGGCGGCCAGGTCGCTAAGGATGTCGAACGTGCGCGGTGTTTCACCATGGCGGGAAACAAAGACCAGCGGCAGGTCTTTGCGACCATCGGCCAGCGGCCAGCCGACACTGAAGGCCATTCGCGCCAGGCGGCTGAGCCGGCGTCGCTGCATGGCGGGCAGAAATGAGACGTCCGGGGCTGCATCGCTGGCCTGCAGGACCACCGGTTGGCGACTCCAGGCCTGCCAATCGTCCACGCTTTCGAGCCCAGGGGCCCATGCGCGCCATTGGGCGATGTTGAAATTGATCACAGACATTCATCCCGCCCTGAGGGCTTTTTTGACGCGGTGAGTCACGGAACCAGCGACAAGCATGGCGCGGCGTCAAGCGCCAGGTGGCGCGCATTATCCCGGTGCAGCCAGCGGGTAGCAAATGCTGGTTACATTTTGCTCAAGGAAAATGGACCGGCTGGTTCCTTGGTAAATATCATTTGGCATTATCCATATCGGGGCCAGCGTGTATGTCGGCTCGATCCGATCATCCTGTCTGATCTTGGCCCTTTTTTATTCAGAGTTTTCGCATGACCCTGTAGTCCAATTCCCAACGAGGTAGCGAAGCGACGCAAGGGACCACTACACTCGGTCATTCTTTGATACACGGAGGTTTCGACATGCGGCGCGTGGTATTTAATCAAAAAGGTGGCGTAGGCAAATCCAGCATTGCCTGCAATCTGGCGGCGGTCAGCGCCAGCGAGGGCTATCGCACCCTATTGGTGGATCTCGATGCCCAGGCCAACTCCACTCAGTACCTGACCGGACTTACCGGCAATGACATCCCGATGGGCATTGCCGATTTTTTCAAGCAAACCCTGTCCTCCGGGCCGTTTTCCAAGAAAAACCAGGTCGATATCTACGAAACACCCTTCGATAACCTCCATGTCATTACCGCCACGGCAGAATTGGCGGACTTGCAGCCCAAGCTCGAGGCGAAGCACAAGATCAACAAGCTGCGCAAGCTGCTGGACGAGTTATCCGAGGATTACGACAGGATCTACCTGGATACGCCCCCGGCTCTTAACTTCTATGCGGTATCGGCGCTGATTGCCGCCGATCGCGTGTTAATACCCTTCGATTGTGACAGCTTCTCGCGTCAGGCGCTTTATGGGTTATTGGCGGAGATCGAAGAGTTGAAGGAAGACCACAACGAGGGCCTGGAAGTAGAAGGCATTGTGGTCAACCAGTTCCAGGCCCGCGCGAGTCTGCCCCAGCAAATTCTTGACGAACTGATCGCTGAAGGGTTGCCGGTGCTGCCGGTATACCTGGGCACGTCGGTGCGGATGCGTGAGTCGCACCAGGCCAATACGCCGCTGATTCATCTGGACCCACGGCATAAGTTGACCCAGCAGTTTGTGGAGCTGCATAACCTGCTGGAAAACGCCTGACGATCAAAAAATCGCAGCCTTCGGCAGCTCCTGCAGGGTCCGAGATGGACCATAATTCTGTAGGAGCTGCCGAAGGCTGCGATCTTTTAGGCGGTGGTCAGATCCCCTGGCTACGCAACCAGCTCATCAACTGTGGCAACGCAAACGCACCGCTCTGGCGCGCCACTTCCCGCCCGTTCTTAAACAGAATCAAGCTGGGAATCGAGCGAATCCCCAGTTGAGCCGACAACGGCTGGTTGGCCTCGCTGTCCAGCTTGGCCAGCCGGCATTTGCCTGCCAACTGCGCGGCCGCCTGTTCGAACACCGGCGCAAATGACTTGCACGGGCCACACCAGTCAGCCCAGACGTCTACCAACAATGGCAAATCCCCCTTGATCTGGCTGGCGTAATCACCTTGCTTCAGTTCAAAAGGACTCTTCAACAGCACTGGCGCTTTGCAGCGACCGCATTTCGGCTGATCAGCCAGGCGCCCGGCTGGGATCCGATTGAGCCCGTTGCAATGGGGGCAGGGGATGAGCAGTGGTTCGGTCATGAGCAAGGATCCTGATAAGAAGCCGATTTGACTGATTTGGAGACGTTTACTCATGTTTTCAATCGTGCAGCGTATTTTGGTGAAACCAGGCTGATTCAAACCGGAGCAGACTTATTTGATGCGCGAGCACGGCCTGAGTCAGAGCGAACTGCCGGGTGTAGGAGCGCAGTCGGTCGTGTCGGAAATCCTTAGCGGCAAGCGTCAGCTCAACCTGCGGCAGGTCCGCTGGCTGGCTGAACGCTTCGCAGTGTCGGTCGAGACGTTTATCTGACAACCATCACGAAGAACAACTGATCTCCAGATGCTTGCCCCACTCTGGCGGCCGTTCGGCGTAGGCCTCCATCCCTGGCTGCTGCTCGAATGGATTGCTCAGCACCGCATGCAGTCGGCGGACTTCTGAATAGTCCCCGCTCTCGGCAGCATCGATGGCTTTCTGGGCCAGATAGTTGCGCAGGATATACAGCGGGTTCACCGCATGCATCCGTTCGCGGCGTTGTTCCAGATCGACCGTACCTTCGCGAGCAACCCGCGCAACATACAGCTCGGCCCAGGCATCGAAGCCCTTGATGTCGACAAAGTCATCGCGCAATCGGGCAACGGCCAGCGCCGGTGATTCATCGCCGAGGCGGCGGAAGAACAGGGTGTAGTCGACTGCGCTGTTCTGCATCAGTTGCAGCAGGTGCTCGAGCAGTTTCTGGTCATCGTCCTCGGCGGTGGTCAGGCCGAGCCGGCGGCGCATCAGGTCCAGGTAATGGGCCTGGTACAGCGGCAGGTACAGGCCGAGGGTTTCGCGCAGGGCCTCGACGCTGATGAACGGCGTCAGCGCCTGGGCCAGCGCGCTGAGGTTCCACTGCCCGATCGGCACCTGGTTGCTGAAGGAATAACGGCCCTGATCATCGGAGTGGTTGCAGATGAAGTTGGCATCGAAGTCATCCAGGAATGCGAAAGGCCCGAAGTCGAAGGTGATGCCCAGGATCGACATGTTATCGGTGTTCATCACCCCATGGCAGAAGCCGTAGGCCTGCCACTTGGCGATCAGCTCGGCATTGCGTTCGACGATCTCGCGAAACATCGCCAGGTAGGGTTCGGGCTGTTCCAGGCATTCGGGAAAGTGCATGGAGAGTACATGCTGGCCCAGCTCGTCCTGCTGTTCGGGACGCTTGGTGTAGTAGAAATACTCGAAATGCCCGAAGCGGATGTGGCTGGGTGACAGGCGCAGGACCATGGCCGCGCGTTCCTGCTTTTCGCGCCAGACCGGGGTGTCCGAGCCGATCACGCACAACGCGCGGGTCGTGGGAATGTTCAGGGCGTGCAGGGCTTCCGAGGCGAGGAATTCGCGGATCGAGGAACGCAGGACTGCGCGACCATCACCCATGCGCGAAAACGGCGTCTGGCCGGCGCCCTTGAGGTGCAGGTCCCAGTGCTCGCCGGCCTGGTTATAGACCTCGCCGAGCAATAGACCGCGACCGTCGCCCAGCTGGGGGTTGTAGGAGCCGAATTGATGGCCGGAATACACCATCGCCCTGGGCACTGCGTCGGCCCAGAGCTTGTGGCCACTGAACAGCTCGGCAAACTCCCGGGTCTGAGCTTCGGCCGGGTCGAGGTCGAGCAGCGCCATGGCAGAAGGGCTGGCCACCACCAGGCGTGGATTGTCGATCGGCTCGGGCAACACATGGGCAGAAAACGCGTCGCCCAAGCGGGCGAAGCGATTATCGAAGGTCAGTTCGTCGAGGGCTTTCACCGGCCATCTCCAGCAGAATGTCCGAGCATTCTGCTAGGGATAGACGGGTTAGTCGAGCTTGGCTGCAGGAGGTTCCTGCGGTGGTTTGCCATCGACCGGCGGCACAATGGTTTTGGCTTCCGGTTCAATCGGCACCATCTTGTATTCCTGGCCTTGGAGGTTCTTGAGGTAGACCTCCATCTGCCGGAACGAAATGTTGATGTGCTGCTTCTTGAACTCGCGATTGATGAAGCGGTTGACCTCGTCGAGCACCGGGTTGCGGTCGCCAAGGTCACGCACATGCATGCGCAACTCATGGTCGAGGGTGCTCTCGCCGAAGTTGAGGAAGTACACATGGGGTTCGGGATCCTTCAGGACCCGCGGGTTTTCCCGGGCAGCCTTGAGCAGCAGCTCTTTGACCAGGTCCAGGTCCGAACCGTAGTCGACGCCAAGCTTGAGCGTCACCCGGGTGATGGTGTCCGTCAGGGACCAGTTGATCAGTTGGCCGGTAATGAACGTCTTGTTCGGGACGATGATGTCCTTGCGGTCGAAGTCGGTGATGGTTGTGGCGCGGATGCGGATCTTGCTCACCGTACCCGACAGGTTGCCGATGGTGATGGTGTCGCCAATCCGCACGGGACGTTCGAACAGGATCATGATGCCGGAGATGAAGTTGGCGAAGATCTCCTGCATACCAAAACCCAGGCCGACCGATAGCGCTGCCACCAGCCATTGCAATTTGTCCCAGCTCACGCCAAGGGTCGATAGGGTCGAGACGAAACCGACGCCTGCAATCACATAGGACAATAGCGTGGTCGTAGCGTAGGCACTGCCCTGCGCCAGGTTCAGCTTGGACAACACCAGCACTTCCAGCAGCCCTGGCAAGTTGCGGGCGAGGGCGAAGGTAATACCGATGATGATCAGTGCGCCGAGCATGTCGCCGATGCTGATCGGCACCATGCTCATGTTGGCGCCGGTGCCGCTGGTGTATTCGTAGAGGGTAATGTTGTCCAGATACGAGAACACGGTGATCAGGTCCGACCAGACCCAGTACAGCGCTGCCATGAACCCGCCCAGCAACGCCAGGCGGATCAGGCGCAGCGACTGTTCGTTGACCTTTTCGATGTCCAGTGTTGGCTCTTCGATCACCGCTTCGCCATCACCCGCTTCCCTGGCGGCCTGGCGCTTGGCCAGGGCGCGCTGATAGGCCAGGCGTCGGGCGGCAACGCTGAGGCCGCGCACGAACGTGGCTTCAATGACCAGCCAGAACATCAGCAGGTACAACGTGTTGATCAGCCGATCACTGAGTTTGAGCGCCGTGTAGTAATAGCCAAAGCACACCGCGACGAACAGCGCGATGGGCAGCGCGGTAAACAGGATGCCCACGGCCTTGCGGAACAGCGAGGCGTTCTGGTGAGTCGGGCTGCTGATCAGCAGGCGGCTGAGCAGCCAGGCCATCAGCGCATAACAGGTCAGCACCACCGGCATGCCCAGCACATCATCGGCCAGGGCGGCCGGTTGCAGCTCTGCGACTGCCACCACGGCAACCAGGGCCATCACGACCAAACCAAGTCGACGCACCCAGCCCTGCAGGAATTCGACCTGTGGCTTCTCCCAGCGGAAATGCAGTTCCGCCACGCCACCCGGGGCCAATATGCGGTAGGCGGTGTAGAACACCAGCCAGGCTTGCGCCATCTGCAACAGCGCCGCGCCCATATTGGCGTTCTGCCCGCGTGCGTCGATCTGCAGCGCCAGGCCGCAAAGGGCCAGGCCCAGTGACACCGGCATCGCCAGCAGGATGTTGATCAAAATGGCCTGCGGCGTGTGCCACTGGCTGTCACGCTTGAAGTGGCCGATGTCCTGGTGAACCTTGTTCAAACGGGCATACAGGCTCTTGCGGCGCCACAGCAGCGCGCCGATCAGCAACGCCAGGGGCAGGAACAGCAATGGTCGCTGGGTCAGCCCGTCGGACAGTTCGCTCAGGCTCGAAGCCCATGGCAGGGTGGTGACCTGGCGCTGCAGGCGCTCCGGCACGTCGTGCATCCATTCGAAGTCCAGCGGCTTGTTGCTTGGGATCCAGAACATCTGCTCGTCGAGGGTGGCGCGCAGGTTTTGCGCGGTACTCAGCAGTTGTTTCTGGTTGAGTTGCAGGGTAATGGATTCGTTGAGTACGGCGCTCAGTTCGCGGTTCAGCCGCTCCAGCAGGTCCGCCCGGGTATTGGCCAGTTCCAGCAGGCTCTTGCGCAACTGCGGGGTAACCTGTTCCGGCTGTTGGGTGGACAGCAGGTTGTCGACATAGATGGTCGGGTTGCTCAGCAGCTCCCGTTGCTGGCTGACATCAAACTGATACAGACGGATGTCGGCGATCTGGTCCGCAAGATCGCGGTCCAGCTTGAGCCGCGGCAAAGCCTGTTTCTGCTTGTAGAGGATTTTCGACAGCAGCAGGCTGCCCTTGAGCACGTTGATTTGCTCGTCCAGGGCCGAGTCGCTCTGGGTGACGCTGTCGAGTTGCTGTTTGGTCTGCAGGTTCTGCTGGGTGACGATGTTGAGGCGGTCGGTGGTTTTGAGCAGGTAGTCGGACAGCTTCAGGTTGATCGAGCTTTCCGTGGCCAGCAAACTGCTGCCCCCGGCTTTCTGTGCCTCGATGGACTGTTGCGTCACGGTCTCCTGGGACTGTGCCAGGCGCTTCTGGTTGATTAGGTTTTGCAGCTCCTGGATTTCCTGATCCAGGCGATCCGATTTCTCGGTAAGCAAGTCATGTTGGCTGTTGCCCAGGTCCTGCAACTGGCTGTTTCCCGCCAATTCCTGGCGACGCAGGGGGATCAGCGCGTTGAGTGCCGCAAGTTCGGCGTTGAGCTGGTCGCGCTGTTCGCCGCTCAAGGTTTTACCCGCGTCCTTGCCGGCCTTCAGGATGTTGTTGATCTGCTGGATGCGGGTCTGGCTGGCGGAGATTTCTGCCTGGGCACGCTCGGGCCGGGTCTGGGCGGTGATGACCAGGCTGTTGGCATCGGCCAGGGCTTTTTGCAGATCGCTCTGTTGGGTAGAGCGCTCGGTGAGCATCTGCTCCAGCTGCTGGATCGACAGGTTGGCGAAGCGCTGCTCCACCGGCAGGACCTTGGTGCCCTTGAGACGCACCAGTTCGCGCTGGTTTTCTATGTTCTGCTTGGGCGCGGTAGCCAGCTGCTGCTTGAGCGCTGCCAGTTTCTGCTCGTAATCGCGCTGATTACCCAGCTGTGTCAGGGTGTTTTGCAGGATGCTCTGCAGGGCTTTCTGATCGGCTTCCGGCAGCTTGCGGTCGGCAATCTTGTCCAGGCTCGCCTGCACAGCTTCGCTGGTGGGCGGTTCGGCGGCTTGCAGCGTACCGATAGAGAGGCTCAAGCCCAGCAGGGCCATGAAGAAATAGGTGCGCAGGGTTGACATAGAGACCGATCGAAAGCTGGCGAAGTGTGGAGTTTAGAGGAAGAGTCCCGGACCCGGGCGACTTCCTTCGGGAAATCTGACGCCGACTTTGCCAATCTTGTTCCCGTCCATGACCGCGACGGTCCAGATGGTGTTGTTCCACTCCACCTGGTCACCCACTACTGGCGCACCGCCAACTTTTTGCGCGATGAAGCGGCCCAGGGACATGTCCGGATCGATGCCTTCTACCTTCAACCCGTACAGGGCAGCAACCGCAGCCAGCTGGGCATCTCCTTCGAGTACGAAGTCGCCGAAAAAGCGCAAATCAAGCCCCCGTTGCGGGGCCTGGCTGAAGAGTTTTCCAAGGGCCGGGAGGTTGTGTTCGTGGCCGATAACACAGAGTAAATCATCGACTTCGAGCACCGTACTACCCGACGGATGGAGCAGTTGCTGGCCACGGAACAGGGCCGCAATACGCGTGCCTTCGGGCATTTTCAACTCGCGAAGGGGCGAACCGATGCACCATTTCTCGGCCCCAAGGCGATAAACGAACAGCTCCCATTCGCTGGTTACATGCACTTCCAGCGCGGCCCGGGAAATCGGCAACGGCTCAGGCGGAACGGTGACCTTGAGCAACTTCGCCACCCAGGGCAGGCTCGTGCCCTGCACCAGCAGCGACACCAGCACGATAAAGAATGCGAGGTTGAAGTAGAGCTGGGCGTTGGGCAGGCCGGCCATCAGCGGGAACACCGCCAGGATGATCGGCACCGCGCCGCGCAGCCCCACCCAGGAGATAAAAGCTTTTTCGCGGCCGTGGAAGGCCTTGAATGGCAGCAAGCCAACCATCACCGACAGCGGCCGTGCGAACAGGATCATCCACAGCGCCAGGCCCAGGGCGGGCAAGGCGATCGGCAGCAAGTCGTGTGGCGTTACCAGCAGGCCCAGCACCAGGAACATCCCGATCTGCGCCAGCCACGCCATGCCGTCGAGCATGTGCAGGATGCCGTGACGGCTGCGCACCGGACGGTTGCCAATCACCAGGCCACACAGGTACACCGCGAGGAAGCCGCTGCCGTGCAGCGCGTTGGTCAGCGCGAACACCGCAAGCCCGCCAGCGATCACCAGGATCGGGTACAGGCCGTTGGCCAGGTTGATTCGGTTGACCAGCTGCAACATGACCCAGCCGCCACCCAGGCCAATGACGCCGCCAATGCCGAACTCGCGCACCAGATGCCCCAGCAGGTTCCAGTGCAGCCCGGTCTCGCCGCTGGCAAGCATGTCGATCAGGGTGACGGTGAGGAACACCGCCATCGGGTCGTTGCTGCCGGATTCGATCTCGAGGCTGGCACTGACCCGCTCGTTCAGGCCCTTGCCGCCCAGCAGCGAGAACACCGCCGCCGCATCGGTGGAACCGACGATGGCGCCAATCAGCAAGCCCTGGATCATGTTCAGGTCGAACAGCCAGGCGGCCGCCATGCCAGTCAAGCCAGTGGTGATCAACACCCCGACCGTGGCCAGGGACAGTGCTGGCCATAAGGCCACGCGGAAACTGGACACCCTTGTTCGCAGGCCACCGTCGAGCAGGATGACGGCCAGTGCCAGGTTGCCGACCAGATAGGCTGTAGGGTAGTTATCGAAAATGATACCGGCGCCGTCGACACCGGCCGCCATGCCCACGGCCAGGATGATCACCAGGATAGGGATGCCCAGGCGCGACGAAAGTGAACTCACCAGAATGCTCGCACCTACCAGCAACGCGCCGATCAAGAACAGGCTGTTGATGGTCGTCGCATTCAAAGGCAGTACTCCAGGAAAGCTGAAAGGCGGGCACAAACTGACCATGCAGTCTGCGTGCCAGCGATTCTAACCTGTTGAAATGTGATGCTGTCAAAAAGCTTTTGCGGATCAATGCCCAACAGCTGAATCCGCCTTGGCGCAGCCCCCCGTGGGAGCTGGGAAGCCAGCTCCCACGGGGGGCTGCGTTTGCGTGTTAAAGGTGGAAGCGTCCCACCATTCCATTCAGATCCACCGCCAGGCGCGATAGCTCATTACTGGCCGCGCTGGTCTGGCTCGCCCCGGTTGCCGACTGCACCGACAGGTCCCGGATGTTCACCAGGTTGCGATCCACTTCCCGCGCCACCTGCGCCTGTTCTTCCGCCGCGCTGGCGATCACCAGGTTGCGCTCGTTGATCTCGACAATGGCATTGTTGATCGTCTCCAGGGACAGTCCGGCTCCGCGGGCAATGTTCAGGGTCGATTCGGCACGCTCGGTGCTGTTGCGCATCGAATTCACCGCATGCTCGGTACCGCTCTGGATGCTGCCGATCATGCGTTCGATTTCGCTGGTCGATTGCTGGGTGCGATGGGCCAGTGCACGAACTTCGTCCGCCACCACGGCAAAACCGCGACCGGCCTCGCCGGCACGGGCCGCTTCGATCGCGGCGTTCAGCGCCAGCAGGTTGGTCTGGTCAGCCAGCCCACGAATCACATCCAGGACTTTGCCGATATCCCGGGACTCGTTGGCCAGGTCGCCGATCAGGCTTGCGGTGCTCTGCACGTCGGCGCTCATGCGTTCAATGGCGCTGACGGTTTCCTGGACCAGGTCGCGGCCGTCGCCGGCAGAGGTCGTGGCGTTTTTCGACGCTTCGGAGGTGCTGACCGCGTTGCGCGCGACTTCTTCAACGGCGCTGGTCATTTCGTTCACGGCAGTGGCGGCCTGTTCGATTTCGTTGTTCTGCTGGGTCAGGCCGCGGGCGCTTTCATCGGTGACGCAGTTGAGCTCTTCAGCGGCGGAGGCCAGTTGAGTCGCCGAACCGGAAATTCGCTGCAACGTGTCGCGCAGTTTTTCCTGCATCTTCGACATGGCCAGCAACAGGCGGCCGGCTTCATCTTCGCCATCGACGGTGATCGGGCGAGTCAGGTTGCCCTCGGCGATGGCTTCGGCGGCTTCCAGGGCATTGGCGATCGGCTTGGTAATGCTGTTGGTCAACAACCAGGCGAACAGCAGCGTCAGGCCTGAGGCCAGGACCAGCAGCCCGACAACCAGGTTAAATGCCGAGGAGTACTGGTCGGCTGCCTCCTGGCTGGTTTCGGCGATCTGCTGGGTATTGATCTCCAGCAACCTGGCGAGTGCCGTGTTGACCGCCTCGGAATTGGCCAGCAATTCGGTGTTGAGCATTTTGCGCAGGTCTTCGACCTGATTGTTGCGCGACAGGCTCTTCATCTGCTCCTCAAGCTGACGGTATTGACCCAGCAGTTGCAGATACTGGTCATAGGCCGCCCGCTCGACCGGCCCGTCGATCAGCGGTTCATAAACCTTCTGCGTCGCGCGGATCTGCTGATGACGCAACTCGAACAGCTCATAGGTTTTCTGCTGCACGTCGGGTTCGCGGTTAGTCAGCAAGCGGTAGGACAGGACCCGCAGGCGCAGCGTCAATTGCGTGAACTCGTCGAGGCTTTTCACGCTGGGCACGCTGGCGGAGGCGATGTCTTCGCCCGCCGCGCGGATCTTGCTCATCTGGTTCAAGGCAAACACCCCCAGAACCAGCATCAAACCGCCAATCAGGGCGAAACCGAGGAAGGCCCGCGGAGCGATATTCATATTACGAAGAGACATGGTGTGTACCGGGAAAGGCGCATCCATGCGGCGCTGAGACTGTCGTATGGAGGGCTTATCGGTCATAAGACTAAAGTCTTGAGTGCCTGTGCTTTTTTTGTCGCATCCACAGCACACTCCCTGTAGGAGCGAGCTCGCTCGCGATGGTCGTGAATGATGACGCGAGCATCCAGGTATGTGCGGTGGTCTTTCGTTCGTCGCGAGCAAGCTCGAGCCTGCAACAAGGGTTATCGACGAAGTGCAGGAACCAGATTCGCCAATCACAGTCTTTAAAGCTCGCGAGAAGGGTCGCCCGCCAGGAAAATCAAGGCCTTGCGCCTGAATAACCCTGGCATCCGTGGTGACTTTTCTTTATCGTACGCGCCCTTTGAAAATGCTTGGAAAATCAAAATGTTGGAAGCCTCCCTTAGCCAATTGGAACAGCTGGTCAGCGACCTGGTACAACAGAACCAGGCCCTGCTCGCCACGAACCAGACCCTGAGCGCAGAATTGGCCCAGGCCAAAGATGAAAACGAAAACCTGCAACTGAACCTGATGGAACAGGAAGAGAAACACGGCGCTACCGCAGCGCGTATCCAGGCCCTGGTTGAGCGTGTCAGCGCCGGCCCTGTCAGCGCATGAGTCAGGGCGCCGCAGGGGTAAAAGTCGTCTCCATCCTGGGGGAGGACTATTCGATCAGGGCGCCGGCCGGGGAGGAGCAAACCCTGCTGGACGCCGCCATGATGTTGAAGGCTGCACTGGCTGACACGAAGAAGAGGTACCCGACGCTGATCGGTGACCGGCTGCTCGTGCTGGCGGCGATGAACCTGTGCTCTCAGCAGATCGAGATGCGCAAGCAACATCAGCTCGAACTCGACCGTTATCAAGAGCAAGTCAGCGCCACGGTTGAAGTGATCGCCAAGACCATCAATCAAGCCTGATCGGCTTTGCGCACAACCAAAGAATAAATTGTCGATTAGCTTGTATACAATCGGCACGGCTGTTGCAGTGTTCCAGCCTCTTATTCTTTGGGGGTGCTCCATGCAGTTCTGGCGTCGCAGTATTCAATGGCAACTGATCCTGAGCATGGGTACCGCCCTGCTGGTCAGCGTGCTGATCGTGGTTGGCATTTATACCCTCGTGGTCAATCGTCTGGCCCAGAGTTATCTGGTCGAACAGGCGCTGCCGTCCAGCATCGAAGCGATGCGCAACGACATCGAACGCATCCTTGTTCAACCGCTCACTGCCGCCAAGGACATCGCCAGCAACAGCATGGTGCGCGACTGGCTGGCGGGGGGCGAAAACAGTGCCCAGGCGCCGGGTTTTGTCAGCTACCTGGAAGGTATTCGCGCCGAGCACAAGGCCTTCACTGCATTGATAGTGGGCACCGGGTCCAGCCACTACTACACCGAGAAGGGCCTGGACCGCACGCTCAGCCGTGCCAACCCCAAGGACGCCTGGTTCTACTCATTTCTGGACAGCGATCAGCCGCGCACGCTCAATATCGACAATGACACCGCGACAGGAGAGCTGGCGCTGTTCATCGACCTCAAGGTCGAGCAGGCCGGTAAAGTCGTGGGCGTTGCAGGGCTTGGCCTGAGCATGAAGGAGCTTTCCGGGCTGATCCACAACTACAGCTTTGGTGCGCGCGGCAAGGTCTACCTGGTGCGTTCTGACGGCTTGATCCAGGTCCATCCCGAAGCTCGGTTCAGTGGCAAACGCACACTGTCCGAGCAGATGGGTGAGGCAGCCGCCCGGTCCGTCATGGGTCAAACAACTGCCACCAGCACTAACTTCATGCGCGAAGACGAAGATTTTCTGGCACTGAGCCTGCCCTTGAGGGATTTGGGCTGGACGCTGGTGGCCGAAGTGCCACAGTCGCAGATCTACGCTGAAGCCCGCCGTGCCATGTGGATGAGTGGCGGCATTGGTCTCGCCGTCGCCCTGGTATGCCTGCTGTTGGTGGTATTGCTGGCCCGTGGCCTGGTGCGGCCGATCCGCCAGGTAACAGCGGCGCTGGTTGCCATCGGTAGCGGTGGTGGAGATTTGACTCACCGTCTGGACTCCAGCCGGGCCGATGAGCTCGGTGATCTGGCGCGGGGCTTCAATCGCTTCCTGGACAGCCAGCGCGACATGATCGGCGAGGTGCTGACGACCAGCGAGCGCCTGCGCACAGCTGTAGGTCAGGTTGCCAGGGTCGTGGACAATACCGCCGAGCGTTCCGGCCGCCAGCAGGAAATGACCGACATGGTCGCCACTGCCGTGCATGAGATGGGCCTGACCGTACAGGAAATCGCGCAGAACGCCGGTAACGCTGCCGTTGCGTCGCAAAGTGCACGGGACGAGGCGATGCAGGCGCGGGAAGTGGTGGGCGGGTCCATTCGTCATATCGAGAGCATGTCCGACGAAATTGGCCTCGCCGCGGCAGCTGTGGGTGAGCTGGCGCATCAGGTAGGGTCTATCGATCAGGTGTTGGCGGTGATTCGCGGGATTTCCGAGCAAACTAATCTGTTGGCGCTCAATGCGGCGATTGAAGCGGCTCGCGCTGGCGATATGGGGCGAGGGTTTGCGGTGGTGGCGGATGAGGTGCGCACGTTGGCCCGACGCACGCAGACGTCCACCGATGAGATCCAGCAGATGATCGGCAGCCTCAAGCAAGGCGCGGAGAATGCGGTGTCTTCGATGCATTCCGGACAGGCGGCCACCGGTACCGGCGTTGAGTCCAGCCAGCGTACCGGGGCCTCACTGACCGCCATTACTGGTCAGGTAGAACGAATCAGCGACATGAACCATCAGGTGGCGACGGCGACCGAAGAGCAGTCGGCGGTGACTGAAGAGATCAACCGCAACGTACAGGGCATTTCCGACCTGGCGCGGGCGACAGCGGGGGAGGTCAGGGCTTGCCGTGAGGATTGCCAGACGTTGCAGCGGTTGGCGGATGATCTGGCGCGGCAGATGGGCAGTTTCAAGCTGAGCTGATTAAGGCGGTGACTGGGTCGACGCCATCGCGGGCAAGCCCGCTCCCACAGGAATCTGTGTTGTTCACGGAGAGTGTGTTCAACACACAGATCCCATGGGAGCGGGCTTGCCCGCGATTGGATTTGAGCAGCACTACTTCGGCTTTGGTTAAAACCACTCATCCTGCATCCCAAGACAAACATCATCCCGGGTCTCAAGAATCGCCAGCTCATGGTGGCAGCCCGGCACTTCCCAAGTGAGGAAATACCGCGCCGCCTGCAACTTGCCTTTATAGAAGCTGACATCCGCCGCATCGCCCCTGGCCAACCCTTCCTCGGCGCGAATCGCCTGTTCCAGCCAGCGCCAGCCGATCACCGTGTGCCCGAACACTTTCAGGTACAGGGCAGAGTTGGCCAGGCTGCTGTTGACCCTGCCTTGACCCAGGTCGGTCAGCAGGCCAATGGTCACGGTTTGCAGGCGCGCCACCAGCTTCTCCAGCGGTTCACGCAGCGGCGTTAACGACTCGTATGCCTGAGCACGCTCGGCCGTGTTGGCGATCAGGCGGATCAATTGCTTGAGCCCCGCACCACCGTTCTGCCCCAGCTTGCGCCCCAGTAGATCCAGCGACTGAATACCATGAGTGCCTTCGTGGATCGGATTCAAACGGTTATCGCGGTAGTACTGCTCCACCGGGTATTCGCGGGTGTAACCGTGACCGCCGAGGATCTGGATCGCCAGTTCATTGGCCTTGAGGCAGAACTCCGACGGCCAGGATTTGACGATTGGCGTCAGCAGGTCCAGCAGTTCATGAGCCTGCTTGCGCTCGCTTTCAGTCTCAAGCGTGGTGGTGTCATCAAACAACCGCGCCGCGTACAACCCGAGGTCGAAAGAGCCTTCCACATAGGCCTTCTGCGTCAGCAACATGCGCTTGACGTCGGCGTGCTGGATGATCGCCACGGGTGCGGTATTTGGATCCTTGCTGTCGGGCACCCGGCCCTGTGGCCGCTCGCGCGCATATTCCAGCGAGTACAGATAGCCGGCGTAGCCGAGCATGACGGCGCCCATGCCGACGCCGATCCGCGCTTCGTTCATCATCTGGAACATGTAGCTCAGGCCGTGGTGCGGTTTGCCCACCAGATATCCCACGCAGTCGCCGTTATCGCCGAAGTTGAGCGCCGTGGACGTAGTGCCGCGCCAGCCCATCTTGTGGAAGAGACCGGCCAGCAATACATCGTTGCGCTTGCCCAGGCTGCCGTCGTCGTTGACCATGAATTTGGGGACGATGAACAGCGAAATACCCTTCACCCCGGCCGGCGCGTCCGGCAGTTTGGCCAACACCATGTGCACGATGTTTTCCGATAGCGGGTGATCGCCGCCGGAAATGAAGATCTTGTTGCCCTTGAGCCGATAAGTGCCATCGGATGCAGGTTCGGCGCGGGTGCGAATATCCGACAGCGAGGAACCGGCATGGGGTTCGGTCAACGCCATGGTGCCGAAGAAACGGCCGTCGATCATCGGCTGCAGGAAACGCCGCTTTTGCTCCTCGGTGCCGAAGCTTTCGATCAGGTTGGCTGCGCCCATGGTCAGGAACGGGTAAGAGGTTGAGGCCGCGTTTGCCGACTGGAAGTGCGCGAAGCAGGCCTGGGACAACAGCGTGGGCAATTGCATGCCACCGGCTTCGAAACTGCGCGCGGCATTGAGGAAACCGGCTTCGAGAAAAGCGTCCACTGCGGGCTTCACTTCCGGGATCAGAATCGCCTGGCCGTCCTCGTAACGGGGTTCGTTCTCGTCGCCCTTGCGGTTGTGCGGCGCGAAGAATTTTTCGGCAATACTGCGAGCGGTGCCCAGGGCGGCATCGAAGGTCTCACGATTGTGCTCGGCGAATCGCTCGCGCTGGGTCAGGCCTTCGGCATCGAGGACTTCGTACAGCTCGAAAGCCAGATTGCGGGAACTGAGCAACGTCTCGGACATGGCGGCCTACCTTTTTTGGAATGGGCCGAGTCTAGACGTGGGGAGGGCGGGGTGAACAGGAAGATTGATTCTGGTGATGGACAAGTAAAAGATCGCAGCCTTCGGCAGCTCCTACAGGGGATCGAATTTCTCTGCAGGAGCTGCCGAAGGCTGCGATCTTTTGATCTTGCTTCTAAACACCAGGCACCCCCAAAGGGTGCCCGGCTTCTCGGTTTAACCGATCGTCATCAGGCTGGCGTTACCACCTGCCGCAGCGGTGTTGACGCTCAACGCCCGCTCGATCACCAGACGCTCCAGGGCAATGCTGGTTTCGCCCTGGGACAACCCATGAACGCCGACAATCGCACCTGCACGCTTGGCCACCTGCTGGCAGACCGCACGCAGCTGGTCTGAATGGCCGTGATGCAGAACCGCATCAAACACCACCTCGTCCTTGCTCCAGTCGGAAACCAGTTTGATGCGAGCCTGTACGTCCTTCGGCAGACGTGCGAACACCGCTTTGGTCAATTCGGCTTCCGGCCACACGGCCGAACCACCGACTGCCAGCACAGCAGCCAGTTGAGTCAGCAGGTCGCCTTCGACTTCCGCCAGGCACAATACGTGTTCGCGCGGCAGGATGGCGTAGCTGTTGCGTTCGCCGGTCGGGCCCGCCAGAACACGGGTAATACCGCTCTGCGATTGCTTCGCGAACTGCACGCACAAGGTTGCCAGGTCGGCGAACTTGTTGCTGTCGGCCCAGGCTTTCAGGGCGGTCAGCGGCTTGCTCATGGCGTCACGCAGACGAACGTCCGGTGCTGCGAGAGCATCGCCCCGAGCGAAGGATTGTTCAATCGCGTCGGTAGGACGAGTCGACAGCAGGCGGTACAGGTACAGCGGACCACCGGCTTTCGGGCCAGTGCCCGACAGGCCTTCGCCGCCGAACGGTTGAACACCCACTACTGCGCCGACAATGTTGCGGTTGACGTAGACGTTACCGGCGTTGACGTTGTCGATCACTTTGGCGATGGTCTCGTCGATGCGCGTGTGCACGCCCAGGGTCAGGCCGTAGCCGGACGCATTGATCTGCCCGATCAACTGGTCGATGTCCTTGCGCTTGTAACGGACCACATGCAATACCGGGCCGAAGATCTCCCGTTGCAGCTCGTCGAAGCTTTCCAGCTCGATCAGGGTCGGCATCACGAAGGTGCCGCGTTTGACTTCTTCGCTGTTGGCGATCGCCACTTGGTAAACATTGCGCCCTTTGTCGCGCATGCCCTGGATGTGCTTCTCGATGCCAGCCTTGGCTTCGGCGTCGATCACCGGGCCGATGTCCACGGACAGGCGCTCCGGGTTACCAAGACGGCATTCCGCCATGGCGCCCTTGAGCATTTCGATCACGCGGTCGGCGGAGTCTTCCTGCAGGCACAGTACGCGCAGAGCAGAGCAACGTTGACCGGCGCTGTCGAAGGCCGAGGAAACGACGTCTATGACCACCTGTTCGGTCAGTGCCGAGGAGTCGACGATCATCGCGTTCTGGCCGCCGGTTTCGGCGATCAGCGGGATCGGACGGCCCTGGGCATCCAGGCGACCCGCGACGTTGCGCTGCAGCAAGCGTGCGACTTCGGTGGAACCGGTGAACATCACGCCTTTGACCCGATCGTCGCCGACCAGGCGGGCACCCACGGTTTCGCCACGGCCTGGCAGCAACTGCAGAACGCCTTCAGGAATGCCGGCCTCCAACATCAGGCGCACGGCCTGGGCGGCCACCAGCGGAGTTTGCTCTGCAGGCTTGGCCAACACCGGGTTGCCGGCCGCCAGTGCTGCAGCGACCTGGCCGCTGAAGATCGCCAGCGGGAAGTTCCAGGGGCTGATGCAGACCACAGGACCCAGTGGGCGATGTGCGTCGTTGGTGAAATCGTTGCGCGCCTGTACCGCGTAGTAACGCAGGAAGTCCACGGCTTCACGCACTTCGGCGATGGCGTTGGCGAAAGTCTTGCCCGCTTCGCGGGCCAGCAGGCCCATCAGCGGCTGGATCTCGCCTTCCATCAAGTCGGCGGCACGTTCCAGAATGGCCGCACGTTCGGCGGGCGGGGTGGCCTGCCAGATCGGTGCGGCGTTCAGGGCGCACTGGATCGCGTTATCGACGTCTTCGACCGTCGCTTCCTGCACATGGCCGACCACGTCACGCAGATCCGAAGGGTTCAGGACAGGCGCAGGGGTTTCAGTGCTGGACGCGCAACCGAGCATCGGCGCGGCTTTCCAGTTGTTGTGAGCGGTGGCCAGCAGTGCACAGGACAGCGAGGCCAGGCGATGTTCGTTGGCCATGTCGATGCCGCTGGAGTTGGCGCGCTCGGCACCATACAGGTCACGCGGCAGCGGGATACGCGGGTGTGGCAGGCCGAAACCGCCTTCCAGCGTAGCCATCTGCTCGATGCTGGCTACCGGATCGGCCACCAGCTCCTGGATCGAGATTGACTGGTCGGCGATGCGGTTGACGAACGAGGTGTTCGCGCCGTTTTCCAGCAGGCGACGTACCAGGTACGCCAACAGTGTTTCGTGGGTGCCGACCGGTGCATACACACGGCACGGACGGTTCAGCTTGCCTTCGGAAACCTTGCCCACAACCTGCTCATACAGCGGTTCGCCCATGCCGTGCAGGCACTGGAATTCGTATTGACCCGGGTAATAGTTCTGCCCGGCGATGTGGTAAATGGCCGACAAGGTGTGGGCGTTGTGCGTGGCGAATTGCGGGTAGATGACTTCTGGCACCGACAGCAATTTGCGGGCGCAAGCGATGTAGGACACGTCGGTGTACACCTTGCGGGTGTAGACCGGGTAGCCTTCCAGGCCTTCGACCTGTGCGCGCTTGATTTCGCTGTCCCAGTACGCGCCTTTCACCAGGCGGATCATCAGGCGATGACGGCTGCGACGAGCCAGGTCGATCACGTAGTCGATCACGTAAGGGCAACGTTTCTGGTAAGCCTGGATCACGAAGCCGATGCCGTTCCAGCCGGTCAGTTGCGGCTCGAAGCACAGGCGCTCCAGCAGGTCCAGCGACAGCTCGAGGCGGTCGGCTTCTTCGGCATCGATGTTCAGGCCGATGTCGTACTGCTTGGCCAGCAAGGTCAGCGAAAGCAGGCGCGGGTACAGCTCTTCCATTACGCGCTCGTACTGTGCACGGCTGTAACGCGGGTGCAGTGCCGAGAGCTTGATGGAGATGCCCGGACCTTCATAAATCCCACGACCGTGGGATGTTTTGCCGATCGAGTGGATGGCTTGTTCGTACGACGCCAGGTATTTCTGCGCGTCGTGCTCGGTGAGCGCGGCTTCACCGAGCATGTCGTAGGAGTAGCGGAAGCCCTTGGCTTCGAACTTGCTCGCATTGGCCAGGGCTTCAGCAATGGTTTCGCCGGTGACGAACTGCTCGCCCATCAGGCGCATGGCCATGTCGACGCCCTTGCGGATCATCGGCTCGCCGCTCTTGCCGATGATGCGGCTCAGGGACGAAGTCAGGCCGGCTTCATTATGGGTGGAGACCAGTTTGCCGGTCAGCAGCAAGCCCCAGGTGGCAGCGTTAACGAACAGCGAAGGGCTGTTGCCAAGGTGCGGGTGCCAGTTGCCAGTGCTGATCTTGTCGCGGATCAGTGCGTCGCGTGTGCCTTTGTCCGGGATACGCAGTAGCGCTTCGGCCAGGCACATCAGTGCCACGCCTTCCTGGGAAGACAGGGAAAATTCCTGCAGCAGGCCCTGGACAATCCCGGCCCGGCCGCCGGCGCTCTTCTGGTTGCGCAGTTTTTCCGCAATCGAGGCGGCGAGTTTGTTGGTGGCTTCGGCCATGCTCGCTGGCAGGCGAGCCTGCTCGATCAGCATCGGCACGACTTCTGGCTCAGGGCGGCGGTAGGCGGCAGTGATCGAGGCGCGCAGTACCGATTGCGGCAGGATGCTTTCAGCAAATTCCAGGAAGCACTGATGAGCATGATCCAGAGGCGCATCGACAGAGTCGTCGGAATCCTTGGTCAAGCCGTTCAGTTCGGTCAGGGTTGCACCACCCTCGAGTTTCTCCAGGTAATTGAAGATGGCCTGCTTGATCAGCCAGTGCGGCGTGCGATCAATCGAGGTCGCGGCAGCCTTCAGGCGATCGCGGGTCGGGTCGTCAAGTTTGACCCCAAGAGTGGTGGTAGCCATATTTTTATCCTCATGTTTGCCACAACTGCGTGGCATCAGCTGGCGGCAAGATTAGCCCTGCGCTGATCGAGGTGCAACCGGGTGCAACCCTTTTTTTGTCGGAATTACAGGCAGTTCGTCAGGAAATAAATTCCGGTACGAAGGTACTGCTCCTGCTTGGTGCTTTTACTTATAGCAATCGTTGAAAACCGCCCTAAAAGGGAGCAAGAAACGGCATTTGGCAAATAATTCCGACTAGGTGCAACTTATTCGCTAGAAACAGGTTGCACCTTATTTGCTTTGTTGAATAGCATTCGCGGCGAAGGTGCAACCGGCTCCAAAGTCAGGTGTGCCGGCTGATGGCTTTCCTGGGGAAACATCAGTCATAAATGCGCGGGATACACAATCGTCTGTCAAACGTCGTCGTTTGCGAGCGGTTAGCCAAAACCGCCGCTACATAAAAACAAAGCCAGGGCGTAACTTAATGAGCGTTAGCAATCCAACCCTGATCACGTTCGTGATCTACATCGCAGCAATGGTGCTGATCGGCTTAATGGCCTATCGCTCCACCAACAACCTTTCCGACTACATTCTGGGCGGTCGTAGTCTGGGCAGCGTGGTAACCGCATTGTCCGCCGGCGCCTCCGATATGAGCGGTTGGTTGCTGATGGGCCTGCCGGGCGCTATCTACATGTCCGGTCTCTCCGAAAGCTGGATCGCCATCGGGCTGATCATCGGTGCCTACCTGAACTGGCTGTTCGTCGCCGGCCGTCTGCGTGTGCAGACCGAGCACAACGGCGATGCGCTGACCCTGCCGGATTACTTCTCCAGCCGTTTTGAAGACAAAAGCGGCCTGCTGCGGATTATCTCGGCGGTTGTGATCCTGGTGTTCTTCACTATCTATTGCGCGTCCGGCATCGTGGCTGGCGCCCGTCTGTTCGAAAGCACCTTCGGCATGTCCTACGAGACTGCGCTGTGGGCCGGTGCTGCGGCGACTATTGCCTACACTTTCGTGGGTGGTTTCCTGGCAGTGAGCTGGACCGACACCGTGCAAGCCACGTTGATGATCTTTGCCCTGTTGCTGACGCCAATCATCGTGCTGCTGGCCACCGGCGGCGTCGACACCACGTTCCTGGCTATCGAAGCGCAAGATCCAAGCAACTTCGACATGCTGAAAAACACCACCTTCATCGGCATCATCTCGCTGATGGGCTGGGGCCTGGGCTACTTCGGCCAGCCGCACATCCTCGCGCGTTTCATGGCGGCGGATTCGGTCAAGTCGATCGCCAAGGCGCGTCGCATCTCCATGGCCTGGATGATCCTGTGCCTGGGTGGCACCGTGGCTGTCGGTTTCTTCGGCATTGCGTACTTCGCTGCGCACCCTGAAGTGGCCGGTCCCGTGACCGAAAACCCAGAGCGCGTGTTCATCGAGCTGGCGAAAATCCTCTTCAACCCATGGGTCGCCGGTGTACTGCTGTCGGCCATTCTCGCGGCTGTGATGAGCACCCTGAGCTGCCAGCTGCTGGTGTGCTCGAGCGCCCTGACCGAAGACTTCTACAAGACCTTCCTGCGTAAATCCGCTTCCCAGGTCGAGCTGGTCTGGGTCGGCCGCGCCATGGTGCTGCTGGTTGCCCTGATCGCCATCGCGATGGCCGCCAACCCGGAAAACCGCGTACTGGGCCTGGTGAGCTACGCCTGGGCAGGTTTTGGGGCTGCGTTCGGTCCGGTTGTGCTGATTTCCGTGATCTGGAAAGACATGACCCGCAACGGCGCGCTGGCCGGTATCCTGGTTGGCGCGATCACTGTGATCGTGTGGAAGCACTTCGAACTGCTGGGCCTGTACGAAATCATCCCGGGCTTTATCTTCGCCAGCCTGGCGATCTACATCGTCAGCAAGCTCGGCGCACCGACGGCAGGCATGCTGCAGCGCTTCGCCGCAGCCGAGGCAGATTTCCGCCTGAACAAGTAATGCGATGAGCTGATGCTCTGAGCTTTTGCCGAACACGAAAAACGGCCCGCTTCCTCTGGAGGTGGGCCGTTTTTTTATGCCCCCGAGGCGCGAAGTGGTCGCGCTCAGCCCGCTCGGCCGCGAAGCCCTGACGTTACGCTCGGTACAGGGTAAACTTGCCGGCCTGCGCAGGAGCAATCATGAATTATCGTCACGCCTTCCATGCCGGCAATCACGCCGACGTGTTCAAACACCTGACCTTGACCCGCCTCATCGCCCTGATGTCGCGCAAGGAGCAGCCGTTTGCCTATCTCGATACCCACGCCGGTATCGGCCTGTATGACCTGCAGGGTGATCAGGCCAGCCGAACCGGCGAGTACCTTGAAGGCATTGCGCGTCTTTGGGATCAACCGGACTTGCCGGCATTGACCGCCGATTACATGAAGGTGTTGCATGACATGAACCCGGATGGCCAGTTGCGCTATTACCCGGGATCGCCGGAACTGGCGCGGCGTCTTACGCGACCGCAGGATCGGGTGATGCTCAACGAGAAGCACCCCGAGGATGGCCTGTTGCTTAAGGACAACATGGCCGGCGATCGACGGGTCAAAGTGCACCTGGGCGAGGGCTGGCATGTGCCTAGGGCGATGTTGCCGGTGCAGGAGAAGCGTGCGGTGATGTTGATCGACCCGCCGTTCGAGCAGCTGGATGAGATGCAGCGCTGTGCGGCGTCGCTGAAAGAGGCTATTGGCCGGATGCGCCAGACGGTGGCTGCGATCTGGTATCCGGTCAAGGACCAGCGCATGTTGCGGCGCTTCTATCAAGACCTCGCAGGCACCGGCGCGCCGAAGTTGTTGCGGGTAGAGTTGCTGGTGCATCCACTGGATACGCCGAACAGCTTGAATGGCTCCGGGCTGGCGATTGCCAATCCGCCGTGGGGGCTTGAGGAGGAGTTGCGCGAGTTGCTGCCGTGGTTGTCGCAAAAGCTTGGGCAGACCCAGGGCGGGTGGCAGATGGATTGGTTGATCGCCGAATAATAGCGGCGATCAAACACCCGTGTAGGAGCGAGCTTGCTCGCGAGAAGCCAGTGAGCACTGCGGGGTATCAGGTTTCCCGCGTTATCGTTGACGACCATCGCCAGCAAGCTGGCTCCTACAGGGGGAAGCGGTGTCCGATCAGATCGGGCAAGTCACGCCAGTGCCGCCGATCCCGCAATACCCTTCAGGGTTTTTCGCCAGGTACTGCTGGTGATACGCCTCGGCGAAATAGACCGTCGGTGCTTCTTCGATTTCGGTGGTAATGGTGCCTTTACCGGCTTTGGTCAGCTCAGCCTGGAACACTTTTGCGCTGGCCTTGGCCGCTTCCAGTTGAGTCGGGTTGGTGGCATAGATCACCGAGCGATACTGCGTGCCGATGTCGTTGCCCTGGCGCATGCCTTGAGTCGGGTTGTGCAGCTCCCAGAACATTTTCAGCAGCGCTTCGTAGCTGACCTTCGCCGGCTCGTAGACCACCAAAACCACTTCGCTGTGGCCAGTCAGGCCTGAGCAGACCTCTTCGTACGTCGGATTGGGTGTGAAGCCGCCGGCGTAACCGACCACCGTACTGACCACGCCTTCGCGCTGCCAGAATTTGCGTTCCGCACCCCAGAAGCAGCCCAGGCCGAAGATCGCGAAATCCACGTCGGTGACGAACGGGCCCAGCAGCGGCGCGTCGTGGACGAAATGTTTCTCCGGCAGGGACATAGGGGTTTCGCGGCCAGGCAGAGCTTGTTCTTTAGTTGGGAGCACGTTTTTATTCACCAGTATTTCCGAGCGCAGAACCATGATCAGTCCTCTCAGTCAGGTTGGATGTAAATAGGTAGACCACCAGTGTGCCCAATGATGCCCGTTAACGCACTACCCCTGTAGGAGTGAGCCTGCTCGCAGTACGGTACGTCAATGACGTGGATGCTGGCTGACACGACGCTATCGCCAGCAGGCTGGCTCCCGCATGGGCGTCTCAGGCAATCGGGCCGCGCGGATAGCGTTTGAGCTTCTCGATCAGCTCGCTGCCCGGGATTGGCCGGTCGAACAGGTAGCCCTGGCCGACGTCGCAGCGGTGGCGGCGCAGGAAGGCCAGCTGCTCGGCGGTCTCTATGCCTTCGGCTACTACTTTGAGCTTCAGGTTGTGGGCCATGGCGATCACTGCGGAGGTGATTTCCATGTCGTCCTGGTTGTCCGGGATTTCGTGGATGAAGCTTCGATCGATCTTGATAATATCGATCGGGAATTTTTTCAGGTAGCTGAGCGACGAATAGCCGGTGCCGAAGTCATCCATGGCCAGGGTCAGGCCCAGGCGCTTGAGCTGGTCGAGTTGCAAGTGCGTGTCTTCGGTCGCTTCGAGCAGCAGGCCTTCCGTCAGTTCCAGCTCCAGCAGGTTGGGCGGTAGCGCTTCTTCCTTGAGGATATTGGCGATGGATGCCACCAGGTCCGGGTCGGAGAACTGTTTGGGCGACAGGTTGATCGCCACCTGCAAATTGCCCAGGCCGGCGGCAGTCAGGTCTTTGCTCATGCGGCAGGCCTGGCGTGCGATCCATTTGCCGATCGGGATGATCAGGCCGGTTTCCTCGGCGACGCTGATGAACTGGTCGGGGCGGATCATGCCCTTGTCTGGATGGTTCCAGCGCAGCAGCGCTTCCATGCCCAGCAGGCGCCCACTGCGCAGGCACAGCTTGGGCTGGTAGAACACGTCCAGTTCATTCTGGGTCAGGGCGCGACGCAGGTTGTTCTCGACGAACAGTTTGTAGCTGGCCTCGGCATTCAATGCCTCGGTGAACACCTGAACCTGATGCTTGCCGTTGGCCTTGGCCTTGTGCAGCGCCAGGCCAGCGTTGCGCATCAGCGTCTGCGGGTCGCGGCCATGCAGTGGCGCGCACGCCAGGCCCACGGAGCCGGTGACGCTGATCAGCTGGTTGTCGACGAACATTGGCTTGTCGAGCGTCGCCAGCAGCTGGTTGGCGACCTGTTGGCCGGTGCAGAGGTCGGTGTTGTCCAGCAACACGGCGAATTCGTTGCTGGCAAAGCGCGCCAGGCTGCCGCTGGGGCTCAGGCTGTTGCGCAGGCGGCGGGCGAGGCTGATCAGCAGCTTGTCGCCGGTCTGGTGGCCGAGGCTGTCGTTGATCCGCTTGAAGTTGTCGATGTCCACCAGCAGCAGGCTGATGGGCGTATCGGTATCCCGGGCGAAGCGTTCGTCGAGGTTGCGGATGAAGGCGGGTCGATTGCCCAGGTTGGTCAGGTTGTCGGTGTAGGCGAGACGTTCGATTCGCTGCTGGGCGAGTTTGCTCTGGGTGATGTCTTCGTAAATGCCAATGTAATGCGTCAGCTCGCGGTTGTCGCCGTACACCTTGGAGATCGACAACTGGCCCCAGTAGGGTTCGAGGTTCTTGCGTCGGCTTTTGAATTCGCCCTGCCAGCTGTTGCTCTTGGCCAGCGCTGAAGTCGCGTCAAACAGCAATTCACTGAGGTTTTCCAGGGCCGGCAGTTGGGACAGTTGCTGGCCGTGAACCTCCTCGGTGCTGTACTGGGTGATCGCGGTAAAGCTGGGGTTGACGTACTCCACGATGCCATCGCAATTGACCAGCAGAAAGGCGTTCGCGCTCTGCTCGACTGCCCGCTGGAACAGGTGCAGGGCACTGGTGGCGGTGCGGCGGTTGTGATTGCTGATCACTTGGGCAAACTGGTCCGCCAGCTCGCCGGCAAAAGCTATTTCGTCCGACTGCCAGGCGCGGGCGGTGGCATTCTGCTCCAGGCATAGCACCCCGACCACTTGGCCGTCGACCCGAACGCTGGCATCGAGCATGGCGATGACATCCCGTGGTTGCAGGCATTCGACCAGCTCGCGGGTGCGCGGGTCGCGCATGACATTGTGGGCGTCGATGGCGCGGCCGGTGTGCAGGGCTTCCAGATAGTCAGGGAAACCACTGACATCGATCGGGTCTGGCAGTTGATGCTTCTGGCTCGCGCGGTGATAGGCCGAGATCGGTACCAGCATCGCCCCCTCAAGGTTCCACAGGCTGGCGCAATCGACCTCGTACATATCACAGGCGCTGCGGGTGATCAGCTCGGCGGCTTCCAGCAGGGAGTTGATGCTGGTGTAGCGCTGACGCGTCAGCAGAAGGATCAAGTCTTGCTGCGCACGCACTCGTTCCAGGTGCATCAGCTGTTCCTGCTGGGTGCGCTGGTTGAGTTCAAGGGCGATTTGCAGGCGCGAGTTCTGGGTTTCCAGGTCCAATGCGGCCAGTAGAGGGTTGCCTTCGAACAGTTCGTCCACCACCAGCAGGTAGCCGCGCAACAGCTGTCGGTTGTGCTGTTTGAATGCTTCGCCCAGCTCCAGCAGCTTCAAGGCGCCGGCGGGGGTGTGCAGGGTATAGCGGATCAGGTAACTGGAGGCTTCGGTGAGCTGCTGCTGAATCGCATCATGCAGCTGATGGCGCGCTTGCGGCTCCATCAGGCTGGCATAGGGCGAACTGATCAGGGAGCAGAGCTCAACCGCCGCCAGGCCAAATTGTCGTTCGCAGTTGGGGTCGAGAAACAGCATCGCCCAGCTGGCTTCATTCAGCCGCTCGAAACGCAGCATGCCGAGCCGCGAGGGCACAGGCAATTGCGTCACTACCTCGGCCGCCATACGGCTGGCGGCATCGGGTTGGCTTTTCATGAAGGGAGACTCGCTGCGAAAGTACTGGTCGCGCCGGGCTCGCGCCCTCTTTTCTGTTGCGTGTCGCAAGGTTGCATCATTGCGACACCGACTGACAAGAGAGATGGAGGCCAAGTGCTATAAGAATATGTCGGCAGGGATTGGGAATTCTGCAGTTGCGGGTCGAAAGTATTATTTCGGCCCTAAAGAATCGCAGCACCCAGGGCTGCGATCCGGGGGGCAGCGCAACGGAATATCGATTCTCTGCAACAGGTTGCCTGTTCTGCCCTGCTGCAGGAATGCGGTTAAAACATTCAGGCAAAAAAAAGCCCCGCCAAATTGGCGGGGTTGAGGTACGAGCGTGGCGCTCGGAAAACGCGAAACGCAACTGGCCCTCCCGGGAGGGAGGGCCAGTTGGTGTTACAGCAGGATGGTGCGGATATCGGCCAGCAGGTCGCTCAGGCGCTTGGTGAAGCGTGCAGCAGCGGCGCCGTTGATCACACGGTGATCGTAGGACAGCGACAGTGGCAGCATCAGTTTCGGCTGGAAGGCTTTGCCATCCCAGACCGGCTGGATGGTTGCCTTCGAGACACCGAGGATCGCCACTTCCGGCGCGTTGACGATCGGCGTGAAGCCGGTACCGCCAATGTGCCCGAGGCTGGAAATGGTGAAGCAGGCACCTTGCATGTCGTCAGCGGTGAGCTTCTTGTCGCGGGCTTTGGCAGCCAGCGCAGCCGCTTCAGCGGCAAGCTGCAGCAGGCTCTTCTGGTCAACGTTCTTGATGACCGGTACCAGCAGGCCTTCAGGGGTGTCGACCGCGAAGCCGATGTTCACGTACTTCTTGCGGATGATTGCCTTGCCGCTTGGCGCCAGCGAGCTGTTGAAGTCCGGCAGCTCCTTGAGCAGATGCGCGCAGGATTTGAGCAGCAGCGGCAGGATGGTCAGCTTGACGCCGGCTTTCTCTGCAACGGCTTTCTGGGCGATACGGAACGCTTCCAGGTCGGTGATATCAGCCGAATCGAACTGAGTCACGTGCGGGATGTTCAGCCAGCTGCGGTGCAGGCTGGAAGCGCCGATCTGCATCAGGCGAGTCATCGGCACTTCTTCGGTTTCACCGAAGCGGCTGAAGTCCACGACCGGAATCGGTGGAATGCCCGCGCCACCGGTTGCGCCGCCAGCAGCGGCCGGTGCTTCCTTGGCCTTCTGCATCATGGCTTTGACGTAAACCTGAACGTCTTCTTTCAGGATGCGACCGTGTGGACCGCTGGCGCCGACCGCGTTCAGCTCGACACCGAATTCACGGGCCAGTTGGCGAACAGCCGGGCCTGCGTGAACCTTGGCGCCCGGCTTGGCCGGGGCAACAGCCGGTGCGGCAGGCGCAGTGGCAGCCGGAGCAGCGTCAGCCTTGGCGGCCGCAGGTGCAGGAGCCGGTGCGGCAGCGGCGGTTGCCGGGGCAGCAGCAGGCGCAGCGCCTTTGACCTTGAGCTTGAGGATCAGGTCGCCGGTACCAACCTCGTCATCCAGCTTGATGGAAATGCTTTCCACCACGCCGGCGGCAGGCGATGGGATTTCCATGCTTGCCTTGTCGGATTCCAGGGTGATCAGCGACTGGTCGGCGGTGACGGTGTCGCCGGCCTTGACCAGTACTTCGATGATCTTGGCTTTGCCCGACGAACCAATGTCCGGCACATGAATGTCCTGGACACTGTCGGCAACCGGTGCGGCCGGGGCAGCAGCAGGTGCAGCAGGTGCAGCAGCGGCGGCAGGCGCAGCAGCCTGGGCCGGAGCGGCAGCAGCAGGCGCCGCAGCACCTGCCACTTCCAGATCCAGGATCAGGTCGCCGGTGCCCACTTCGTCATTGAGCTTGACGCTGATGCTCTTGACCACGCCAGCGGCAGGCGAAGGGATTTCCATGCTCGCCTTGTCGGACTCCAGGGTGATCAGCGACTGATCAGCCTCGACGGTGTCGCCGACTTTGACCTGGATCTCGATGATCTGGGCCTTGCCCGACGAACCGATGTCCGGCACATGCACTTGCTGTACGGAGGCAGCAGCAGGCGCCGCAGCTGGAGCGGCTGCAGCAGGAGCTGCCGCCGGTTTCTCTTCAGCCTTGGCCGCCGGCGCTGCGGCAGCCGCAGGTGCCGCAGCAGCGTCACCCTCGACTTCCAGCTCAAGCAGTTCGTCGCCTTCTTTCAGGCGGTCGCCCAGCTTCACCTTGAGGCTTTTGACGATGCCGGTCTTGGGAGCAGGAACTTCCATGCTCGCCTTGTCCGACTCAAGCGTCAGGATGCTCTGTTCGGCTTCGATACGGTCGCCGACCTTCACAAATAGTTCGATTACTTCACCTTCACCGCTGCCGATGTCAGGTACGCGAATGAGTTCGCTCACAGAGTGTCTCCTCAGCAGTCCAGTGGGTTGCGTTTTTCCGGGTTGATGCCGAACTTGGCGATGGCTTCAGCCACCACTTTAGGTTCGATATCACCACGGTCAGCCAATGCTTCCAGGGCTGCCAACACCACGAATTGACGATCGACTTCGAAGAAGTGACGCAGCTTCTTGCGGCTGTCACTGCGGCCGAAACCGTCGGTGCCCAGGACTTTGAATTCCTTGGACGGGACCCATTGGCGGATTTGCTCAGCGAACAGCTTCATGTAGTCGGTAGAGGCGATGACCGGACCTTTACGGCCGTTCAGGCATTCCTCGACGTAGCTCAGTTGCGGCTTCTGGCCCGGGTGCAGGCGGTTGCTGCGCTCTACGGCCAGACCATCGCGACGCAGTTCGTTGAAGCTGGTAACGCTCCAGACGTCAGCGCCGATGTTGAACTCTTCACGCAGGATCTTCGCTGCTTCACGGACTTCACGCAGGATGGTGCCGGAGCCCATCAGCTGAACGTGGTGCGCCGCTTCGCGGGTATCTTCTTCGAGCAGGTACATGCCCTTGATGATGCCTTCCTCGACACCAGCCGGCATGGCTGGTTGCTGGTAGGACTCGTTCATCACGGTGATGTAGTAGAAAACGTCCTGCTGCTCTTCGGTCATCTTCTTCATGCCGTCCTGGATGATCACCGCCAGCTCGTAGCCGTAGGTTGGATCAAAGGTGCGGCAGTTCGGGATGGTGGCAGCCAGGATGTGGCTGTGACCGTCTTCGTGTTGCAGGCCTTCGCCGTTCAGCGTGGTCCGCCCGGCGGTGCCGCCGATCAGGAAGCCACGGGTACGGCTGTCGCCTGCAGCCCAGGCCAGGTCGCCGATACGCTGGAAGCCGAACATCGAGTAGAAGATGTAGAACGGCAACATTGGCTGGTTGTGGCTGGAGTACGAAGTACCGGCAGCGATGAAGGAGCTCATGGCGCCCGCTTCGTTGATGCCTTCTTCGAGGATCTGGCCCTTCTTGTCTTCCTTGTAGAACATCACCTGGTCTTTATCGACTGGCTCGTAGAGCTGGCCGACGGAGGAGTAGATGCCCAATTGGCGGAACATGCCTTCCATACCGAAGGTACGGGCTTCGTCCGGGATGATCGGAACGATGCGTGGGCCGATTTCCTTGTCCTTGACCAGTTGCGCGAGGATCCGCACGAAGGCCATGGTGGTGGAGATTTCACGGTCGCCCGAGCCGTCGAGGATGGCCTTGAGTGTATCGAGCGACGGGGTCGGCACGCTGAAGCTGTTGGCGCGACGCTGTGGCACGAAGCCGCCCAATGCAGTGCGGCGCTCGCTCAGGTAGCGGGCTTCGGCGCTGTTTGGCTCTGGTTTGAAGAACGGCAGGTTTTCCAGTTCTTCGTCCTTGACCGGGATGTCGAAGCGGTCGCGGAACAACTTCAGGCTGTCGACATCGACTTTCTTGGTGTTGTGCGCAGTGTTCTTCGCTTCGCCAGCACCGGTGCCGTAACCCTTGATGGTCTTGGCCAGGATGACGGTAGGCTGTTCTTTGTGGTTGACCGCTTCGTGGTACGCCGCGTAGACCTTGTACGGATCGTGGCCGCCACGGTTGAGTTTCCAGATCTCGTCGTCGGACAGATCAGCAACCATCGCCTTGAGTTCTGGCGAGTTGAAGAAGTGTTCACGTACGAACGCGCCGTCTTTGGCTTTGTAGTTCTGGTACTCGCCGTCGATGACTTCGTCCATGCGACGTTGCAGGATACCGTCGACGTCCTTGGCCAGCAGCGGGTCCCAGAAACGGCCCCAAATGACTTTGGTCACGTTCCACTGGGCACCACGGAACACGCCTTCGAGTTCCTGGATGATCTTGCCGTTGCCGCGAACCGGGCCGTCGAGGCGCTGCAGGTTGCAGTTGATGACGAAGATCAGGTTGTCGAGCTTCTCGCGGCCAGCCAGCGAGATCGCGCCCAGGGATTCCGGCTCGTCGCACTCGCCGTCGCCCAGGAAGCACCAGACTTTCTGCTTGCCTTCCGGAATAAAGCCACGAGCTTCCAGGTACTTCATGAAACGCGCCTGGTAGATCGCCTGGATCGGGCCCAGACCCATGGATACAGTCGGGAACTGCCAGAAATCAGGCATCAGCCAAGGGTGCGGGTAGGACGACAGGCCCTGGCCGTCCACTTCCTGGCGGAAATTGTTCATCTGGTCTTCGGTGATGCGGCCTTCCATGAACGCACGGGCGTAAACGCCTGGCGAGGTGTGGCCCTGGAAGTAGATCAGGTCGCCGCCGTGTTCGTCGGTCGGGGCCTGGAAAAAGTAGTTGAAGCCGATGTCGTACAGAGTCGCACTGGAAGCGAAGCTGGAGATGTGTCCGCCCAGGTCCGAATCTTTCAAATTCGTACGCATTACCATTGCCATCGCGTTCCAGCGTACCAACGAGCGAATGCGGCGTTCCATGAACAGGTCGCCAGGCATGCGTGCTTCGTGGGTGACGGGAATGGTGTTGCGGTATGGCGTGGTGATGGCGTAAGGCAACTGCGAACCGCTGCGGGTTGCAAGTTCGCCCATACGGGTCATCAGATAGTGGGCACGGTCTTCGCCTTCTTTGTCGAGAACCGATTCCAGGGCGTCCAGCCATTCCTGGGTTTCGACGGGATCGAGGTCTTGCATGGCTTGCTCCAGGGCGGAAAGGCTTCCAGAATCGGTTGCCTGAGTTTGCGACTGGCCTTGTGGGCAGACGATATAAATTCTTGGATTGCCGAGAGGTAGGTTCCGGCGGCGTGTAGTTTTACTACAAATCATCGAGCATTTCAGCATTCCGCATGTATATACGAGTAGTAAAACTACAGATGAGCGGCTTGTGGCCTCTGGCTGCGTTGTGAGAATAATCGTTAAGGTTGGTCTTTTGCCAACCGAAAAAGGTGAAAGCTTGATGATCGCTGCCAACATTAAAACAATTTTAGCTATTTCTAACCTTTGTTCGACAGTCGATCAGGTAGTGCCTTTTCGAAAATCACTACATGCAGCCCGTTCCACGCCGATCAAGGATAGACCATGAGCCTCCCTTCGCTTGCTGAACTGCCCGCCATTCTCCTGCCATTGGTCACCCGTGCCGAGCAGTCGTTCCGTGCTGGCGTCGAGGCGCTGGAGGATGATCATGGTCTGTCGGCATGGCCTCCCGAGCGATGGGCACAATTTGCCCGGGTGAGCGCCGCCAGCGACTTTGTGATTGAACAGTCGGTGCGTGACCCGTCGATGCTGCTGGAGCTGGTGCGGTCCGGGGAGCTGGACCGTAACTTTGCCCCGGGTGAGTTGTGCGCGCAGATTGCCGCAGCGGTGAACCAGGCCGAGACCGACGACGAACTCGGGCGAGCCTTGCGCCGCCAGCGCACCCGGCATCAGGTACGAATCATCTGGCGTGACCTGACGCGCCAGGCCGATCTGGTGCAGACCTGTCGCGATCTTTCGGACATGGCCGACGCCAGCATCGACCAGGCTTATCAATGGCTGTACGCACGCCATTGCCAGCAGTTCGGCGTGCCCACGGGGCGGCGCAGTGGCGAGCCGCAGCAGATGGTCATCCTTGGCATGGGAAAGCTCGGTGCGGTGGAGCTGAACCTGTCTTCGGACATCGACCTGATCTTCGCCTATCCCGAGGGCGGCGAAACAGTGGGCGTCAAACGCTCGCTGGATAACCAGGAGTTCTTCATTCGGTTGGGTCAGCGCCTGATCAAGGCGCTGGACCCGATGACGGTCGACGGTTTTGTCTTCCGCGTCGACATGCGCCTGCGGCCATACGGTTCGGCGGGTGCATTGGTGCTGAGCTTCAACGCGCTGGAGCAGTATTACCAGGATCAGGGCCGCGACTGGGAGCGCTACGCCATGATCAAGTCGCGGGTGGTGGCGGGTGATCAAGTCGCCGGTGCGCAACTGCAGGAGATGCTGCGCCCGTTCGTCTACCGGCGCTACCTGGACTTTTCGGCTATCGAAGCGCTGCGCACGATGAAGCAGCTGATCCAGCAGGAAGTGCGGCGCAAGGGCATGGCTGACAATATCAAGCTCGGCTCCGGTGGGATCCGTGAAGTGGAGTTTATCGCCCAGGCCTTCCAGCTGATCCACGGCGGCCGGGACTTGAGCCTGCAGCAGCGTCCCCTGTTGAAGGTGCTGAGCACTCTTGAAGGCCAGGGCTACCTGCCGCCGGCCGTGGTCAGCGAACTGCGTGAAGGTTACGAGTTCCTGCGGTACACCGAACATGCGATACAGGCGATTGCCGACCGCCAGACCCAGATGTTGCCCGATGGCGCGCAGGATCAGGCGCGTATTGCCTTTATGCTGGGTTTTGCCGACTGGCCCGCGTTCCATGAACAATTGATGTACTGGCGCAATCGGGTGGCCTGGCACTTCGGCCAGGTCATTGCCGACCCGGACGAAGAGGAAGGCACCGAAAGCGAAGTGGTGGTCGGCGGGGAATGGTTGCCGCTGTGGGAGGAAGCCCAGGATGAAGAGGCCGCCTGTCGGCAGCTGGAGGAGGGCGGGTTTGCTGATGCGACCAAGGCCCTGAAGGCACTCGCCAGTTTGCGCGGCAGCCCGCAGTTGCGTGCCATGCAGCGTCTCGGTCGGGAGCGGCTTGATGCCTTTATTCCACGGTTGCTGGCCCAGGCGGTGGAGCATGCCAACCCGGACCTGGTCCTGGAGCGGGTGCTGCCCTTGGTGGAGGCTGTCGCCCGTCGTTCGGCCTACCTGGTGTTGTTGACCGAAAACCCCGGGGCGCTGCGTCGGCTGTTGACTTTGTGTGCCGCGAGCCCGTGGATTGCCGAGCAGATCACGCGGTTTCCGCTGCTGCTCGACGAGCTGCTCAATGAAGGTCGCTTGTTCAAACCACCCCTGGCGCCAGAGCTGGCGGCGGAATTGCGCGAGCGCCTGACGCGCATTCCCGAGGACGATCTTGAGCAGCAGATGGAAGCCCTGCGGCATTTCAAGCTGGCTCACCGGTTGCGGGTGGCTGCATCGGAAATTGCCGGCAGCCTGCCGCTGATGAAGGTCAGCGACTACCTGACCTGGCTGGCCGAGGCCATTCTGGAGCAAGTGCTGGCCCTGGCCTGGCGGCAGACGGTGGCCAAATATGGCACTCCGCTGCGCACCGACGGTACCTTGTGCGATCCCGGGTTCATCATTGTCGGTTATGGCAAAGTCGGCGGGCTGGAGCTCGGGCATGGTTCGGACCTGGACCTGGTGTTTATTCATGACGGCGACCCGCAGGCGGAAACCGACGGGGCGAAATCCATCGATGGCGCGCAATTTTTCACCCGGCTGGGGCAGCGCATCATTCACTTGCTTACGACCCAGACCAACTCCGGCCAGCTCTATGAAGTGGATATGCGCCTGCGACCGTCCGGTGCCTCGGGGTTGCTGGTGAGTTCGCTTGGCGCGTTTTCGCGCTATCAGGAAAACGAAGCCTGGACCTGGGAACACCAGGCATTGGTGCGGGCGCGGGTGCTGGTAGGTAGCCAGGACGTCGGTCAGGCATTTGAGAAGGTGCGAGCCACGGTGCTGGGCAAGGCCAGGGACTTGCCAACCTTGCGCCAGGAGGTCAGCGAGATGCGTGCGAAGATGCGCGATAATCTTGGCAGCAAGAGTACGGCGGCCGGCACGGCGGCAAATGCCTTCGAGGCCACGGCGCCGTTCGATCTCAAGCAGGACGCCGGAGGTATCGTCGATATTGAATTTATGGTGCAATACGCGGCCCTGGCGTGGTCGCAGACGCACCCGTCATTGCTACGCTGGACCGACAACATCCGTATTCTGGAAGGGCTGGAAGAGGAAGGCTTGATGCCTGCCGCAGATGCCAGCCTGTTGCGCGAGGCCTATAAAGCCTACCGCTCCGCCGCCCACCGGCAGGCTTTGCAGAAGGATGCAGGAGTAATACCGGGCGATCAGTTCGTGGACGAACGACGGCAGGTATCGCGGATCTGGCGTGAGCTGGGGCTAAGCTGATTCACGAGGCGGGGAGGCGTAGGCCTCCCCGGTTCGTTTTTGGAAACCACATGAAAATTCTGATCGTTGGGCCCAGTTGGGTCGGTGACATGGTGATGGCGCAGACACTCTTTCAGTGTCTCAAGCAACGCCACCCGCAATGCGAAATCGACGTCCTGGCCCCCGAGTGGAGCCGGCCGATCCTGGAGCGCATGCCCGAAGTCCGTCAGGCCTTGAGCTTTCCGCTCGGCCACGGCGCCTTGGAATTGGCTACACGGCGGCGCATCGGAAAATCCCTGGCTGGCCAGTACGACCAGGCGATCCTGCTGCCCAACTCGTTGAAGTCGGCGCTGGTGCCGTTCTTTGCCGGCATCGCGAAACGCACCGGCTGGCGCGGCGAATTCCGCTACGGCTTGCTCAATGACGTACGCACGCTGGATAAGGAACGTTATCCGCTGATGATCGAGCGGTTCATGGCCCTGGCCTTCGAGCCTGGCGTCGAGCTGCCAAAACCTTATCCACGCCCGACGCTGCAGATCGACCCGGTGTCCCGGGAAGCGGCGCTGGCCAAGTTCGGCCTGACCCTGGACCGTCCGGTGCTGGCGCTGTGCCCGGGTGCCGAGTTCGGCGAATCCAAGCGCTGGCCGTCCGAGCATTACGCCCAGGTTGCCGAAGCCAGGATTCGCGAGGGTTGGCAGGTGTGGCTGTTCGGTTCGAAAAACGATCACTCCGTAGGCGAGGACATCCGCGCCCGTCTGATCCCGGGCTTGCGTGAAGAGTCGGTGAACCTCAGCGGCGGGACGTCCCTGGCCGAGGCCATCGATTTGCTGTCCTGTGCCGACTCGGTGGTGTCCAACGATTCCGGCTTGATGCACGTGGCCGCTGCGTTGAACCGACCGCTGGTGGCCGTGTATGGCTCCACCTCGCCAGGGTTCACACCACCCCTGGCCGAGCACGTCGAAATTGTCCGCCTGGGCATCGAATGCAGCCCCTGCTTTGACCGTACGTGCCGTTTCGGTCATTACAACTGCCTGCGCCAGCTTATGCCGCAAGCGGTGAACGAAGCCTTGCAGCGGTTGCAGGGCACTGTAGTCGAGGTCAAATAATTTGCGGGTCCTGTTGATCAAGACGTCTTCGCTCGGTGACGTGATCCATGCGTTGCCGGCGCTGACGGACGCGGCCCGGGCGATTCCCGGCATTCAATTCGACTGGGTGGTGGAAGAGGGCTTCGCGGAGATCCCGACCTGGCATCCGGCGGTGGGCAAGGTGATTCCGGTCGCGATTCGTCGCTGGCGCAAAAACATCTGGCAGACCATCAGGAGCGGCGAGTGGAAGCGCTTCAAGCAAAGCATTCGCGCGACAAAATATGATCTGGTGATCGATGCCCAGGGCCTGTTGAAAAGTGCCTTGCTGACTCGTTATGTCAAGGCGCCGGTGGCAGGCCTCGATAAAGGTTCGGCACGAGAGCCGATCGCGGCACGTTTCTATGATCGGCGCCTGGCAGTTGCCCGCGGCCAGCATGCCGTGGAGCGAGTACGCCAATTGTTCGCCATCGCCCTGGGCTACGACTTGCCCAAGGGTCTGAGTGACTATGGCCTGAACGTCGAACGTCTGGTCGAGCTGCCGCGCAAGAATCCCTACGTTTTGTTCCTGCACGGCACCACCTGGGACACCAAGCACTGGCCCGAGGCCTATTGGCGAGAGCTGGCCGAGCGCGTTGGCTACCTGGGTGTCGGCGTGAAGCTGGCTTGGGGCAACCCGGCCGAAAAAGCGCGCGCCGAGCGCATCGCCAAGGACATGCGCCACGTTGAAGTCCTGCCCAAGCTGAACCTGGCGGGCGTTGGCAAAGTGTTGGCCGGGGCGCAGGCCTGTGTGGCGGTGGATACCGGTCTTGGCCATCTGGCAGCAGCACTGGACGTCCCGACATTGTCTCTGTTCGGCCCGACCAACCCGGGCCTGACTGGCGCTTACGGAAAGTCGCAGATTCACATCGCCAGCGACTTCCCCTGCGCACCCTGCCTGCAAAAGAAATGCACCTATCAACCGACGGCCGAAGATGCCAGCCGGTTTGACCTGAAACGCGAGTGGCCGCTGTGCTTCACGCGTTTGAATCCCGAGCGTGTCGCGATCCGACTGAGCACGTTGTTACTGGCTGAGGAGCTGCGCTGATGCAATTGGCATTCGTCTTGTACAAATATTTTCCATTCGGGGGCCTGCAGCGCGACTTCATGCGCATCGCCCTGGAATGCCAGCAGCGTGGCCACCAGATCCGCGTCTATACGCTGATCTGGGAAGGCGATATTCCGCCGGGCTTTGAGGTGCTGGTAGCACCGGTCAAGGCGTTCTTCAATCATCGTCGCAACGAAAAACTCAGCGAGTGGATGGCCGCGGATCTGGCCAGGCGTCCTGTGGATCGTCTGATCGGCTTCAACAAGATGCCCGGCCTGGACGTCTACTACGCCGCCGATGGTTGCTTTGAAGACAAGGCGCAGAACCTGCGCAACTCGCTCTACCGTCGCTGGGGTCGCTACCGCCACTTCGCCGAGTACGAGCGCGCCGTGTTCGCCAAGGACGCCAAGACCGAAGTCCTGATGATTTCTGAAGTCCAGCAACCGCTTTTCATCAAGCATTACGGCACCGCGTTGGAGCGCTTTCATCTGCTGCCGCCGGGCATTTCCCAGGATCGTCGCGCACCGGCAAATGCCGACGAGATCCGGGCTGAATTCCGCCGTGAGTTCAACTTGCAGGACGATGAGCTGCTGTTGGTGCAGATCGGCTCCGGGTTCAAGACCAAGGGCGTCGATCGTAGCCTCAAGGCGCTGGCCGGACTGCCTGTCGATCTGAAAAAACGTACCCGGCTGTTTGTAATTGGCCAGGACGACCCCAAGATATTCCAGATGCAGAGTGCGACATTGGGCCTCGGCGATAACGTGACCTTCCTCAAGGGGCGCAGCGATATTCCGCGGTTCCTGCTGGGTGCTGACCTGTTGATCCACCCGGCCTATAACGAAAATACCGGGACCGTTCTGCTTGAAGCCCTGGTCGCTGGCCTGCCGGTGCTGGTGAGCGCGGTCTGCGGTTACGCCCATTACATCGTCGAGGCGGACGCAGGGCGGGTGCTGGACGAACCTTTCGATCAGGCGCAACTGACCCACTACCTGGCCGACATGCTGAACGACGCTCAGGCGCGTGCGGCCTGGAGCCGCAACGGTCTGGCCTTCGCCGACACGGCCGACCTCTACAGCATGCCGCAGCACGCGGCCGACGTGATTCTGGCGGAGCAGGCGAAATGAAATTGATGTTGGCTGAACCGTTCAAGAGCCTTTGGGCTGGACGCGACCCGTTTACCGAAGTCGAGCGCCTCGAGGGCGAGGTTTATCGCGAGCTTGAGGCGCGCCGCACCTTGCGCACTGAAGTGGACGGCCACGGTTTTTTCGTGAAAATCCACCGTGGCATTGGCTGGGGCGAGATCTTCAAGAACCTGCTCACCGCCAAGCTGCCGGTGCTCGGCGCCGGCCAGGAGTGGAAGGCCATCCAGCGCCTCAAGGAAGTGGGGGTGCCGAGCATGACGGCGGTGGCTTACGGGGAAAAAGGCAGCAACCCGGCCGACCAGCACTCGTTCATTGTCACCGAAGAGCTGGCGCCTACCGTCAGCCTCGAAGACTACAGTATCGATTGGGTCAAGAACCCACCGGAACCGACACTCAAGCGGGCGCTGATCGCCGAAGTGGCGCGCATGACCGGCATGATGCACCGCGCCGGCGTCAACCACCGCGACTGCTACATTTGCCATTTCCTGCTGCACACCGACAAGCCGGTAAAGGCTGACGATTTCAAGCTTTCGGTGATCGATCTGCACCGGGCCCAGACCCGCCCGGCAATCACTCAGCGCTGGCGCAACAAGGACCTGGCCGCGCTGTACTTTTCGGCGCTGGACATTGGCCTGACCCGTCGCGACAAGTTGCGCTTCCTCAAAGGTTACTTCCAGCAGCCGCTGCGGCAGGTCCTGGGCCAGGAAGCAACCTTGCTCGCCTGGCTCGAAGGCAAGGCGAACAAACTCTACGATCGTAAACAGCGGTACGGAGATGCGCTCTGATGTCGGGTTGGAAGCTGGAGCCTGCGTACAGCGAGCTGGCAGAAGATTTCGGAACTCTTGATGCAGTGTTTGCGCTTCAGGGCGAGCGCCTGACCCGCGATCCGCTGTCCGAAGTCATCCGCGTCGAACGCAACGGCGTCAATTACTACGTCAAGCGTTACGTTGGCGCCGGCAAGGGCCTGCGTCGTTACCTGGGCAAACCACGGGTCAAGGCCGAATGGCAGAACCTTAAACGGTTCGCCAAATGGGGTATTCCCACCGCCGAAGTCGTGGCGTGGGGCCTGGAGCGGCGGGGGGCAGCCTATGATCGAGGTGCAATGATCACCCGGGAACTGCCGCGCACCGAAGACTTGTCGGCACTGGCCGAGCGCCATGATCCGAAACTCCATGACCGTGCCTGGGTCGATGTTGTGAGCCGGCAGTTGGCCGGCTATACCCGGACCATGCACGACCATCGGTTCACCCACAACGACCTGAAGTGGCGAAACCTGTTGATTGACGATCAGGCCCGGCTGTTCCTGATCGATTGCCCGAACGGCGACTTCTGGCGCGGCTTTTGGCTCAAGTATCGAATCACCAAAGACCTGGCGTGCCTGGACAAGGTCGCCAAGTACCAGCTGTCGGCCACTCAGCGCCTGCGGTTCTACTTGCAGTACCGCCAACGTGATCGCCTGAATGAGGCGGACAAGAAGCGCATTCGTCACGTTGTCAGATTTTTCGAGGGTCGCGAATGACTGATTATCTCGCTGCTGAGGACCGCGCTTTACTTGAACGCCATGGTCTGGGCACCTTCGAAGCGCTGTGGGCCAGGCAGCTGGAAGCGGTGGACGAACCGAACACCGCACGCGGTGGCTGGAGCAGCGTGTTTCGCCTGGACCTGGAAGGTCATGGCTACTACCTCAAGCGGCAGTGCAATTACCAAATGCGTACGTTGCATGCGCCTTTTGGCGAACCGAGTTTCGCCCGGGAGTTTCGCAATATCAGTCGCTATGAAAGCCTGGGCATTCCGGCGTTGAAAGCGGCGTTCTTTGGTGAGCGCAAGGTCAAGGGCGAAGTGCGGGCGATTCTGCTGACTCGTGCGCTGGATGGTTGGGATGACCTCGACTCGCTGTTGCAGCGCTGGTCGCAACTCGGCGAGGTGGAACATTCGGCGATCATTACAGCCTGTGGTCAACTGGCTCGGCGCCTGCACGGTGCACGCCAGGTTCACGGCTGTTTTTATCCCAAGCACATTTTCCTGCAAGCCACCGCCAGCGGCTATCAAGCCCAGCTGATTGACCTGGAAAAGACCCGGCCGTTGCTGCTGGGGCAGCGCGACCGGGTGAAGGATCTCGAGCCTCTGCTGCGTCGTGCGCCGCAGTGGAACGACGCACAAGTGCGTGAGTTGCTGGCGGTTTACCTGGATCAGCCAGTGGCCAGTTCACTGATCGACAGCTGGCTGCAGCGCCTGGGTGCGCGGCGCGGTTACAAGGAGGCGCGCTGATGCGTTTGTCCGAACTGAAGCATGCAGGGCGTAACCCGGGCCTGCCATTGAGCATTTCACTGGCCGATGCCGCCGGTCCTGCCAACTTGCAGTTGCTGAGCTTGCTGCGCGTGCTGCCTGGGCAGCGATACGTCGGTGCTGGCGTTTGGCGCGGCCGTCCGGTGCTGGCCAAGTTACTGGTCGGCGCTAAAGCGTCGCGGCACTTCCAGCGCGAACTCAATGGCGTGCGCTTGCTCGCCGATCAAGGCTTGACCACCCCGTTGCTGCTGGCCGATGGCTTGAAGGAAGGCGAGGGCGGCTGGCTGCTGTTCGATTTTCTCGAGGGCGCCGAGAGCCTGGGCGATGCGTGGAAGCAGGTCGAGAGTTTGCCAATGCTCGCGGACGAGCAGTCGGCCGTCCTGGCAGCTGCGCTGGGGGCGATCGGCCAGATGCACCGCAAAGGCTTGTGGCAGGAAGATCTGCACCTGGACAACCTGTTGCGCCAGCGCGGCCGTCTGTATTTGATTGATGGCGCGGGAATCTGCGCCGAAACGCCGGGGCAGCCACTGTCGCGGCAGAAAGTACTGGAAAATCTCGGGGTTTTTTTCGCCCAACTGCCCAAATCCCTCGAGCCTTTCACCGAAGAGCTGCTGGTGTATTACCTGTTGAGCAATGGCGAGCATGCCTTACCCATGGAGGCATTGCAGAAGCAGATCAACAAGGTTCGCGCCTGGCGCCTCAAGGACTTCCTGATCAAGGTTGGGCGCGAGTGCACGCTCTTCAGCGTCCAGCGCGGGGCGTTTGCCTTGAGGGCTATTCGGCGCGAGGAAGAGGCGGCGATGCTGCCAGTGCTGGAGCAGGCGGACGAGTTACTTGATCGAGGCCATCTGTACAAGACCGGTGGCGCGGCGAGTGTAGGAAAAGTGGAGGTAGAAGGTAGGACGCTGGTTATCAAGCGCTACAACATCAAGGGGTTCGCCCATTGGTTGAAGCGTTTCTGGCGCCCAAGTCGTGCCTGGCATTCGTGGCGCGAAGGCAATCGCCTGGCCTTCCTGGGCATTGCTACGCCCAAGCCGCTGGCCTTGCTGGAGAAGCGTTTTTTCTGGCTGCGCAGTCGGGCGTATCTGGTCACCGAGTACCTTCCAGGTCCGGATATCATCGAACGTTTTGCCCCCTATGTAGATAGCGGGGACGCCCCCGAGGCCGAGCTGCTGGCGCTGGATCATCTGTTCGCCGAACTGATCAGCGAGCGCATCAGTCATGGCGATTTCAAAGGCCATAACCTGTTCTGGCATCATGATCGCTGGGCATTGATCGACCTGGACTCCATGTGCCAGCACGGTTCGCCAGGCAGCTTCGCCCCGGCCTATGCGCGGGATCGGGCGCGATTCATGCGCAATTGGCCAGAGAGCAGCGCCCTCTACCAAATCATCGATCAGCGTTTGCCCAAAGACATCTCCCGCGTCTGATAGGGCGCGAAGATCGAAGCCTGCGGCAGCTCCTACGGGGATTGTGCCGGTCTCGCCTTCGCGCCCAGAGGTAGGAGCTGCCGAAGGCTGCGATCTTTTGATCTTGATCGTCCAAGTCAAATAAGCGCTGGGTCATTCCCGCCTTGTTTACGCTATAATCCCGCCCTTTAGCTGTCTCTCGCCGCTTGCGAGGGCACATCAATTTTTTGAGGCGCATTGCGCCTGCATGCAGACTAAAGAGGCTAGACCCCTGTGGCATTGACGATTCTTGGCCTGTCCGGCGCCCTTAGCCATGATCCTTCCGCAGCCTTGTACATCGACGGCAAGCTGGTCGCGGCGGCTGAGGAAGAGCGCTTTGTGCGCGATAAACATGCAAAGAACCGCATGCCCTACGAATCGGCGAAGTTCTGCCTCGAACAGGCGGGCATCAAGCCGTCCGACGTCGATGTAGTCGCGATTCCGTTCGCCCCGATCAGCCTGTTCGGCGAGGCTCGCTGGCACTACGCCAAGCGTTACTGGTACGCCCCGGATCGTGCACTTGATGCGATCCTGATGGGCAACCGTCGCTACAAGCGTTATCGCAACAAAATTGTCTGGTGCCTCGAACAACTGGGCTTCGATCCGAAAAAAATCAAGATCGAGCCGGTCGAGCATCACCTGGCCCACGCCTCCAGCGCCTACCACTGCTCCGGTTTCAAGGAGAAAACCGCGATCCTGGGGATCGACGGCAAGGGTGAGTACGCTACGACCTTCTTCGGTTATGGCGAGAACGGCAAGATCCACAAGATCAAGGAGTTCTTCGATCCTGACTCCCTGGGCGGCCTGTATGGCGCGATCACCGAGTTCCTCGGGTTCGAGATGCTCGACGGTGAGTTCAAGGTCATGGGCATGGCGCCTTATGGCGATGCCAGCAAATATGACTTTTCCCGCCTGGCGTCCTTCGAGAACGGTGAGTTGGTGATCAACACCGATTACGCCAACGTGATTGGCCTGCGCCGCTACAAAGAGAAAGGCAAAGGTTTCTACTTCTCGCCGAAACTCATCGAGTGGCTGGGTCCAAAGCGCGAAGGCGACATTGCCGACGAGCCTTACATCCACTACGCCGCGAGCATGCAGGCGCTGTTCGAGAAGCTGGCGCTGCAGATGATCGACCATTATCTGGGCGACGTGCTCAAGGAAACCGGCAAGCTGGCCTTTGCTGGCGGCTGTGCGTTGAACGTCAAGCTGAACCAGAAGATTATCGCCCGCGACGACGTCAAGGAACTGTTCGTCCAGCCTGCATCGGGCGACGCCGGTACCGCAGTCGGTGCCGCGGCTTATGTGTCGCACGCCCGTGGTGTGCCAGTCGAGAAGATGGAACACGTCTACCTCGGCCCGTCCTACACCAACGAAGACGTGCTGGCAGCATGCGCCCGTCACCCGAGCAAGCCGGTGTGGCGCAAGCTCGAGAACATGCCGGAAAATATCGCCAGGATCATGGTCGATGGCAATCCGGTTGCCTGGTTCCAGGGGCGGATGGAATTCGGCCCGCGTGCGTTGGGCGGTCGTTCGATCATTGGCTGCCCGAGTGCCACTGGCGTTGCTGACCGCATCAACCACCAGATCAAGTTCCGCGAGCGCTGGAGGCCTTTCTGCCCGTCGATGCTCGACACCGTTGCACCGCAGATGATCAAGATCGATCACCCGGCGCCGTTCATGACCTTCACCTTTGAAGTGGCTGAAGAGTGGAAGACCCGCGTGCCGGAAGTCGTCCACGAAGACGGCACTTCCCGGGCCCAAGTGCTCAAGCGCGAATACAACCCGCGTTACTACGACATGATGAAGGCGCTGGAAGTGCTGACCGGCAACGGTGTTTCGCTCAACACCTCGCTCAACCGTCGTGGCGAGCCGATGATTTGCTCACCGACCGACGCCTTGAACATGTTCTTCGGTTCCGACCTGCAGTATCTGATCATGGAAGACATTCTGGTGGTCAAAGAGGGCGCTGACGCATATGACACGCTCGGCTGAACGCCATGTGCTGCAGTTCTGTCACGGCTATGACGGGCCGTTTCTGGACTGCGCCCGGCAGTACGCCAGCCTGTTCGCGGGGACCGGTTATCGGGTGACCACGGTGTTTCTTACCGGGGCGGCCGATGCCGAAGTCGCTGCGGGCTGTGCTTCCGATGAAGTGTTATTCATGGAGTACAGTTCAAAGTCCATTCGTGGCCTGAAGTTGGGCGCGATCCGGGATCTGCGCAAGATCGCCGCGTCGCGCAACTTCAGCTTCTGCATCGCCCACCGCTTCAAACCGATCTATATCGCCTTGCTCGGTACCTCGTTGCCGGTGATTGGCGTGCACCATGCCTTTGGCGATTACAAGCGCGGCACCCGCAAACTTTTTGCGCATATTTTTCGCAAGCGCCTGAGCCTGCTCGGGGTGTCCGATGCCGTGCGCGACGATATGCGCAAATGCCTGCCGAAATGGCCGGATTCCCGAATCCAGACGCTCTACAACCGCATCGACGTGCAGGCATTGCAAGACAGCCAGCTGTCGCGGCAGGTAGCCCGGGAGACCCTTGGCCTGGCGATGGATGCGTGGATCGTCGGTAACGTCGGGCGCCTGCATCCCGACAAGGACCAGGCCACCTTGTTGCACGGTTTTGCCAAGGCTTTGCCTGGCTTGCCGGTGAACAGCCAGATGGTGATCCTCGGTACCGGTCGCCTGGAGCAGGACCTCAAGGCGCTCGCCCGCGAGTTGGGAGTCGGTGACCGGGTACTGTTCCTGGGCCAGGTGCCCGAGGCTCGTCGTTATTTCCGTGCTTTCGATGTGTTTGCCCTGAGTTCCGATCATGAGCCGTTCGGCATGGTGCTGCTTGAAGCCATGGCCGCCGGCGTGCCGCTGCTCGCCACTGCAGCGGGCGGCGCCAGGGAAGTGGTCGAAGGTGTCGGTATCCTGTTCCCCCTGGGTGATGCCGAGCATCTGGCCCAAGGGCTGCAGCACCTGGCCGCGATGGACGATCACCAGCGCCGCCAATGCGCGGAACTGATGACTGATCGCTTGCGCGAACGCTTCTCCGATCGCGCGGTGGGTGACGCTTTCTGGCGTTTGCCGCGTGTTACCGAACTGGCAAAGAGGGGCTGATGCTCAACCGACTTCAAGGCTGGCGCGAACGTGGCTGGGCAGTAATCGATGCCGCGACCTATGCCGATGCCTGGCACCGTTATGGCGGCAGTGTCGCCACCCATCCGATGGTCGTTGAACGCCTGGCACACATGGCCGATATCCCGGTGCGTTATCTGGCATGGGAACAGCAAGGTGAAATCAAGGCTGCTATCCCGACCTGGGGTCGCGACCTGGCGCTGTCCAAGGATGTGCTCAAGCGACGGGGTAAAAAAGGCCTGTTCGACCTGGGCAATGCAGAACTGATCCTGCCGGCCGCCGCCGATGCCCAGGCGCCGCTGCGCCATCGTGCACGCTACCTGTGCGCGATGAGCGAAGGAAGGTTCACCGGTATCAGGCTGCAAGCCGAGCAATTGGCCATGGCCCGCACCCCTGAAGAATTGTCGAAGAAGTTCCGCTATAACCAGCGCCGTGAATTGCGTCTTCTGGAAGAGGCCGGCGGCGTCGTGCGACCAGTCACCGAGTTTTCCAGCGGCGAACTGGCAGCGATCTACTGCGATCTGTTCCAGCGCAGATGGGGTTTCCCGGCCACAGGTGCCGAACGCATGGCAGAGGTCATCGAGCTGTTGCGTGAGTTGCTGATTGGCTCGGTCATTTTCCTCAATGATGCGCCGATCGCGATTCAACTGGTCTACCGGGTTGAAGCGCCGCAATGGATCAGCGTCGAGTACATCAACGGTGGCGTCGATCCTGAAACCCGCGAATTCAGTCCCGGCAGCGTGCTGAGTTTCCTCAATACGCAAAGTGCCTGGGAGCATGCCCGGGCGCTGGACAAGCCCTTGCGATTCTCTTTCGGGCGAGCCGATCGGGAATACAAGGATCGCTGGTGTAACCCTGTCCCGGTATTCACTGTATGAATCAACCCATCAGCCGTAAACAGTTGCTGCTAAAGCGCCATCGACGCAACAAGCGTTTGAGCCTGCTTATCGCGTTGCTGGTGTTAGTGGTCGTTGGTTGGCTGGTGACCTGGTGGTTGCCGCTGGTCATTGCGGTGCTGGGCTGGGTAGCCCATGAAGCCTGGTTCGCTGACCATCTGTTCTATTCCCCTGGCGATGATTACCAATACAGCTTTCCACCCTACACTCAGCAACCCAAAGTCCATCTGGACGGCGAGCGGTTGCGCCTGGACGAGGGCGTCATGCTGGTCGACGACGCCACGCTGGTGTTGGCGCTGCGCATACAAAGCACCTGGCTGGGGCGCTTTTTCGATCCCGTGGTCGAGTTAACGGGGGGCAGTAATCCCGACCGTCAGGCTTTCGAGCGGGGTGTCGACGGGTTGCGCTACCTCAACCTGACCGGGCAGGCGTCGGTGCTGTCCCAGGGGCAACTGCGCTTGCGCGGACGGTTCTGCCGGTTGCTCGGCGAACCCGTGCTGTGGGCCTTCGAATACCCCGACTACCGTGACAAGCGGGTGCTGGTCATCGCCCCCCACGCCGACGACGCCGAGCTGGCGGCGTTCGGCTTGTACAGCAGCGCCGAGCAAAGCTGGATCGTGACCGTGACAGCCGGTGAAATAGAAGCCGAGCACTACCAGCAAATGGGCCTTGATAGCGTCGAGGCGGCGCGCCTCAAAGGCTCGCTGCGTGCGTGGGACAGCATTGGCGTGCCGTTGTGGGGCGGTGTCGCGCAGGAACGCTGCATCCAGCTGGGGTATTTCTGTCTGCAATTGCCGGCGATGCAGGATGCACCGGACTGTCCGGCGGCCTCCCGCGAAGCGCAGCTTGGCGATACTCGCTACTTCCGCCGCTTCAACCCGTTTGCCCTACGCAGTGATGCTGACGGTGCCCCTACCTGGAACAACTTGCTGGGGGATCTGCATGAGCTGATCGAGCGCATTCAGCCCCAGGTCATCGTGTTGCCGCATCCGCGCTTCGATCCCCATCCGGACCACCAGTGTTCGCAGCAAGCCGTCATGCAGGCGCTGGGCGCCACTGCCTGGCAGCCTGAAACCTTGTTGTATTACGCCAATCACCTCCACGATAACGATCGCTGGCCCATGGGTGAGGCAGGCACTGGCGTGGCGTTGCCGCCGCAACTGACGGCCGACGAGCCCATGCGTCCCTGGGCGCTCGGCCTGTCCGACAAACAACAATGCCACAAGGCAATGGCCCTGGGCATGATGCATGACCTCCAACCGAGGCTGCCATTGAAGCGCCTGCTGCGGCGGGCAATACAGAGGTGCCTGGCGGCTCGACGCTGGCCGGCTTACGGGGAAAACGAGTTTTTCCGCAAAACCGTCCGGCGCCATGAATTGTTCTGGGTGCAAGATCTGTCTGGAAAGAGAGAAACCAATTGAAAGTTCTGTTCCTGGTGCAGAAAGAGCAGCGAGCGATCCTTGATCGCCTCTACGACGGAATCGCCGCCCATTGCGATTGCGACAAGCGCGAGTTGACCAGCGAGGAGCAGGACGACCTGCGCGGCTATTTCCGCAAGCACGTCGATGTAACTCGCTACGACCGCATTGTGTTCTTCCTGCGCTTCAAGAAGGAAATCAGGCAGGTTCGCTTTATCCAGACCGTGCCCAACCTGGTGTTTCTGGAGCACGATGCCTACCAGAATTACATCCCGTGCAAGTACACCGGCAAGTTCAGCGCCCATTACCGCAAGCTGCCGTGGGTGCGGGTGATCAGCTCGGGATATGTGGTGGCCGAGCGTCTGCGCGAGGAAGGGTTTGATGCGGTGTTCGTGCCCAAGGGCTACGACCAGACCCTGCTGCAGGACCAGGGTCGCGAACGTGATATCGAGTTGGCATTTGTCGGCAGCACCAACAGCGTTGCCTACAGCGGTCGCAAAGCCTTGCTCGATGAGCTGGGGCGCGTTGAGCCGCTGGTCGTGACCCGGACCAAGTCCGGCGAGGAATACTGCGATACCCTCAACCGTATCCGTTTTTTCGTCAGTGCCGATGTCGGCATGGGCGAGTTCATGATCAAGAACTTCGAAGCCATGGCCTGCGGTTGCGTGTTGCTGGCGTATGACCAGGGCGAGGCCGAGAGCCGCGCGTTGGGTCTGCAGGACATGCATAACATCGTGTTCTACCAGACCATCGCCCAGTTGCAGGAAAAACTCGCGCAACTGCGGGCCGACCCTGAGCTGGCACGGCGCATTGCCGATAACGGCCGGGAACTGGTAGTGGCGCAATTGAGCTTTGCGCGTATCGGCGAACGCATCGTCGAGGCGCTCAAGCCGGCGCTGCGCACCCGTGCACCACTTAGTCTGCTGGAAAAAGTGCGCCTGAAACTGGGCGTTTGACAAGGGCCGGTCAGCCATTGATATTGCTGGCACTTTGACTTTAAACGAGAATCAAGTGCAGTTTTCAACCGAAAGTAACATCACCTTGGTGGTCACCAGCTGTGGCCGCCTGGACCTGCTCAAAACCACTCTCGAGAGTTTTGACCGGTTCAACACAGCGCCCATCCGCGAAGTCTTCATTACTGAAGATGCCGGGGACGAGGCTGTGCATTCGGCCATCCCTGCGGGCTGGAAAGATCATTGCACAGTGTTCGTCAATCGCCCGAAGCTCGGTCAGTTGGCATCCATCGACCTGGCTTACGAACATGTCAGCACTCCGTACATTTTTCATTGCGAAGACGACTGGGAATTCTATCGCCCAGGATTCGTGGAAGACTCGCTGAAAATCCTCGAATTGCGTCCGGAAATCCTCCAGGTCTGGATGCGCAGCTATATTTACGATCTGAGTGTGCACAGCCCTTACATTCGCCTGGGTGCTCGGGAGTTCATTGGTGGTGTGGCCTGCTATCCACTGATCTCGGACAAGCCCGAGTGGCAGAGTTTCTCGCTGAACCCCGGGCTGCGCAGGATCAAGGAATATCGGCTGTGTGCCCCTTATGCCTCGCACGACGGGGAGAAGGCGCTGTCCAAGCGTTACGCGCAGCTGAACCTCACTGCAGTGACGCTTGAGGGTGATGCGGTGCGGCATACGGGGTTTGGTTTGCACGTCCAGACTTCTGTCGAGCGTGAGCGCAAGGCGCGGCGCAGTCGGCGCGAACAGATCAAGTTCGCATTGTCTCTACTGGTGGGAGTATGCATTGGCTGGTTCATCAATTAAGTGCACCAGGAGAGAACCCGGCAGATGCCTGAAGCGGCACGTGGCGCCATGAGCATTCTCAATGTGATGTGGTCCGGCGGTGCGCCTTTTGCGTCGATACACAAGGTTCACCAACAGATTCTGTCCCAGGCGGCCTCGACATCACCGGTCAAGACCTGGCTGTTACAGGGCTGCGCAACTGATTGTGGCGTGAACGTGGCTGGCGCCAGGGAGTGGAACCTGTCCTCCGCGCAGTTGAAAGGGCGGCATTTCTGGCGGCTGACCAAGCCCTGGATGCAGGCCGGTTTCAAGAAAGCGCTCCTGGAAAGCCAGGCAGATCTTTTGCTGCTCGACGGCCTGGGCGTTGCCCGCACCTTGTTGCCCCTGCTGAAGAAACTGCCTCACGTGCGTGCCATTGTGATTTTCCACGGGTCCACTCGACTTCGTCCCGAAGACCGGGTGCTGTTCCAGCACTTCAAGCCAACCCAACTGACGCTGGTCGCAGTGTCAGGCACGCTGGCGACCAAGCTGGGCCAGGACCTTCAACTCCCGATCCAGGCGCTGCGCAGTGCATATGACCCTGTTGCCTTTCGCGCCGAGGTGCTCTCGCGAGAGGATGCCCGTGCTCGCCTGGGGCTGCCGCTCGACGAGACGCCGGTGCTGGGTGCGGTCGGTCGACTGGAAGACAAGAAAGGATTTGCGTGCCTGCTCGACGCCTTCGCGGTAGCACTGAAACAGCGCGCAGATCTGCGTCTGGTCATTATCGGCGAGGGCTCGAATCGTGCCGCGCTGCAGGCGCGTATTGATAGCCTGGGGCTCGGCGGCAATGTCTCGTTGCCGGGGCATTTGAACGACGCCGCGCAACTCTACCGCGCTTTCGACTGGGTTGCGATCCCCTCGTTGAGCGAGGGCCTGGGGCTGATCATGCAGGAGGCCGTGATGGCGGACGTGCCGGTGATGTCCAGCGAACTTCCGGTGTTTCGCGAACAGCTGGATGACAAGGGTGTGTATGTCGCCGCTGCCGACGTCAACGCCTGGAGCGCGGCCATTCTGAGTGCATTCAATGACTGCGCATCAACGATTGCAGCGGGCCAGTACCGCAAGCTGGCACCTGACCAGGCCTGGCTCGACTTCAGCCAAGCGGTCCGCGAACTGTTGTCATGACGCCATGACGGCCTGCTCCAATGCTTGCATTGGAAAGCTGCCGTTCAGGTTCTCGCGTGCAATATAGCGCGCGAAGTGTTGCAGGTTGCGCTTGATCAGGTGCTTCGGCAGTGGGGCACGCACAAAGCGCATGTCTGCGACATCAATCAAACCCATGCGGTTATCTGGCGTCACCACGATGTTGCCCAGGTGCAACGAGCGAAAATAAATTCCCGATTTGTGCAGGCTGCGGATCAATTCTGCGAGCGCCGGCAGGTTCTGCTGCCAGTCAAAGCCGTCTTTTGCCGCAACCTGGCGCAGGGTTTCACCCGGCAATGGCTCATACAGTACGGCGGTCATGCCTGGACCTTGCAGGCAGTAGAACTGCAGCACCTGAAGGGTGGGCACGCCGCGCTTTTGCAGCTCCAGGGTGTTATCGATGAACCGTTTCGAGTACGGGCGAAATATTGCGGAAGAAAATAGTCGCTTGCGCCTGAACAGTTTGAGGATATTCCCATCCTGCAACAGGTAGACTTTCGGACCGTAGCTATCAGCCTCCAATACTCTGGCGCCTTCAATCATTTGATTTAAAGCGTCTTGCGGAAGTCGGGAACATTGCATCGTAGAAAGCCTTGTCGGAATTGCGGAGCACCGTGGCGGGCAATGATGCCGAAAAGTTTCAGTTTTAACCATGCCGGGTGAGGCAGGGTGAACTATCCAAGGAGCAAATCGATGCAGGAAACACGCTGGGCGCAACTATGGATGGCCGCAGGGCTGATCTGGTTTTTACTGGCCATTGCCGTAGCGCCTACCAACAAAGCCTATCAACAGGGCCTGGTCGCTTTGCTCTGGCTCCCGGCCCTGGTGTTCGCCTGGCCTGCGCGGGTTCGACTCAAAGAGCTGTTGTACGAACAGCGCTGGATCTACCTGCCGCTGCTTGGTTTGCTGGTCTGGTCTTTGATCAGCCTGTCGTGGACCAACGTCGAGGAACCCGCTCGCGAGGCCAAGCGCCTGTTGTACATAGTCGTGTTCCTGCTGTTTTTTCCGATATTGGCCAACGGTCGGCCGGAGCGCGTGATTCGCCTCATGCAGTGGGGAGGTTTCGGCCTGGCGCTGACAGCCCTGGCCGCTGTCATAAAATTCTATGGTGTTAATGGCAATGCCTGGGTTGCACGTCTTGAAGGCCTGGGGGAGCTGTCTCACCCGATCCTTGGCGGCTACGTCATCGGGCTCGCGGCCGTGTGGCTCGTGCTTTGGGTGCCCAGCGAGCGCTGGATGCAGGCCCTCTGGGCTGTGGCCTTGGGCTTGCTTGGCGCGTTCGTGGTGATGAGCCAAAGCCGGGGCGCGGCCCTGGCGTTGTTCTTCACGTTGCTCGCAATGCCCATCTGGTGCCGGGACCGGCGCAGCTGCGTTGTCGCAATCGGTGCCCTGGCGGTGGCGCTGCTGGCGTTCTGGTTGCTCGAACCACTGGTGCTGGCCCGCGGTGCCTCCTATCGCCCGGAGATCCTGGTTGCCAGCCTCAACATGATCGCCGAGCATCCATGGCGCGGCCTCGGGCTGGGCGGCGACTACAAGGTGTTCGCCGCAGACATGTATTTCGACCATGCCCATAATCTGTTCAGCCATGTGGCAATCGAGTTGGGTCTGCCAGGCCTGCTGCTGTGGTGTGCAGTCTGGTTTGGCGTGCTGCTTGAGGCCTGGAAAGCCAGGACGTCGCTGTACGGCCGGGGCATTATCGGCATCTGGCTGTTTTCCACCCTGGCCATGCAATTTGATGCGGCCAGCCTGACCGGCACGCCCAGGGCTGAGTGGTTCATCAGCTGGCTACCGATCGGATTGGCCAGTGTTTTGGTATGGGCGCGGGCCAACCCCGGTGCCTGTGATAAAATTTCGCGTTCTTCCTAACAAGTGAGCTCTACGATGAGTGACGCACCGCCCAAAGCGGGACAGGACTCCAGCCTGAAAATCTATCTTCGGCTGTTGGGGTATGTAAAACCCTATGTTGGCCTTTTCCTGCTGAGTATCGTGGGCTTCGTGATCTTTGCTTCCACCCAGCCAATGCTGGCGGGGATCCTCAAATATTTCGTCGACGGCCTGAGCAACCCTGAAGCCGTGCTCTTTCCCAATGTTCCCTATCTCAAGGACCTGCAGTTGCTGATGGCGGTGCCACTGCTGATCATCCTGATCGCGGCTTGGCAGGGCTTGGGCTCGTTCCTGGGTAACTACTACCTGGCGAAGGTTTCGCTGGGGCTGGTGCATGACCTGCGCGTCGAGCTGTTCAACAAGCTGCTGGTATTGCCCAACCGCTACTTCGATACCCATAACTCGGGGCATCTGATTTCGCGCATCACCTTCAACGTGACAATGGTCACCGGCGCCGCCACGGACGCGATCAAGGTCGTGATTCGTGAAGGCCTGACCGTGGTGTTCCTGTTTGCCTATCTGTTGTGGATGAACTGGCAGTTGACGATCGTGATGCTGGCGATTCTGCCGGTGATTGCCTTCATGGTGGGTAACACCAGCAAGAAATTCCGCAAGCAGAGCAAGAAAATCCAGGTGGCGATGGGGGATGTGACCCACGTCGCCTCCGAAACCATCCAGGGTTATCGCGTGGTGCGCAGCTTCGGCGGCGAGAGCTATGAAGAGCGCCGCTTTGCCGAAGCCAGCCAGGGCAACACGGACAAGCAGCTGCGCATGACCAAGACCGGCGCGGTGTATACGCCGATGTTGCAGCTGGTCATCTATACCGCCATGGCCGTGTTGATGTTCCTGGTACTGTTCCTGCGGGGCGACGCTACGGCGGGCGACCTGGTGGCCTACATCACGGCGGCGGGCCTGCTGCCCAAGCCAATCCGTCAATTGTCGGAAGTCAGCTCGACCATCCAGAAAGGCGTGGCCGGTGCCGAAAGCATTTTCGAACAGCTGGACGTTGAGCCTGAGGTTGATAGCGGCACGGTCGAGCGTGATCGCGTCAGCGGTTACCTGGAAGTGCGCAACCTGAGCTTCACCTACCCGGACACCGATCGTGAAGTGTTGAAAAACATCAGCTTCACCGCGGCACCCGGCCAGATGATCGCGCTGGTGGGTCGCTCAGGCAGTGGCAAGTCGACCCTGGCCAGCCTGATCCCTCGTTTCTACCATCACGAGACCGGCGAGATCCTGCTCGATGATGTCGAAATCGAAGACTATCGCCTGCGTAACCTGCGTCGGCACGTGGCACAGGTCACCCAGCATGTGACGCTGTTCAATGACACCATCGCCAACAATATCGCCTACGGCGACCTGGCTGGCGCCCCGCGGGCCGACATCGAGAAGGCCGCCACCGATGCTTATGCGATGGACTTCATTTCCCAGATGCCCGATGGCCTGGATACCCAGGTCGGTGAAAACGGCGTGCTGTTGTCCGGTGGTCAACGCCAGCGCCTGGCGATTGCCCGGGCCCTGTTGAAGAACGCTCCGTTGCTGATCCTGGATGAGGCGACTTCGGCACTCGACACCGAATCCGAGCGCCATATCCAGGCGGCACTGGACCAGGTCATGAAGGGCCGCACCACGCTGGTGATCGCTCACCGCTTGTCGACCATCGAAAAGGCCGACCTCATTCTGGTCATGGACCATGGTGAAATTGTCGAGCGTGGCACCCACGCGCAGTTGCTGGCGCAAAATGGCTACTACTCGCGCCTGCACGCCATGGGGCTCGACGCACCGACGGAAAATATCGCCTGATCCAGGCCCGGGGGCGAAGAACGATGTTTCATTCGGTTGCAGCCGTGGCGCAAGCCCACGGCAACCCTGTGTTAATATCGCGCCCCTGTTCATTTTGTATGTGGGTTGCTCCATGAAGTTGTCCATGCCGCGATTCGATCAAGCCCCTGTCTTGGTGGTCGGCGATGTCATGCTCGACCGTTATTGGCATGGTGGTACCTCACGGATCTCCCCGGAGGCGCCGGTACCAGTCGTCAAGGTCGAGCAAATCGAGGACCGCCCAGGCGGTGCCGCCAACGTTGCGTTGAACATTGCCGCTCTGGGTGCGCCGGCTTCCCTGGTTGGCGTCACCGGCGACGATGAAGCCGCCGACAGCCTCGCCAACAGCCTCAAGGGCGCCGGCGTGCGGGCATTGTTCCAGCGCATTGCGCACCAGCCGACCATCGTCAAGTTGCGGGTCATGAGTCGTCACCAGCAATTGCTGCGTATCGACTTCGAAGAACCTTTCGCTACCGATGCCCTCGCCTTGGGCGAGCAAGTCGACGAATTGCTCGAAGGCATCAAGGTGCTGGTGTTGTCCGACTACGGCAAAGGCGCGCTGAAGAACCATCAGGTGCTGATCCAGGCTGCTCGCGCCCGTGGTATTCCGGTATTGGCCGATCCCAAGGGCAAGGATTTCTCCATCTATCGTGGTGCAAGCCTGATCACGCCGAACCTCAGCGAGTTCGAAACCATCGTCGGTAAATGCAGCGATGAGCACGAGCTGGTGACCAAGGGCGCGACCCTGATGCAGGAGCTCGACCTCGGCGCCTTGCTGGTGACTCGCGGTGAGCACGGCATGACCTTGTTGCGCCCCGGTCATCCCGCGCTGCACCTTCCCGCGCGGGCGCGTGAAGTGTTCGACGTCACGGGTGCCGGTGATACGGTGATTTCGACCCTGGCAGCAGCGATTGCTGCCGGTGAAGAATTGCCCCATGCAGTGGCCCTGGCCAACCTGGCTGCGGGTATCGTGGTCGGCAAGCTGGGTACTGCTGCCATCAGTGCACCGGAACTGCGGCGCGCCATTCAGCGCGAAGAAGGCTCCGAGCGCGGTGTGCTGGGGCTCGAGCAACTGCTGCTGGCGGTTGACGATGCCCGTGCGCACAAAGAGAAGATCGTGTTCACCAACGGCTGCTTCGACATATTGCATGCCGGTCACGTGACTTACCTCGAGCAGGCGCGGGCCCAAGGCGATCGTCTGATCGTTGCAGTCAACGACGATGCGTCAGTGAGCCGACTGAAAGGTCCTGGGCGTCCGATCAACAGTGTTGACCGGCGCATGGCCGTCCTGGCCGGCCTGGGCGCTGTGGACTGGGTTATCAGCTTCTCGGAGGGGACCCCGGAAAACCTGCTGCGCGAAGTCAAGCCCGACGTTCTGGTCAAGGGTGGCGATTACGGCATTGAGCAGGTGGTGGGTGCTGACATCGTGGCAGCCTACGGCGGCACGGTGAAGGTCCTGGGGCTGGTGGAAAACAGCTCGACTACGGCGATTGTGGAGAAGATCCGCAAGTCGTAAGAGCTGGCCTGCGATCCTTGAAGATTTCTTTGATCGCAACGTTAAAAGATCGCAGCCAGCGGCAGCTCCTGCCCTGTAGGCGCTGCGATCTTTTGGTTCAGGAACTGAGCTTCTTGCGTGGCACGATTCTCTTCAGCAATTGCTTGGCCTTGCCCCGCAACCGCGCTAAACCCGAGTCCTTCCCCGGGAGGCTCAGTCCCTGCTGCTTCACCCAATCCTTCCACTTGATCCGCTCATCGCGCACCAGCCAGCCTTCCTGCTGGGCAAAACTCTCTGCCAGGTACAACCCGCGAGTGCTCGCCGGATACAGGTGGTCTTTCTTCAAGGTGTAGAGCTCAGCCATCGGCTGGCCGTCCTGCAAAGGCATCAGGTACAGATCGGGCCGCTTGCGATCGAGCCTAGCCACCAGTTGGTCGCCTTCCAGGCGTTCGTCGACATGAAACAGGCTGAGCGACTTGGCTTCCTTGGGGACCTCGAGGCGCAAGTCGTAGATCAGCTGCAACGAGGCGGTGGGCAGGTGCACGTAAGCGCGTGGACGTTCGATCAGTTGCATGTTCGCGCAGCGCACCGGTCGAGCCGACCCCGACAGGGGCGTCAATCGAAACGGCAAGGCTTCCCGATAATGCAGGGCGGACGAGTAGGGCGCAGGCAGCCAGGTGTCATTGAAGCGTCCGCCAAGCCAGCCTTCGGGCGTTTCCAGCAGGCATTCTTCGGCGATTTCCTGAATGGCCGTGTGCAGCGGCAGGTTGAGCTCGTGGGCCGGCACATAACCGGAGATCAGCTTGAGCACCACGTCGCCGCGATCCTGTCGGCGCTGGCGCACCAAGACCCAGTAATCGCGGTTCTGCCAGTGCAATGTAAGGCGCACCGAAACCCCGAGATTGGCCAGCTCCACGGCGAAGCGCTCTGCATCGGCCACGGCCACGGGGCGGCGACGCTGCAGGGTTTGCGAGAAATTGAGCGGCATTCCGACGCTCTGGTAACTCAGGCCTTCGGGAGTCGCTTCGACGAATAACGGCAGGGTCTTGAAGTTGCTGGGGTTCTTTCTTATGAGCGTACGCGGCATGTCGGCTCCTGCTTAAGGCCGCGTCGGCGGCGTCAGTTTCTACGAAGGACCTTGGCAACGGTCGCGACATTGTGGGCGAGGTGCAGCGGATTGATGGTCCCGACAATAGCACTGGCAACGCCCGGATGTTCAAACAACAACTCGAAGCTGGCGCGCACCGGATCGACGCCAGGGCTCAGGCACACATGGCCGCTGGCCAGGGCTTTCTTGACGAGAATGGCTTTGCCGTGAGCAGCAGCATAGTCAATGACGGCTTTTTCATTCAATTCGTTCAGATTGTAGGTGACCATCGCGCAATCACCCTGTTCCAGAGCCTTCAAGCCACCTTCGACGGTTTTTCCGGAGAAGCCGAATCCGCGGATCTTGCCCTCTTGCTTGAGTTCGGCGAGGGTTGCGTAGACCTCGCTGTCGTTGAGAATCGCCAGGTCATTGCCGTCGGAGTGCACCAGCACCAGGTCGATAAAATCAGTTTCCAGACGTTTCAGGCTGCGTTCCACTGACAACCGGGTGTGGGCGGCGCTGAAGTCGTGACTGGACTGGCCATTGGCAAACTCTTCGCCCACCTTGCTGACGATCACCCACTCCTGGCGCTGGTCACGCAGCAACGGGCCGAGGCGCTCTTCGCTGTGGCCATACGCCGGGGCGGTGTCGATCAGGTTGATCCCCATATCCCGTGCGAGCTTGAGCAACATGCGCGCTTCATCATCGCCCGGAATCTGGAAACCGTTCGGGTACTTGACGCCCTGGTCGCGGCCCAGTTTCACGGTGCCCAGGCCAAGTGGCGAAACCATCAGGCCTGTGCTGCCCAGCGGGCGGTTCAGTTCGTGCAGGGTTGGTTGGCTCATGGTAGCAGTTGCTCCCAGGCAGGAATGCCCATGGGTGGTTTCGGTAGTTCAGGCAACGTAGCGTTGTGGCTGGGCTGGATGCCATCGCGTTGTAGAGAGGCGATGACCCGGTCAGCGAAGTCCGGCGCCAGTGCCAGCTTGGTCGGCCAACCGACCAGCAGCCGGCCCTGTTCAGCCAGGAAGGCATTGTCCGGGCGTGTCAGGCCGGACTGCAAAGGCTCTGCACGATCCACTCGCAAAGTGGCCCACCGGGCGGTACTGAGGTCGATCCAGGGCAGGAGCTGGCCGAGTTCTTTCTGCGCAGTGGCAATCTGCTCGGCCGGCTCGCGGGCGACGCCTTCGGCTTCGGCAATATCGCCACCCAGGTACCAGACCCACTGGCCATCGGCCGCCGGGTGCGTGGTGACAGTGATGCGCGGCTTGGTCCCGCCACCCAGGCAGTGGGCGTACAACGGCTTCAGGCCGGGGCCCTTGGCGATGATCATGTGCAGCGGTCGACGTTGCATGGCCGGCTGGCTCAACCCCAGTGCTTCGAGCAGCGCTGCGGTACCCGCCCCGGCGCTGAGAACGATGCGTTGCGCCCGAATATCGCGCCCGTCGACTCTAAGGCCGACCAGCAGGCCAGCCTCCAGAAACGGTTCGATCTCATGCCCGGCCAGCAGGCCGTCGCCCGCGAGGTCGGCCAAGCGCTGGATCAGGCTCGGTACATCGATCACCAGCTCGGCCAGGCGATAGACCTTGCCCTTGAAACGCTTGTCTTGCAGGGCAGGTGGCAGTTGCTCGCCCTTGACCTGGTCGACCCGGCCACGCACGGCTTTGCTGGCGAAGAAACTGGTGAGGTTGCCAGCGATGGTGCCGGGGGACCAGAGATAGTGGGCTTCGGACAGCAGGCGTACGCCGCTCAGATCCAGTTCGCCGTCGCCGGCCAGCGCTTCACGCCAGCGTCGTGGCATATCGGCGATGGCTTCCGAGGCGCCGGTCAGTGCACCGTGCAGCGCATACTTGGCGCCGCCGTGGATGATGCCTTGGGACTTCAGGCTCTGCCCGCCACCGAGGGTGGCGCTTTCCACCAGCACGGTCGAAAAACCCTGGCGGCGCAGGCGCGCGTTCAGCCAGAGGCCGGCGACACCAGCGCCGACAATCAAAACGTCGGTGGAAATAACGGATGGCATGCAGCGACCTCAGTGTTCAAGACGAGGGCGCAGTATACAGACTCAAACATTGCAGCGGCCGACAGACCCGAGGGAGTGAGCCTGCTCGCGATAGCGGTTTACCTGGCAACCGACGCGTCGATTGGCGCACCGCTATCGCGAGCAGGCTCACTCCCACACTAGACAGCATTGCAGGCGTTAGTGGCCTGCAGTTTTGGAGAACAACTGGATAACCACCACCCCCAGCACAATCAGCGCCATGCCCAGCATCGCCGGCACATCCAGCTTCTGCCCATAGATAAACAGCGCGGCGACACTGACCAGCACGATGCCCAGGCCGGCCCATACCGCATAAGCCACGCCTACCGGTACGCTGCGCACCACCAGCGTCAGCATCCAGAAGGCGATGCCGTAGCCGACGATCACCAGCACCAACGGCAGGGGCGTGCTGAAACCTTTGACGGCTTTCATTGAAACGGTCGCGATCACTTCGGCGCAGATGGCAATGGCCAGGTAGTAGTAAGCGGTCATGGGTGCATCCTCAAGTGATGTGTTGCTTTATCAAGCCTGCATTTTAGAGATTCGCCAGATGCGGTAAAGTCATTACCTATCTGTTACGGAGATGGGTTGCACATGAGCATGCAATGGAGTCTGGAACAGCTTCGTCTGTTTGTCAGCGTAGCGGAACAACGCTCGTTCTCGGCGGTGGCGCGCGCTCAGCGCAAGGCCCAGTCGGCCGTGAGCAGTTCGATTGCGCTGTTGGAAGAAGACCTCGGCGTCAGCCTGTTTGATCGCAGTAGCGGGCGCCAGCCGAAATTGACTGAAGCCGGCGATGCCTTGCTCGAAGAAGCAAGGGAAGTCCTGCGTCAGTGCGAGCGTTTGAACGGCCGGGCATTGGCGATGATGCGCGGGCAGGAAGCCCGTCTGCGGGTGGCCCAGGACGAGGCCATGCCCTACCAGGCAGTTGTGGATAGCTTTGAAGCCCTGGCGCAACAATTTCCCAGCCTTGAGGTGCAACTGACCAGTGCTGCCCAGGGCGATGTGGCGCGTAAATTGGTGGAGCGCCGGGCCGACCTCGGCCTGCTGTTTTATCACGACCAGATTCCCGAATCCCTTGAGCGCCGGGTATTGGGCAGCGTCGAAATGGTGACAGTGTGTGGCACCGGCCACCCCTTGGCCGGCAAAAACGAAGTTGATTGCCAGCAGTTGGCGCAGCATCGCCAGTTACTCATGTCCACTCAATCCAGTGTCTACCCCGGTAGCGAACCCGCCAGTCCGCAGGTCTGGCGGGCCGACAGTTTCTACGTAATGGCCGAATGGCTGGTACGTGGCCTCGGCTGGGCCTGGTTGCCCCGGCACGTGGTGCAGTACCCTGCTTATCAGGGGCAGATGGTCGAACTGGTCAGCGAATGGACGCCTCCGGCCCTTGTCGTGGAGCTGGTGTGGCGTCGCGACGAGCCACTGGGCCCCGCCGCGCGCTGGCTGGCGGAACGTTTTGCCGTGCACTTGCGGGCGATCGGCGACAAAAGCCGATAAACTCCGCCGCCATGAATAGAACTCTCTACACCGTGCTGTTTTACCTGGGGCTGCCATTGGTAGCGATTCGGCTTTGGCTGCGGGCGCGCAAGGCGCCGGCGTATGCCAAACGCATCGGCGAGCGATTTTCCTATGGCCTGCCGGTGTTGCAGCCCGGCGGAATCTGGGTACACGCGGTGTCAGTTGGCGAGAGCATCGCGGCGGCGCCAATGATCCGCGCTCTGTTGCAACGTTATCCACAGTTGCCGATCACCGTGACCTGCATGACCCCGACCGGATCCGAGCGCATTCGGGCCCTGTTCGCCAATGAACCGCGAATTCAACACTGCTACCTGCCCTATGACCTGCCCTGTGCGGCAAAGCGATTCCTGGATCGCGTGCGGCCGAAACTGGCAGTGATCATGGAAACCGAGCTTTGGCCCAACCATATCCACCAGTGTGCAAAACGGGGTATTCCCGTGGCGCTGGCCAATGCCCGACTGTCCGAGCGCTCGGCCAGGGGTTACGGCCGTTTGCCCAAACTGACCCAGCCGATGCTCGCCGAAATGAGCCTGTTTGCAGTGCAGACCGAGGCCGAGGCCTCGCGCTTTCGCGACCTGGGTGCGCGCCCGGAAACCGTCGAAGTCACCGGCTCGATCAAATTCGATCTGACCATCGACCCGCAGCTGCTGCAGCGTGCCACCGAGTTACGCGGCCAATGGCAAGCACAGGAGCGTCCGGTGTGGATTGCCGCCAGTACCCATGAAGGCGAAGACGACGTGGTGCTGGCGGCTCACCGTCAGTTGCTCGCCAATCATCCCGATGCGCTGCTGATCCTGGTACCGCGCCATCCGGAGCGGTTCAATTCGGTGTTCGAGCTGTGCGCCCGGCAGGACTTCGCCACGGTTCGACGCTCCACCGGCGAAACGGTCAGCGCCGGTACTTCAGTACTGCTGGGCGACACCATGGGCGAATTGCTGTTCCTTTACGCCCTGGCTGATACCGCATTCGTCGGTGGCAGCCTTGTACCGAACGGCGGGCACAACCTGCTGGAGCCGGCAGCACTGGCCAAGCCGGTACTGAGCGGCCCGCACTTGTTCAACTTCCTCGAGATAGCCGCGCAACTGCGCAATGCCGGCGCGCTGCAGGAGGTGGAAGATGCCGAAGGGTTGGCGGTAGAGGTGCGACGATTGTTCGAATTGCCCCGGGACGCACAGCGCATGGCCCAGGCCGGATTGAACGTGATGCGCGCCAATCAGGGCGCGTTGCAACGATTGCTGGATGGGTTGGGGCGGTTGATCGACCGTTAGACTGCGTCGCCTGAAATAAAAGATCGCCCGAACGCGGCCCGAGCCTTCGGACGATCTTTTGCTTTTACGGCCGGGCTTTCAATTGCTCAGCCGCAGCCTTGGCCAAATCCGGCGGCAGGAAGTCCTTGTCGGGGTTGTAGTCGGGCTTGAGGTAGCGCTTGAGGTCTTCCAGGTCGCCCGGGTTCAACGTGCCCGCTGCCTGTTTCAGGCGCAGGTTGTCGAGGATGTAGTCGTACCGGGTGTTGTTGTAGTTGCGCACCGAGGTGTACAGCTGGCGCTGGGCATCGAGCACGTCGACGATGTTGCGCGTTCCAACCTGATAGCCGATTTCAGTCGCTTCCACCGCGCTCTGGTTGGAAATGATCGACTGCTTGCGCGCCTGCACCTGCTCGACGTCGGTATTCACCGCACGGTGCAGATTGCGCGTGTTCTCCACGACTTGCCGGCGCAGGCCTTCACGCTGTTGTTCGGTCTGGTCCAGGCGCGAGTAGGACTCCCTGACCTGGGAACTGGTCAGCCCGCCGCTGTAGATCGGGATGTTCAACTGCAGGGCCAGGGTGCGTTGTTCGACCGGCCCGCCATAGGCCTGGTTGAAAGCATTCGGATTACTGAAGCCAAAAGCGTCGTTGTCACCTTTTTCATACTTCGCCACCGCATCCACCGTCGGAGCGTGGCCGGCCTTGCGCTGTTTGAGCGTTTCTTCAGCCGCGCTGACCGCGTAGTTGCTGGCCAGCAGATTGAGGTTCTGCCGGGCGGCCGTGTCGACCCAGGACTTCGCGTCATTCGGTGCCGGCGGGAGGATCGGCAGGGTATGGACGATGCCCTGGATCGAGTTGTACTGACGGTTGGTCAGGGTGATCAGCGCTTCGAACGCATCATCCACCTGGCGCTGCGCAACGATGCGGTTGGCCCGTGCAGTGTCGTAGCTGGCTTGCGATTGCAGCACGTCGGTCTTGTCCGAGAGGCCGACATCGAAGCGTTCGTTGGACTGGTCCAGCTGGCGTTTGAATGCCGCTTCCTCAGCCTTGGTCGAGGCCAGGTTGTCCTGGCTGCGCAGCACATTGAAATAGTTTTCGGCGGTCTGCAGGATCAGGTTCTGCTCTGTCGCGGACAGTTGCAGCGCCGCCTGTTCGTTGACGTCCTTGGCCGCCTGGTACTGGAACCAGCGATCGGCGCGGAACAGTGGCTGTGCCAGCGTCGCCTGATAGGAGTTGGCGCTGCGGGAGGCCACGGCGGACGGCTGATTGATGTCGGTGCGCACATTGGCGACCTGGGCTCCGCCGGACAGATTCGGCAACAACCCGGCCCGTGCCTGGGGCACTACCTCTTTCTGCGCGCCATATTGGGCGCGAGCAGCAGCCAGGTCGGCGTTGTTATCCACGGCTTCCTGATAGACGCTCACCAGGTCAGTCCTGGTCGATAAGGGCGCTTCCGCTGCCCAGGCCATTCCATTCGAAGCACAAGACACGGCAAGGGCCAGTGAAAGTTTGCGCAGCATGCGGCCATCCCTAAAAATTACGCTGATAATTTGCGCCAAGGTACGGCGCGATGTTGTAGATCGTCAACGCACAACGTCATGACGCGATGCGGCGTAGCGAGTGTAGTTGCGCACACGTTCGGCAACAATCCTGTAATTACGCCATTCATCAAGGTGTTTACTGCGGGGTTGGCGTTCCGTGTCAGTTGTGTCTAGACTGGCCGGGTTCTTGTCGGGGTGCCTTGCTATGAGGCTGAGATCGAATAATTTCGGATCCCGTTGAACCTGATCAGGTTAGCGCCTGCGTAGGGAACAAGATTTCTCGTCACCCGGCGAGTCCTCTTGTGCTTCGTCCGGGATGTTGTTCGACAATCGAACACCCCTCGAGCACTGAGCACAGCACCAGCAGCAGTGTCATCGCTGATTGGTCGCGTCCATTCGTTACAGGTTCGCTCCGACAAAAATCCACTGCCTGGATGCTGTCTGGAGAGCCCGTGATGACGATAAAACTAAAAAATACGACGAACCTGAGTGATTCGGCCCAAGTCGATCAACAGTCGGTTCAGCCCTTTACCCGCTCGCAAAAAGTCTACGTCCAGGGTTCTCGCCCGGACATCCTCGTGCCGATGCGCGAAATCAGCCTAGACGTGACCCCGACCGATTTCGGCGGTGAGATCAACGCGCCTGTCGTTGTGTACGACACCTCGGGCCCGTACACCGACCCCAACGTCATCATCGACGTGCGCAAAGGCCTGGGCGATGTGCGTTCGCCGTGGATCGAAGCCCGTGGCGACACCGAGCGCCTGAGCGGCCTGAGCTCCAATTTCGGCCAGGAACGCCTGGCCGATGCCGAACTGACCAAGCTGCGCTTCGCCCACGTGAACAACCCGCGCCGCGCCAAGGCCGGGGCCAACGTCAGCCAGATGCACTACGCGCGCAAAGGCATCATCACCGCCGAGATGGAATACGTTGCCATCCGCGAGAACATGAAGCTCGAAGTGGCCCGTGCCGCCGGCCTGCTGGACCAGCAACACGCCGGCCACAGCTTCGGCGCCAGCGTGCCGAAGATCATCACCCCTGAATTCGTCCGTGACGAGATCGCCCGTGGCCGCGCGATCATTCCGGCCAACATCAACCACACCGAACTGGAACCGATGATCATCGGCCGTAACTTCCTGGTGAAGATCAACGGCAACATCGGCAACAGCGCCCTGGGTTCGTCCATCGAAGAAGAAGTGGCGAAACTGACCTGGGGCATTCGCTGGGGTTCGGACACGGTCATGGACCTGTCCACCGGCAAGCACATTCACGAAACCCGTGAGTGGATCATCCGCAACTCGCCAGTGCCGATTGGTACAGTGCCGATTTATCAGGCCCTGGAAAAAGTCGGCGGTGCGGCCGAGGACCTGACCTGGGAGCTGTTCCGCGACACCCTGATCGAACAGGCCGAGCAGGGCGTGGACTACTTCACCATCCACGCCGGTGTGCTGCTGCGCTACGTGCCGCTGACCGCCAAGCGCGTGACGGGCATCGTTTCCCGTGGCGGTTCGATCATGGCCAAGTGGTGCCTGGCGCATCACAAGGAAAACTTCCTCTACACGCATTTCGAAGACATCTGCGAAATCATGAAGGCCTACGACGTCAGCTTCTCGCTGGGTGACGGCCTGCGCCCAGGTTCGATTGCCGACGCCAACGACGCCGCGCAGTTCGGTGAACTGGAAACCCTTGGCGAGCTGACCAAAATTGCCTGGAAGCACGACGTGCAGTGCATGATCGAAGGCCCGGGCCATGTGCCGATGCAGCTGATCAAGGAGAACATGGACAAGCAGCTCGAGTGCTGCGACGAGGCGCCGTTCTACACCCTCGGCCCGCTGACCACCGACATTGCGCCGGGCTACGATCACATCACGTCCGGTATCGGTGCGGCGATGATCGGCTGGTTCGGTTGCGCCATGCTCTGCTACGTGACGCCCAAGGAGCACCTGGGCCTGCCGAACAAGGATGACGTGAAAACCGGGATCATCACTTACAAGATCGCCGCGCATGCTGCCGATCTCGCGAAAGGCCATCCGGGTGCACAGATTCGCGACAATGCCCTGAGCAAGGCGCGTTTTGAATTCCGTTGGGAAGACCAGTTTAACCTGGGCCTTGACCCGGACACCGCCCGTTCGTATCACGATGAGACGTTGCCGAAGGATTCGGCCAAGGTCGCGCATTTCTGCTCCATGTGCGGACCGAAATTCTGCTCGATGAAGATCACTCAGGAAGTCCGTGAATATGCGGCCAACCAGAGGATCGAAACCATTGATGCCGAAGTGGCCCAGGGACTGGCGGAGCAGGCTGAGCGGTTCAGGCAGGAAGGCAGTCAGCTGTACAAGAAGGTTTGATCTGACCTGAAAAGGTGGGGCCTGCACAGGCCCCATCGCCAGCAGGCTGGCTCCCACATTGGATCTGTAGCGTTCACAAGTCCCCTGTGGGAGCCAGCCTGCTGGCGATAGCGATCAATACAACAACAAATGTCCCTCTGAGATAACACCCGTGAGCATTCAACCCAGCACTTACTCCCCCGACATTGCGGTGCCCGCTGAAAAGCGTGTCTTCGGTGGTCGCGATCTGTTTTCCCTATGGTTCTCCCTCGGCATCGGCCTGATGGTGCTGCAGACCGGCGCTTTGCTCGCGCCTGGCCTCGGCCTGTCCGGTTCACTGCTGGCAATCTTCCTCGGCACCTTGGTCGGCGTCCTGCTGCTGGCGGCCGTCGGCGTGATCGGCAGCGACACCGGCCTGTCGTCGATGGCCGCACTCAAGCTGAGCCTCGGCATCAAGGGCGCAAGCCTGCCGGCGGTGCTGAACCTGCTGCAACTGATCGGTTGGGGTTCGTTCGAAATCATCGTCATGCGCGACGCCGCCAGTCTGCTGGGCGCACGCGCCTTCAGCGAAGGCAGTCTGCTGTCGAGCCCACTGCTATGGACCCTGTTCTTCGGTGGCCTGGCCACTTTGCTGGCGGTCAGCGGCCCACTGACGTTCGTGCGCCAGATCCTGCGCAAGTGGGGTATCTGGCTATTGCTGGCCGCGTGCATCTGGCTGACCTGGAACCTGTTCGCCAAAGCCGACCTAGCCGCACTGTGGGCGCAGGCGGGCGACGGTTCGATGCCGTTCGCCGTGGGCTTCGACATCGCCATTGCGATGCCATTGTCCTGGCTGCCGCTGATTGCCGACTACTCGCGATTCGGCAAGCGTGCGAAAAACGTCTTCGGCGGAACCGCGCTGGGCTTTTTTATCGGTAACTTCTGGCTGATGAGCCTTGGCGTGGCCTACACCCTGGCGTTCGCCCCGAGCGGTGAAGTGAATGCCTTGCTGTTGGCGTTGGCTGGCGCTGGCCTGGGGATTCCGCTGCTGCTGATCCTGCTGGACGAGTCAGAGAACGCCTTTGCCGACATTCACTCGGCGGCAGTGTCCAGCGCGGTGCTGGTGCGCTTCAAAGTCGAGTACCTGGCGTTGGCCATCGGCCTGGTCTGCACGCTGATCGCCTTGCTGGCGCCTTTGGCGCAGTACCAGAACTTCCTGCTGTTGATCGGCTCGGTGTTTGCGCCGCTGTTCGGCGTGGTGCTGGTGGATCACTTCATCCTGCGCAAGCGCAGTGCCCGAGTCGCATCAGCCGCATTGCGCTGGCCGGCGTTGCTCGCCTGGTTGGGCGGGGTGAGCACTTATCATTTGCTGGCCAATCTGTACCCGGACATCGGCGCAACCCTGCCGTCACTGATTCTGGCAGGGTTGCTGCAGTTGGTGCTGGGCCGAGCCTTCAGTTACGGCCAGGAAACAGCTCGGGTCTGAGAATGCCGTTCAGGCGTGGGTAGGGGATCTTCAGTTCGACATGGCCCAGCGCGTAGGGGGCGATGGTGCTGGTTTCGTACTTGAGGATCACCCCGCCATAGGTCAGCGCCACGTTCTGGGTCTTCTGGAAGGGCCAGCTCTTCACGAACTCCGCCTCCTGATCGAGCTTGGTGCTGATCAGCCAGCTGTTGTGGGCCACCTGCGCGGCTTTCCAGAATGCGTCTTCCTGGCCTGGCAGCAACATGTCAGACAACGTCAGCACCTTGTGTTGCTGGCGGGAATAGTTGATGAAGCTGCGGCCCGGCGTGCCATGGGCGCCGCCAGTGTCCAGGTAACTGGAAAACTCGATGATCACCAAGCCGTCATGCTGCTCCCGTACCTTGGCCTGCAAGTAGCTGCTGTAGCGCGGGCCGGCGGTGCGCAAAAACTCATCGCGATAGGCCGCCAGCGTCGGCGCCACCGGGGCGTCGGGCGAGGTGCGGGTCATTTGCAGCAAGCGCTTTTCGATGATGCCGTCGAGCGCAGGCTCGGCAGGGAAGTGCAGGGTGTCGATATTGACCAGCGGGCAATCAGGCGTCGTGCAGCCCGGCTTCAGCTGTTCGGAGGCGTCACGGGTGGTTTCCAGCGGCGTCCGGTAGTTGGGCTGGAACAGACTCTGGCAAGCGGCCAGGGTCAACGCGATTGCGGCCACGGAGGCGATTTTGAAAAGCGACATGGGCGTCCTTCATGAAACAGGGAAAGGCGAAAGTTACCCGCTTCGACTGCCAGCGCGGTAATCAGTTCGCCACTAAGCTAATTAGAGTTGGTTTCGCCCTCACCGTCTATCCCGCTGTCTGGAAAGGGGCTGCATCAAAGGTCGCGGGCGCGTTAGGATGGCGCGAAGTCGAGGCTGGAGCCTCGGAGCAACTACGAGGATTGTCATGACTGATTTTGCCAACGCCATTCCGACCGCCGTTGAGATCGTTCGGCGCGAAAAGTGCTACGAGGGCTTTTACAAGCTTGATCGTGTGCACCTGCGCCACGAATTGTTCGCCGGCGGCATGAGTCGCGAAATCAATCGAGAACTGTTCGTTCGCCATGATGCCGTCTGCGTCCTGCCGTACGACCCGCAGCGTGACGAAGTGGTACTGATCGAGCAGTTTCGCGTCGGCGCCATGGGCAAGACCGACAACCCGTGGCTAATTGAACTGGTCGCCGGTCTGATCGACAAGGATGAAGTGCCGGAAGAAGTTGCTCACCGCGAAGCGCAGGAGGAAGCTGGGCTTGTGTTTGGGGCGCTCTGGCCGATGACCAAGTATTTTCCATCGCCGGGCGGCAGCAATGAGTTTGTGCATTTGTACCTGGGACGTTGCGAGACCACCGGGGCCGGTGGTCTGCATGGGCTGGAAGAAGAAGCAGAAGATATCCGCGTTACGGTCTGGGCGTTCGAAGATGCCCTGCAAGCCGTGCGCGACGGACGAATTGCCAACGCGGCCAGCATCATTGCCTTGCAATGGCTAGCTTTAAACCGCGCTGAAGTGAGGGGGTTATGGTCGTAAACAAGTTGCGCGATCGCTATCGAGTCGACCTTGCGGGGCTGCAAGCTTCCTGTGAGGCCAACTATGCGCGCCTTATGCGACTGTTGCCGGACATGCGCAGCGAGCCGGCGGCGCGACGCATTGCCGTGACTCATGGCGACCAGATGCTCGGCGTACTGGCGCTCGAGGTGCTGCAGGTCTGCCCGTACACCACTACCCTGCAAGTGCGCCAGGAGCACAGCCTGCCTTGGCTGCCGGTGCCGCAATTGGAAGTCCAGGTGTATCACGACGCCTGCATGGCTGAAGTCGTCAGTGCCGAACATGCACGACGCTTTCGCGGCATCTATCCTTATCCGAATGCCTCGATGCATCAACCGGATGAAAAAGCCCAGCTGAACATGTTCCTGGGAGAGTGGTTGAGCCATTGCCTGGCGTTGGGGCATGAATACGAAGTCGTTCGTTAGTTGTGAACTGCGTTGCGTTCACCACTTTCCTCTTTCGCTTGTCCCCCAGCATAATTGCGGCACTCATCAATACCCGTGCTTTCGCCCTGGGAGAACGCCTTGCCGAGCGTATCCACATTGACCACCGCCGATTCGGCGTTGCTGGTGCAGCTGTCTGACAGCCACTTGTTCGCTGCCGCGGATGGCACGTTGCTGGGCATGAATACCCGGGACAGCCTCGTGAAAGTCCTCGAGCTGGTGCGCCTGCAGCAGCCCCTGATTGACCTGGTGATTGCCAGTGGAGATCTGTCCCAGGACGGAACACTGGAGTCTTACCAGCTGTTTCGCGACCTGACCCGCCAGCTCGATGCCCCGGCGCGCTGGATTCCCGGTAACCACGATGAGCCGCAGATCATGGCCGAGGCGGCGGTGCAAAGCGCTTTGCTGGAGCCGGTGGTGGATATCGGCAACTGGCGAGTGACGCTGCTGGATTCGGCGGTGCCGGGCTCGGTGCCCGGTTATTTGCAGGATGAACAGCTGCAATTGCTTGCGTGTTCGCTGAGCGAAGCGCCGGAGCGCCATCACCTGGTGTGTTTCCATCATCATCCGGTATCTATCGGGTGTGCCTGGATGGAGCCGATCGGCTTGCGCAATCCAGAGGCGCTGTTTGCCGTGCTGGATCGCTTTCCCCAAGTGCGGGCGGTGCTCTGGGGGCATGTGCATCAGGAAATTGACCGTGAGCGCAACGGTGTTCGGTTGATCGCTTCGCCTTCGACCTGCATCCAGTTTGAACCGGGGAGCGATGATTTCAAGGTGGGGGATCAAGCGCCGGGGTATCGATGGTTGCGGTTGCTGCCGGATGGGCGGATTGAGACGGGCGTTGAGCGGGTTACGGGGTTCGAATTCAAGGTCGATTACGACGCTGACGGTTATTAGTCATTCCTGAGGACCGCGTGATGGCCTTCGCGGGCAAGCCCGCAGCGCATATCCTGTGGGAGCGGGCTTGCCCGCGAAGGCGTTCGCACAGACGCTCCAAATATCCACGGATATCCCCGCTTCCCCTGACACCCTGTAAACTCCGCCTTCTTTACCCGACGAACAGGGAGCTCAAATGTCCGGCTCGATCCTCTATATCCACGGTTTCAACAGCGCGCCCTCCTCGAAAAAGGCCACGCAGCTGATGACGGTGATGGGCCGCCTGGGTTTGAGCGATCAGCTGCGGGTACCCGCCCTGCATCATCATCCGCGCGAAGCCATCGGTCAGCTTGAACAGGCGATTGCCGAGCTGGGGCGGCCACTGCTGGTCGGCAGCTCACTCGGCGGCTACTATGCGACTCACCTGGCCGAGCGCCATGGCCTGAAGGCCCTGCTGGTCAACCCGGCCGTAAGCCCGCACCGGATGTTCGACGGGCACCTGGGGACGCAGAAAAACCTGTACACCGATGAGGCCTGGGAACTGACCCACGACCATGTAACGGCCCTGGCCGAGCTGGAAGTGCCGGCACCGCAGGACCCCCAGCGTTATCAGGTGTGGTTGCAGACCGGTGATGAAACCCTGGACTATCGCCACGCCCAGCACTACTACCGGGCCTGTGCCTTGCGCATCCAGGCCGGCGGCGATCACAGCTTTCAGGGCTTTGCCGCGCACCTGCCGGCCATGTTGAGTTTTGCCGGCATTGGCGCAGATTTGTATCAAGCGATTGATTTCAAAGCACTGTGACCGGTCCCTTTTCTACAGAACACTTTTTTCAAAGGACGACGAGACCCCATGGCCACTCCCGGCGCTAGCTCTTATAACGCAGACGCCATCGAAGTCCTCTCGGGCCTCGACCCGGTGCGCAAACGCCCTGGCATGTACACTGACACCAGTCGGCCGAACCACCTCGCCCAGGAAGTCATCGACAATAGCGTCGACGAAGCCCTGGCCGGTCACGCGACCTCGGTGCAGGTCATCCTGCACGCCGATCACTCCCTGGAAGTCAGCGATGACGGCCGTGGCATGCCGGTGGACATCCATCCGGAAGAGGGCGTTTCAGGCGTCGAGCTGATCCTCACCAAGCTCCATGCGGGTGGCAAGTTCTCCAACAAGAACTACCAGTTTTCCGGCGGTCTGCACGGCGTGGGTATCTCCGTGGTCAACGCCCTGTCGACCGAAGTCCGGGTGCGCGTCAAGCGTGACGGCAACGAATACCAGATGACTTTCGCCGATGGCTACAAGAAAACCGAGCTGGAAGTCGTGGGTACCGTCGGCAAGCGCAACACAGGCACCAGTGTTTTCTTCGCCCCGGATCCGAAATACTTTGATTCGCCGAAATTTTCCGTCAGCCGCCTCAAGCACGTACTCAAAGCCAAGGCCGTGCTGTGCCCCGGCTTGCTGGTCAGTTTTGAAGACAAGGCCTCCGGCGAGAAAGTCGAATGGCATTACGAAGACGGCCTGCGTTCCTACCTGGTCGATGCGGTCACCGAGTTCGAACGCCTGCCGGACGAGCCGTTCTGCGGAAGCCTGGCCGGTAACAAGGAAGCGGTCGATTGGGCGCTGCTGTGGTTGCCGGAAGGCGGCGACAGCGTGCAGGAAAGCTACGTCAACCTGATCCCGACGGCGCAGGGCGGCACCCACGTCAACGGTTTGCGTCAGGGCTTGCTCGACGCCATGCGCGAATTCTGCGAATTCCGCAGCCTGCTGCCGCGCGGTGTGAAGCTGGCGCCGGAAGACGTCTGGGAACGCATTGCCTTCGTGCTGTCGATGAAGATGCAGGAGCCGCAATTCTCCGGCCAGACCAAGGAGCGCCTGTCGTCCCGTGAGGCGGCGGCGTTTGTCTCCGGGGTGGTCAAGGATGCGTTCAGCCTGTGGCTCAACGCCAATCCGGAAACCGGCATGCTCCTGGCTGAGCTGGCGATCAACAACGCCGGGCGTCGCCTGAAGGCCAGCAAGAAGGTCGAGCGCAAGCGCATCACCCAAGGCCCGGCATTGCCGGGCAAACTCGCCGACTGCGCCGGGCAGGACCCGATGCGTTCCGAGCTGTTCCTCGTGGAAGGTGATTCCGCGGGCGGTTCGGCCAAGCAGGCGCGGGACAAGGAGTTTCAGGCCATCCTGCCGCTGCGCGGGAAGATCCTCAACACCTGGGAAGTCGACGGCAGTGAAGTCCTGGCGAGCCAGGAAGTGCACAACATCGCCGTGGCGATTGGCGTCGATCCCGGTGCTGCGGACATGAGCCAGCTGCGTTACGGCAAGATCTGCATCCTCGCCGACGCCGACTCCGACGGGCTGCACATCGCGACCCTGCTGTGCGCGTTGTTCGTGCAGCATTTCCGCCCGTTGGTGGATGCCGGTCACGTCTATGTCGCGATGCCGCCGCTGTACCGTATCGACCTCGGCAAGGAGATCTTCTACGCCCTGGACGAGGCCGAGCGTGATGGCATTCTCGATCGCCTGGTGGCCGAGAAGAAGCGCGGCAAGCCACAGGTCACCCGATTCAAAGGCCTGGGTGAAATGAACCCGCCGCAACTGCGCGAAACCACCATGGACCCGAACACCCGGCGCCTGGTGCAGCTGACGCTGGAAGATTACGAAGCCACCGCTGAAATGATGGACATGCTGCTGGCGAAAAAACGCGCTGGCGATCGCAAGTCCTGGCTGGAGTCCAAAGGCAACCTGGCCGAGGTTCTTGGCTGATGCGGGTTGGCTTGGCCCTGGCATGTGCGTTACTTCTGAGCACGGCGGCGTTGGCCGACCCGGTCCCGGAGTTGCGCCTGGTGTCCGGGCATGCCGTGGCCGGCATGCCCGGCGGCAACCTGTCAGGGCTGGCACAGTGCGGCGACGAGCTGTGGACGGTGTCCGATCGCGACGATGACCAGATCTACCGTCTCGATACCCGGCAGGATCCCTGGCAGGCCGAAGCCGTGCACATCGATGTGCCCGTGGCACCGGCCAGCGGTTTGCCCTGGAGCTTGAGCTCGCGCAGTTGGGCGGCATCGTTCGTGCGCGGCGGCGACCTGGACTTCGAAGGCATCACCTGCGACAACGCCGGTAATCGTTACATCGTCAGTGAATCCCATGCGGCCGTGTTGCAGGTGCCGCTGACCGGGCCTGCGTCCTGGTTGAACATTGCGCCCAGGCTGGTCCGCGAGGCGCGGGCCGGGGGCATGTTGCTGCGCTTCAATGCGCTGTTCGAAGGCCTGGCGGTCAACCCGCAAGGCGACCAGCTATGGCTGGCCGCCGAGCGTGATCGCCGCGGCCTGCTGCTGATCAAGCGAGGGGCGACGCAATGGGACTGTGACGGCAACTGTGTGCTGCTGAGCGAGGGTGGCAAGCGAGCGCAGCCGCCGCAGTTTCACCACGCAAGGCCGGTGTCGCTGGACTTCGCCGACCTGTCATTGTTCAACGGCAAGCTGTTCACCCTCGAACGCAATGCCTACGAAATATGCCGGCGCGATGCAACAACGGCCAAGGTCGAGCGTTGCTGGTCTTATGCCGCCGAGTTGCTGCAGGATGGCCGGCGTTATCCACAGGACTACGGGCTGGAAGAAGCACTGGTAGTGGACGCCACGGGCGCCTGGATAGGCGTCGACAACAACACAGGGGCTCGCGTCGATGGTGAGGTTCGCCCGTTCATCTGGCGCTTTGCTGCGCCTGAAGGCGGCTGGAGTGGCAAATTATGAGTCAACAGACGCCGGGCAAGCGTGCCGGCCGGGTGCTGATGGTGCTGGCCTGGTGCGCCGCGTTGTTTCTGGCGACGCGGTTTTTCGGCGAATGGGAAGCGCGCCAGCACAACCCTAATGTTGTGGTCGACTCCGAACAGGGTGAGGGGTTCATCGAGGTAAAACTGGCCAGCAATCGCCAGGGCCACTTCGTCGCCAGCGGCCAGATCAACGGCCAGCCGGTGGATTTCATGCTCGACACCGGGGCGACAGATGTGTCGGTCCCTGCAGAGATGGCCAAGCAGCTGAAACTGGAAGAGGGCTTCGGGGTGACCCTGAGCACCGCCAACGGTTTGAGCAAGGGTTATCGAACCCGAATCGACCGGCTGCAGGTCGGCGACATCGTGCTGCGTGATGTTCGCGCGCTGGTCGCCCCCGGGCTCGAAGGTAATCAGGTGCTGCTTGGTATGAGCGCCCTTAACAAACTTGAATTTACTCAGCGCGGTGGCACCATGCTGCTGCGCCAGACAACGAACCGATGAGGCCCGCATGAGCGACATCCTTGCAGACAGCTTAGACGGCGTAGAACGCCGATCGCTGGCTGACTTCACCGAAAGTGCCTACCTCAACTACTCCATGTACGTGATCATGGACCGCGCCTTGCCACATATCGGCGACGGCCTGAAGCCGGTGCAGCGGCGCATTATCTATGCGATGAGCGAGTTGGGGCTGGACGCCGATTCCAAGCACAAGAAATCGGCGCGCACCGTCGGTGACGTGCTCGGTAAATTCCACCCGCACGGTGACTCGGCCTGCTACGAAGCCATGGTCCTGATGGCCCAGCCGTTCAGCTACCGCTACACGCTGGTCGACGGCCAGGGCAACTGGGGTGCGCCCGACGATCCCAAGTCGTTCGCCGCCATGCGTTACACCGAGGCGCGGCTGTCGCGTTATTCCGAAGTACTGCTCAGCGAGTTGGGGCAGGGCACGGCAGATTGGGGGCCAAACTTCGACGGAACGCTCGACGAACCGCTGGTATTACCTGCACGTTTGCCGAATATCCTCCTCAACGGTACCACCGGCATCGCCGTGGGCATGGCCACCGACGTGCCGCCGCACAACCTGCGTGAAGTGGCCACGGCCTGCGTACGTTTGCTGGATGAACCCAAGGCCACGGTCGAACAACTCTGTGAGCACATCCAGGGTCCGGACTACCCGACCGAGGCGGAGATCATCACCCCCCGCGCCGACCTGCTGAAAATCTACGAGACCGGTCGCGGCTCGGTGCGCATGCGCGCCGTGTACCACATCGAAGACGGCGACATCATCGTTACCGCATTACCGCACCAGGTGTCCGGTGCCAAAGTGCTGGAACAGATCGCCGCGATGATGCAGGCCAAGCCTTCCAAGGCCCCGCAGATCGCTGACCTGCGCGATGAATCGGACCACGAGAACCCGTGCCGGATCGTGATCATCCCGGGCGCGCGCAAGAATTTCGACCACGATGGCTTGATGCAGCACCTGTTCGCGAGCACCGAGCTGGAGTCGAGCTACCGGGTCAACATCAACATAATCGGCCTGGACGGCAAGCCGCAGCTGAAGAACCTGCGCGCGCTGCTGGTGGAATGGCTGGAATTCCGCGTGCAGACCGTGCGTCGCCGCCTGCAATTCCGCCTCGACAAGGTCGAGCGTCGCCTGCATCTGTTGGACGGCTTGTTGATTGCCTACCTCAACCTGGATGAAGTGATCCACATCATCCGCACCGAGGAGCACCCCAAGGCTGCGCTGATCGAGCGCTTTGCCCTGAGTGAGATCCAGGCCGACTACATCCTCGACACCCGCCTGCGTCAACTGGCGCGGCTGGAAGAGATGAAGCTGCGCAGCGAGCAGGACGAGTTGCTCAAGGAGCAAGCGAAGCTGCAAGCCTTGCTGAGCAGCGAAGCCAAGTTGAAGAAACTGGTGCGCACCGAGCTGATCAAGGACGCCGAAACCTATGGCGACGACCGTCGCTCGCCAATCGTTGAGCGCGCCGAGGCCAAGGCCCTGACCGAGCACGACCTGCTGCCGAACGAGAAAGTCACGGTAGTGCTGTCGGAAAAAGGCTGGGTACGTTCCGCCAAGGGCCACGAAATCGACGCCACCGGTCTGTCCTACAAGGCTGGTGATGGGTACAAGGCCCTGGCTGCCGGGCGCTCCAACCAGTTCGCGGTATTTATCGACTCTACCGGTCGCAGCTACTCGGTCGCGGCGCATACCCTGCCATCGGCCCGTGGCCAGGGCGAACCCCTGACCGGTCGCCTGACGCCGCCGCCAGGCGCCACCTTTGAATGCGTGATGATGCCCGAGGACGATGCGCTGTACGTGATCGCATCCGACGCCGGTTATGGATTCGTGGTCAAGGGCGAGGACCTGCAGGCCAAGAACAAGGCGGGCAAGGCGCTGTTGAGCCTGCCGAACAACGCCAAGGTGATCCTGCCGCGGCCGGTAGCTGATCGTGAGCATAACTGGCTGGCGTCGGTGACCACCGAAGGTCGCCTGCTGATCTTCAAGATCAGTGATCTGCCACAATTAGGTAAGGGCAAAGGCAACAAGATCATCGGCATTCCCGGTGAGCGAGTAGCCAGTCGCGAAGAATATGTCACGGACATCGCCGTACTGCCCGATGGCGCCACACTGGTGCTGCAGGCCGGCAAACGCACGCTTTCGCTCAAGGCAGACGACCTCGAACACTACAAAGGTGAGCGTGGACGCCGTGGTAACAAACTGCCACGAGGCTTTCAGAGAGTGGATGCGCTGTTCGTCGAAAACCTCAATTAGGCGTGCTAGAGCGCTCGATCTACGATTTAACGCGTAGATCGACGCTTTCGCGCTGGAGTCGGGACGCATATTCACGGATGATACGGCCTTTCAAGCGCCGGCGTGGCCGAGCGATCTTCATATTTATTGAGTATTTTCACTGTGGTTAGCCGTGTGGCAACCACCTGGATGGGACGATGACTGCTCTGCGCCTTCCTTTTATCTTGATGCTCGCTGGCGTTCTTGGCCTGGCGGGTTGCAGCGTTCACCAACCGGTGTCGCTGTATCAGCTGGACAGCGGTAATCCGGTGCAGCCGGCACAAAGTGCCGGCATGGCCGTTTTGCTGGGCCCCGTGACAATTGCCGACTACCTGCAACGTGAGACCCTCTTGCAGCGGCAACCGGACGGCAGCCTCCAGGCCTCGACCGACGGTCGTTGGGCTGGCAGCCTGTCTTCGGACATCGATCAATTGCTGCTACGCCAGGTGTCTGGTCACCTGGACAGCCAGCGCGTGGTGTTGGCGCCGGCGACGCTTGGCTTCACGCCGGATGTGCAGGTGTTGTTGACCATTACACGCCTGGATTCGGGTGAGTCGCAGCCAGCTATCCTCGATGCGCAATGGCGCTTGATCGACCGTCGCGGCCAGGTGCGGGACAACCGCATCATTCATCTGCAGGAGCAGCACGCAGGCGGCACGGCGGCGCAGGTCCAGGCCCAGGGCGTATTGCTGCAACGGCTGGCCGAGCAGCTGTCGGTGGCGCTCAAGCCCCTGGCCAACCAGCCCCCAGTTGCCGAAGGGCCGAAGAAACCGGCCGCCAAGCCTGCCGCGCCCGCAGCGGAAAAGGACAAACAGCCGAAGATCCCGATGGCTTCGCCAATTCGCACCGATATGGAAGTGTTCAGGTTCTAAGGCCTGAATGAAGCCAGAACAAAGCCCGCCTTGTGCGGGCTTTGTTTTGTCTGTCTTGGGAGATCGATGTTGCCTGTGGGGGCCTCTTCGCGGGCAAGCCCGCTCCCACAGTGACCTGTGGTGTCCTCAGGAAATGTGTAGACCCAGAACCCTGTTGGGGGCAGTTCGCGGGCAAGCCTGCTCCTGCGGTGACCCGCAGTGTCCACAGAAAATGTGTGGACCCAGAACCCCTGTGGGAGCGGGCTTGCCCGCGATGGCGCCAGCAGGGGCAACAAAAAAGCCCGCAGACAATCGCTTGTCTGCGGGCTTTTTCACATCAGGGCTTAAGCCCGGCGCTCATGCATCCGCGCCAGTTGCCGCTCCAGCATTGATGGATACGGCTCCATCAAACGCTCCACGCAGCATGCGCCTTCAGGGCTGGCGATCGGGCGGATCCGCGCGCGCTGGCGGATCAGCACGTCGTCGCCGACCTTGCGTTCCACCAGCAGCAGGTTGCGGCTGTGTTGAGACAAGGCCAGGGCGTCCTGAGCCGATTCGGTCAGCAGCAGGTCAATCTGGCTCAGACCGAACAGCTCGTCACCCAAGGTCAGGCCCAGCTGCAGTTGCAGGGTAATGCCCGAGTCGGCCACTTCGATCTGCAACTGATGACCCAGTGCGCGCAGCAACTCGCCACAGCAGATCGCATTGGTCAGGTAGTCTTCGCCGCTGTCTTCAGTGTGGAACAGCATCAGGGTGCTGCCGTCGTTCAGGGTGTGCAGCTCGCTCTGGTAGAGCGAGGCGGCCTGGTCGAGGCAGTCGCGATAACGCTTGAGCAACTCCTCGAGGCGAGTACGGGGCAGGCGGCGCAGTTGATCCTGGGCACCGAGTTGCACGGCCAGCACCGCGCTGTGTTGAGGCACGTTGGAAACGGGCGCTTTAACCACGGGCTTGGGCGCGCTGGCCACTGCCTCGTCACGCAGGTCGGCGAACGGGTCTTCGTCGTCGTCATCTTCGACAGTGCTGACAATCTGCCGAGGCGCGGGCTTCAAGCCGGCCACCGGCCTGGTTTCGTCGAAACTCGGGTCACGCAGGTTGCGCACCTCGAAAGAAGGCTCGTCTTCTGTCTCTTCGTACTCAGGCTCCGGGTCCGGCTCGGGTTCAACGGGCTCCGGGGCGAAGTTGGCGTGCAGCTGACGCGCCAGGTCGCCGATCTCGTCCTGACGCTCGGTGGCCGGGGTGTATTCGTCGATGTTGCGCAGCCACACGCGCAGTTGCAGCAGCGGCGTGGAGATGTGCCGACCCAGGCGCAGGCTCAGCGCGAGGGATAAGGCTAGCAGAATGGCACTGAGAATCCCCATGCTCTGCAGGCTGATGGTCATCGGCTGCTGGAACTGATCCATGTCCAGGCTGATGCGCAGTTGCCCGGCCGTCACGTCCTGGAAAGTGATCTTGCTCTGGTACATGCCCTCGGCTTCGCCCAGCAGGCTGTGCTTGGGGCGCTGCCCGGCTTCGGCGAGGATGCGGTTATCCACGCTATAGATGGCAGCGTGAGCCACCAGCTTGTTCTTGGTCAGGTTGTTGAGCAGCACATTCAGGCTGAGGATGTCATTGGACACCAGCAACTCAGTGGCGGAGGTGGCGGTTTGCGTGGTCAGGCTTTCACCCAGCGCATCCGCTTGCTCGTGCATGGCCTGCTTGAACTGCAATCCCATCACGCAGGCGTAGATGACCAGGGCCAGGGCGACCAGGATCACGTTATGGCTGGCAATGCGTAATGCAATCGGTACACGGCGATGGCGCAGTGCCCGGAAGATCAGCAGAAAGAAGTTATCGGTTTTTACTGGCGTGGGCCGGTTCACTTGAGCTCGGCTCTTTTGTCCGTGAAGTTGACGCGCAGTATAGCGACAGGCCCCAGACCGGCAAAGCGCTCACGGTGCCCGATGGTCACTGAATGTGGGTAGAATGCGGTTTTTTTCCACTTGCGGGGGTGCGCCTTGCGCGAAATCGTCCTGATAAACATCACGGGAGTCGACCGTCCGGGTCTGACTGCGGCCATTACCGGCGTTCTGGCCCAGGGTGGTGTGAACATTCTCGACATCGGCCAGGCGGTGATCCACGACACCCTGTCGTTCGGCATCCTGGTTGAGATTCCCGACACCGAGCAAGGCAAGTCCGTCCTCAAGGACATTCTGTTCACGGCCTACAAGCTCGATCAACAGGTCCGTTTCACGCCGGTTTCCGAAGAGGATTACCAGCAGTGGGTCGGCAACCAGGGGAAAAAACGCCACATCGTTACCCTGTTGACCCGCAAGGTGACTGCCGAGCAATTGCAGGCCGTCAGCTCGATCACGGCCAAGTATGGGCTGAATATCGATCATATCGATCGCTTGTCGGGACGCATGCCGCTGGATACGCCGGCCGACAAGGGCAAGGGCTGTATCGAGTTTTCTGTGCGTGGCGAAGCGGCCGACCCGCAGGCGCTGCGGGCCGAGTTCCTCAGCGTGGCGCAGGACCTCAACGTCGATATCGCTTTCCAGGAAGATTCGCTGTTCCGCCGCAACCGCCGCCTGGCGGTGTTCGACATGGACTCCACGCTGATTGAAGCCGAAGTCATTGATGAACTGGCCAAGGCCGCGGGTGTGGGCGAGCAGGTTTCTGCGATCACCGAGCGGGCGATGGCCGGCGAGCTGGATTTCCGCGCGAGTTTCAAGGAGCGCCTTGCCTTGCTGCAGGGGCTGGACGTCAGCGTGCTGGATTCGATCGGCGCCTCGCTGCGCCTGACCGAAGGCGCCGAAACCCTGTTCGCCGAACTCAAGCGCCTGGGCTACAAGACAGCGATCCTGTCAGGCGGCTTCACTTACTTCGCCAAGCAATTGCAAGCAAAACTGGGCATCGACTACGTATTTGCCAATGAACTGGAAGTGGTCGACGGCAAGGTGACTGGCGTGGCGGTCGAGCCAATTGTCGATGCGCAGCGCAAGGCGGACCTGTTGCGGGAGCTGGCGCACAAGGAAGGCCTGCGTCTGGAGCAGACGATTGCCGTGGGCGACGGCGCCAACGATTTGCCGATGCTGGCGATCGCCGGGTTGGGCGTGGCGTTCCGTGCCAAACCTCTGGTCAAGCAGTCGGCGAAGCAGGCGATTTCGACCCTTGGGCTGGATGGTGTGCTGTATCTGCTGGGCTTTCGGGATCGTGATGGGCAGCTCTGAGACTTTAGCCGCCTGATCAGGCCTCATCGCGGGCAAGCCTTGCTCCCACAGAATCACCGACCTGGGAGCAAAGGTTGCCCGCGATGACCACACCAAAATCTTACAAAATCACTGACCTGTGGGTGCAAGGCTTGCCCGCGATGGCCGCACTACATTTTTCATGCCTGACCTCAAAGCGACTTCCACAAAGAATCAAAGTCTTCCTCGACGCCGCCACCCGCGGCGTTGTCGTTTTTGGCACCCTCCAACGACCGGTAAGCGAACTGATTAAAACTGTTGGTACTCGCCACCCGTCGATCCAGCCCTGCCCGATGTTCCTCGCCGTTGGTGTTGATCATCACCTTTTGCCCTTCCTGAAAGGGCAGGCGCGGGGCCAATAGTGTGGCGGGCAGGTCTACCGCGCTGATCGCGGGCAATAACAGGCCGCGCAGGTAGTGGCTGTGATCATCATGGGTGCGCACCAGCTGCAGGCCACAGGGCTCTGCGTAGGGTGCAACCTGTTCGATGCCCATTTGTGTGCCGCCGCCACGAACCTGGCGAATCCAGCGCACCACCGCGATACTCCAGCCCTGGCCCGCGACATCCTCGATGCCGACCATCTCACCCGCCTGAAGCTCGGCCGGTACTTCGCCGGGCCACGCCAGGCAATAGCCTCCCGGGCTGTGGTTGACCACTGGCAACACATAAGTCGGAAAATGCCGATTGCTGTCGGCCGTGTCATTGCCATCATCGTTTTGCAGCTGGGGGTATTCGATTTCTTCGTAGGGCAGCAGGTCGTGGGTGTTGCCCTCCGGCGCCACGTCGAAGGCGTGGCTCCATTGGTCCTGGCCCTTGGTCGCCGACGACAGCGCAGAAAATTTCGCCTGTCGGCCGCCGTGGTTTTTCAGCAGCTCACTGAACGAGCGCTGGCCACCCAGATAGAAATGCAGGGCGCTCATGCCGACGCACAGGGTCAGTTGGCCCTGGCTTGCCGTGCGTTGAAAACTGCGCTCGGCGGTCTGCCCCCAGGCGGCACTCAGGTGTTGCAAGGTATCCAGGCTCAAACCCGTCGGCACCAGCAGAGGTTGGGCCGAGTCGGTCTTGTGTAGATGAGCGTCGATGGCCGCCACCAGCGGGGTGGTGTCAATGGCCAGCAAATCGTCCTGCTGTTCGCTCCTGAATTTGGAGCGGTAGCGCGGAGCGGTATCGAGCATTGGTGCGACGGCGAACAGCCCTTCGACCGATTGGCCCGGATTCAGGCGTATCAGCGAGCTCCATGACTCCAGCACTTCGGCGAGACGGGCAATCTGGTTCTGCCGCAGTTGATTGCAGCGTGCAGCACCCATCAGCAGCGCCGTGATATAGGTCTGCTCAATGCTGAGGTTTTGCGTCTGGCTGGCCAATTCGTCGCGCACATTCTGGCGCTGGAGCTGGTGCGAGCAGGCGATTCGGTAGAGTTGATGCAGCTCCACCCAGACGCCTTCCGGCGCCGGGCAATACAGCTGCGTCGCGCGCATCAACGGCCCGTTGAGGCAATGGATCGCCCGTTGCAGCGCTTGAGTCAAGAGCGGGGCGCGATCCTTGCTGAAGCGCGGTGACACGCGCAGGACGATCTGCTTGTAGCCAATCGCCAGGTGACTTTGCAATGCCTGGCATAGGTTGGCGATCTTGCGCGAGCGCTCGTCCAGCACAATCGCCTGATGCAGGAAGTGCCGCTCCAGGTGTTTGCAGACGTAGTACACCTCTGGTCGCAACAACTCGAGCAATTGCAGGCGATTGTCACTGGGAGTGAGCAACTGGTTGAGTTCGCCCAGGCCCTGATAGAGCAAGCGGGCAGTTTCGCCAATGTTAGCCTTGGGCAGGTTGGCGATCCAGCGCTTGAGATCGCGCGGGGTTGGCTCACAGAACGACAGGCGAGTCTGTTGAGGAAGCGGTGCACGTAACAGCTGGAGTGGGGTGGTCTCATTCATGGCCAAAACGATAGCAGGAATCAGGCCGTATAGGCGCTGCCGCAGGCGGTGATCTTTTGATCCCGGGTAACAAAAACAACGCCGCCCCTGGTAGGAGCTGCCGAAGGCTGCGATCTTTTGACTTTGTTTCTAACATCAAAAGATCGCAGCCTGCGGCAGTTCCTACCGGGACAGGCCGGTTATCAGGCCTTCGGCAAGCCCAGCGCTTGACCCATCTGCACTGGCGACAGCGCACCGAGGCCTTCAGCCCATTTCACCTGGTCCGGGCCGAACAGCACCACGGCGGTCGAACCCAGCTTGAAGCGCCCCAATTCCGCCCCTTTTTCCAGGTGGATCGGCGCACGGGCGGCTTCGTCGTAGCGGAAGGTTTTCAGTTCACGCTTGGGCGGAGTGACCAGGCCTGCCCAGACGGTTTCGATCGAGGCAACAATCATTGCCCCGACCAGCACAACGGCCATCGGCCCGCGCTCGGTGTCGAAAATGCATGCGACGCGCTCGTTGCGAGCGAACAGCTCCGGCACGTTTTCAGCAGTCGTCTGGTTGACGGAGAAAATGCGGCCCGGGATATAGACCATCTCACGCAAGGTGCCGGCCAGGGGCATATGCACGCGGTGATAGTCTTTCGGCGACAGGTAGATGGTGGCGAAGTCGCCGCCCATGAACGGTGCAGCGTTGGCCGCATCGCCACCGAGCAATTCCAGCACGCTGAAACTGTGGCCCTTGGCCTGGAAAACGCGACCATGCTCGATCGGGCCAAGCTGGCTGACTGCGCCATCGGCCGGGCTCAGGATCGCCCCCGGCGTTTCGTCCAGAGGGCGCGCGCCCTCTTTCAAGGCGCGGGTGAAGAACGCATTGAAATGTTCATAGGCAGTCAGGTCTTCGACCAGCGCCTGGGACATGTCCACCTGGTAGCGCTTGGCGAACCAGGCGGTGAAGGCATTCTTGAACCAGCGCACACGGCATTCGGCAATGCAGCCGGCCAGTCGCGAGAGCAAGTGATGAGGCAGCAGGTATTGGCTGAGGATAAACAGACGCTTGTTCATTAACTGTCCTTAAAAACCTTAGATCTCTACGGGGGTGTCGGGATGGTTGCCCCATTCGCCCCAGGAGCCGGCGTAACCCTTGACCCGCGGATAACCGAGCGCCTTGGCCACCAGATAAGTGAAGCCAGAGCGATGGTGTGTCTGGCAGTGAGTAATAACTTCTTTGTCCGGGGTTATCCCCAGTTGTTCCAGGATTTGCGGCATGTCTGTACGGATGCGCAGGTTGCGCGCCTGATCCATGCCGGCGGTCCATTCAAAATTGATCGCTCCGGGAATGTGTCCGGCCTTGGCAGCCAGGACCTTCTCGCCGGAATACTCCTGCGGGGCGCGCGCGTCCCAAATGGCCAGGTCGGCGGCGCCAATCCGGCTTTGCAGGTACTCTCGGGTGGCCGTGGGTTCGTCGTGCAAGGTCAGGCTTACCGGGCCTCCCGCCGAAGCCGGGACCTCGGTCGAGACCGGCAGGCCATCCGCCAGCCAGGAAAGCAGGCCGCCATCCAGATAGTGGTAGTGCTTGTGGCCGATGACGTCGAGCAGCCAGATGAAGCGTCCGGCCCAGCCGCCGCCTTCGTCGTCATACACCACGTACACCGCATCCTTGTGGTGGCCCAGTTCGCCGAACAGCGCTTCAAGTGCAGCGTGTGGCGGGATCAGGCCCGGAGCGGGTAGCTGGCCGAGTTGCGTGCGCTTGGGGTCGACAAAGCGCGCGCCAGGAATATGCCCTTGGGCGTAGCGGGCACTGCTGGTGAGGTCCACCAGGATCAGATTGCACGCGTCGAGACGGGCGAGCAGGTCGCCGGGTTCGATGACCAGCGCCAAGCCAGAGAAGTCAGACATGTGAGGTCTCCAGAGCACAAAAAGGGGGATTGTAACGCAGCCTCATTGGCCACGGTGGCTAAAGCTGTGCAGCGCCTTCTCGATGCACTGCGCGGTTTTGCCGAAGGCTTGTACGGTGATATCCGAGAACGGTCCACCACCCTGGTCCGCCACCACCAGCATGATCACCCGGCCATTATTGACCAGTGAACGCAGCAGCAAATGCTCGCCGCCAAACAGCGTGCGCAGGCTGGCCGGGAGCAATGCGGAAAATTGTGCGTTATTTTCCGGGGTTAGGCGCACCTGGGCCTGCTGGGCGAGCAGGCGTTGCAGCACGGTGCTCTGGCTGACCAGCAAATTCAGGCTGGCGGCGTCCTTGGGCAGTCCGGCGCTCTGATGCACGCGTAAATTGGCGTGAGTGCGATCAGCCATCAGGATCAGCACCCGGCGCATGCCGCAGGCAACCAGGGCATCCCTGGCGGACGTGGTCAGGTGCATCGCATTGGCAAAGCGGCTCGGTTCCACCAGCAACTCGGCACACACCTTGCGCCACTTGGCCAGGTCTTGCGCAGTCGGTGGCGGGGTCGGCTGCGAGCCTGCCTGCTGGCGCGGGGTGTCCCAGGGCCAGATCAGTGAGACCGCCGGGTGCCAGAGGTCCGGCATGGCATGGTAGCGGGCGCTGTTGGCAGCCTGCTGGTGCAATTGCTGCTGTACCTCGTCCATCGAAACTTGCAGGTACAGGCTGGTCAGGTGCTGCCAGCGTCTGCTGTGGGGGCTGTCCCAGGCTTGTTGTGCCGACAGCGCCAGGCCATTGGCCAGTAGTACGGTGTTGGCAGGTTGATTGAGCCAGCGACGCAGGGTCGGGTCGTCATCCAGGCGATTCTGCTGGCGCAACGGGTGGTCGCTGTCGCGGGCAATGCGCAGCACCTTGACCAGTTCGCGCTGTTCCTTGAGCAACAGGCGGTAACCCTGCTGCACCCAGATCGGCAGGCGCCACAGATCGACCAGGGCCTGGCAAATGTCCAGCAAACGCAAGCCGAACAACTGTTGTTCGACCTTGCGTGCGGATTCACCTCTGTGAATCACGCGCCGTTCCCACTCTTCGAGCAACTGCGGGTAGATCAGCGCCATCGGCCATAGTGGTGACAGAAACAGCAGGCTACCCCAATGGATGTCCTGCCAGAGCCGGGCCAGGCGGCTGGCGAAAAAGCCGTTGGCCTGCTGGGTCGCGTGCTGGCTGATCAGCTGCAACTGGCGCAAGGTCGCGGGGATTTGCATCTGGGGCAGCGTCGGCAGGCGGGCGAGCAGTTCTTCAGTGCGTTTGAGGCCGAGACGATTGATCGCCACTTCCAGGTTTTCCGCCGGTTCGCCAAGGCCGCTGCGCACCTGCCGATTGGCTTCACGAATCACGCTCAGCGCCAGGGCCGGGCTGCCCTGGATCAGTTCGGCGATGTCACGCAGTGAGCTGCGGCTGTTGCGAATCGCCTGGCATACCCGGTCATGGCTGGCCTGCGGTACGGGCAGCCGGACGCTGTCGAGAAGCTTGATCCAGCCTTCGAGCGTCGTTGGTTTTGGGGTTGGAACGTTCGTTTCATTAGCCATGGATGGACGTGATCATCGTCTGCATTACCTGCGCGCTGAATGAGCCAAAGTGGCTTTTCGCCTGAACGGGCTATAGTCTGGCGCAGTTTTGCCGATAAGTAGAAGAAGAGATTGTTTAACTTCCGAATATGACCTTGAACCCGACTCAGTAAGTGCTCTCCTACCTATGGCTAAAATAATCGGCATCATTGTCGTATTCGCGAGCGTGCTCGGCGGATACGTGCTATCCCACGGAAAAATTGCCGCCCTGATCCAGCCTTTCGAGGTAATGATCATCGGCGGTGCGGCGCTCGGCGCCTTCCTGCAGGCCAATCCCGGCTACATGACGATGCACGTGCTCAAGAAATCCCTGAGCATGTTCGGATCGCGTTTCAGTCACGCCTTCTACCTCGAAGTGCTGGGCCTGATCTTCGAAATCCTCAACAAGAGCCGCCGTGAAGGCATGATGGCCATCGAAGGCGACATCGAAGATGCGGCGGCGAGCCCGATCTTCGCCAAGTACCCGACTGTGCTCAAAGATGAGCGCATGACCGCTTTCATCTGTGATTACCTGCGCATCATGTCCTCCGGCAACATGGCTCCCCATGAGCTTGAAGGCCTGTTCGACATGGAGCTCTACAGCCTCAAGGAAGACCTCGAGCACCCATCCCACGCAGTCAACGGCATCGCCGACGCCATGCCGGGTTTCGGTATCGTGGCTGCGGTACTGGGTATCGTGGTGACCATGGCTTCCCTGGGTGAAGGCGACCAGAAAGCGATCGGCATGCACGTCGGCGCGGCACTGGTGGGGACCTTCTTCGGTATCCTCGCGGCCTACGGTTTCTTCGGCCCGCTGGCCACTTCCCTGGCCCACGATGCCAAGGAAGAGTTGAACGTCTACGAAGCCATCAAGGCTTCGCTGGTCGCCTCGGCCTCCGGCATGCCGCCGTCGCTGGCGGTGGAGTTCGGGCGCAAGGTCCTTTACCCGGCGCACCGTCCAAGCTTCTCCGAGCTGGAACAAGCGGTTCGCGGACGCTGAGTCATGGAAAACAACCAGCCGATAATCATCAAGCGCGTCAAGCGCATAGCCGGCGGGCATCACGGCGGCGCCTGGAAAATCGCCTTCGCCGACTTCGCGACGGCGATGATGGCGTTCTTCCTGGTGTTGTGGCTGATGTCCACGGCAACGCCTGAGCAGAAGATCGCCATCGCCGGCTACTTCAAGGACCCTATCGGGTTCTCCGAAAGTGGCACGCCCTACATCATCGATCTGGGCGGCTCGCCGACCCTGGCGCCGGAGAACACGCTCAATCCTGAGGTCAAGTCCCAGCCGCAGCCGGACAAGGTGACCATTGATACCGAACAGGTCGAAGGCATGGCCGAACAGGTCGAGAAAGAGCGCCTGGAACTGTTGCTGCAAGAGTTGCAGAACAAGGTCGACGAGAACCCGCAGCTGCAGAAATTCAAGGACCAGATCCTGTTCGAGATCACCCCGAACGGCTTGCGTATCCAGATCATGGACGCGGAAAACCGGCCGATGTTCGACTCGGGCAGCGCCCGGCTCAAGCCTTACTTCGAAGACATCCTGCTGGCCATGGCCGATACCATCAAGGCGGTACCGAACAAGATCAGCATCAGTGGCCACACCGATGCCACGCCGTACACCGGCAGCGGCGAGTTTGGTAACTGGGAACTCTCGGCCAACCGCGCCAACGCCGCACGACGTGCACTGGTAGCGGGCAGTTATCCTGAATCGCAGGTGGCGCGGGTGGTCGGTTATGCATCTTCGGCCTTGTTTGATCGGGTCAACCCGGTCAATCCGGTCAATCGCCGTATCGACATAGTGGTCTTGACCAAAAAGGCCCAGGAAGCCATTGAGGGGGCGCAAGGTGCTGATCCTTCGGGGGCGCTGCCCCAGGGGCAGGGCGCGCCGGGGGAAGTCCCGGCCACTCCGGTTGATCCAGATACCTTGCCGGCCGACCAGCAGCCGATACCGGCGCATGAGATTCGCGAGCGGTTGAATCTGTTCGAGGATGCGGCGCCGAAACCGGGCGGGCCGGCGCAATAGGCGTGGGCAAGCCCTGCAGAAACATCTGACGTCTAATGGTTTCAGGTTTCAGGTTTCAGGTTTCAGGTTTCAGGCAGGCAGCAGCGAGCCCACCCCCTAGGTATCGAGGGGGCAGGGCAGCTGTTTAGTAGGTGCTTTCCGGCAGACTGGCGATGATCGAGCGGTAGCTGTTCATCCGTTGCTGCTGCACGCGACCATCTTCCAGGGCCTTGAGCAGGGCACAACCCGGTTCGCGGTCGTGTTTGCAGTCGCGGAAGCGGCAGGTGCCGATCAGGTCGTTGAACTCGATGAAGCCGGCCTCGACATCGGCACGGCTGACGTGGCCCAGGCCGAATTCACGGATGCCCGGGGAGTCGATCAGCTCACCGCCGCCGGGGAAGTGGAACAGGCGCGCGGTGGTGGTGGTGTGAGTACCCTGGCCGGAGAGCTCGGACAGCGGGCCGACACGGGTGTCGACTTCTGGCAGCAGGCTGTTGACCAGCGAGGACTTACCGACGCCGGACTGGCCGACGAACACGCTGATGCGCCCATCGAGCTGTTGCTGAAGCTGCTCCATGCCATTGCCGTGGTGCGCAGAGACTTCCAGCACCGGATAACCCAGGGTGCGGTAGACCGCCAGCAGGGCATTCAGCGCCGGGGCATTCTGCTCGTCGATCAGGTCGAACTTGTTGAGCAGCAGCAGCGGGCGAATACCCGCATGCTCGGCGGCGACCAGGTAACGGTCGATCAGGTTGGCGTGAGGCTCGGGCAGCGGAGCGAAGACAATCACGATCATGTCGACGTTGGCCGCCACCGGCTTGAGCTGGCCACGGCTGTCCGGGCGACAGAGCTCGGTGTTGCGCGGCAATTGCGCGACGATTACGCCGATGCCCTGGTTGCCGGCACGCCAGACGACCCGATCACCGGTTACCAGCGCAGGCAAGTTGGCCCGCAAGTGGCAGCGGAATACCTGGCCGGCCAAATCGCCATCGAGCGCCTCGACTTCGACCTGTACACCGAAGTGCGCGATCACCAGGCCGGTCTGTTCCGGGCCCAGGTCGCCACCTTCGAGTGCCTCGACAGCCGAGGACTCGCGTTTGGCGGCGCGGGCAGCGCGCTCGCCCTGAATCTTTTCGATGCGCCAGTTTTGACGACGATTGAGTTGGCGTTTGGCCATGGGTGTTCCGTATCAAGAATGCAGCGATTAGTTAAAACGGCCGCGAGTTTAGCACGCCCAGCCACCTCTCTAAGCTAAACTGCGCAGCATTGCCTAGGAGCCGACACATGCAAAACCCGCAGAATTTGATCTGGATCGACCTGGAAATGACCGGTCTGAACCCTGATACCGACGTCATCATCGAGATGGCCACCATCGTCACCGACAGTGATTTGAACACCTTGGCCGAAGGTCCGGTGATCGCTATCCACCACAGCGATGAAATTCTCGCCGGCATGGATGAGTGGAATACCCGTCAGCATGGCGGCTCAGGCTTGACTCAACGGGTTCGCGACAGCCGCATCAGTATGGCTGAAGCCGAAGCCGAGACCATTGCCTTCCTGGAGAAGTGGGTGCCCAAGGGCAAGTCGCCGATCTGTGGGAACAGCATCTGTCAGGACCGTCGCTTCCTCTATACGCACATGAAATCCCTGGAAAGCTATTTCCACTACCGCAACCTCGACGTGTCGACGCTCAAGGAACTGGCCGCGCGCTGGGCGCCCGAGGTGCGTGACAGCTTCCAGAAGGGCAGCACCCATCTGGCCCTGGATGACATCCGCGAATCCATCGCCGAGCTGCAGCATTATCGCAAGCACTTCATCAAGTTCTGATTGCGGACTACGTCCCCTGTGTAAGAGCTGCCGAAGGCTGCGATCTGTTGATCTTGAAAAGTCAAAAAATCGCAGCCTGCGGCGGCTCCTAAGGGGGATTGCACCGCACTTGCCCTCTTTTGGTGCCTCGGCGAAGTGAGTAGACTGCGCGCCTTCCTGCAAGGACCGCCACCATGTTGCTGATGCTCTACCTGATCGCCATCACCGCCGAAGCCATGACCGGCGCCCTGTCTGCCGGGCGTCGCGGCATGGACTGGTTTGGCGTGGTGCTGATCGCCTGCGTCACGGCCCTGGGCGGTGGATCGGTGCGCGATGTGCTGCTGGGGCATTACCCGCTGACCTGGGTCAAACACCCGGAATACCTGGTACTGACCTCGTTCGCAGCCATGTTCACCATCTTTGCGGCACGCTGGATGCGCCACTTGCGCTCATTGTTCCTGGTGCTGGACGCCGTGGGTCTGGTGGCTTTCACCCTGATCGGCTGCATGACCGCCCTGGAAATGGGCCATGGCATGTTGGTGGCTTCTGTCAGCGGAGTGATCACCGGCGTGTTCGGCGGCATCCTGCGGGACATCTTCTGCAACGATATACCGCTGATCTTCCGCCGCGAGCTATACGCCAGCGTCTCGTTCGCCGCAGCCTGGTGCTACATGTTGTGCATTTACCTGCAAATGCCCGGCGAGCAGGCCATCCTGGTGACGTTGTTTGGCGGGTTCCTGCTGCGTTTGCTGGCGATTCGATTCCACTGGGAAATGCCCAAGTTCGTCTATAACGACGAAGCCTGACATCGCACGGTCCCTGTAGGAGCAGCCGCAGGCTGCGATCTTTTGACTTTGATTTTTTTAGATCAAAAGATCGCAGCCTGCGGCAGCTCCTACGTAAGTCCGTGTTGTTTCAGGGCCCATTCAACATGTTCGCGCACCAGCTCCGACGGATACTCGCGCCGAGCCTTCAACGCCTCCAGTACCGGAATACTCGACGGTGCATTCCCCAGCCCCACCGCCAGATTGCGCAGCCAACGCTCATAACCCGCCCGGCGTAGCGGCGAGCCTTCAGTGCTGCCGAGAAATTTTTCTTCATCCCACATGAACAGCTCGGCCAGTTCAGCGTTGTCCAGATTGTGCCGCGGCTTGAAATCGCTTTCGCCCGATGGTCGGGCAAAACGGTTCCATGGACAGACCATCTGGCAGTCGTCGCAGCCGAACACCCGATTGCCGATCAGCGGCCGGAGTTCTTCGGGAATCGCGCTTTTGAGTTCGATGGTCAGGTAGGAAATGCAGCGGCGGGCATCCAGCACATAGGGACCCACGAAGGCATTGGTAGGGCAGATGTCCAGGCAAGCGGTGCAGCGGCCGCAATGCTCGGTGGCGTGGGGCGGGTCTTCCGGCAGCGGCAGGTCGACGAACAGCTCGCTGAGAAAGAAGTAGCTGCCGGCTTTGCGGTTCAACACCAGGGTGTTCTTGCCAATCCAGCCCAGGCCGGCCTTTTCGGCGATCGCTTTCTCGAGCACCGGAGCGCTGTCGACGAAAGCGCGATAGCCGAAGGGGCCAATGACCGCCTGAATTTTTTCTGCCAGCTGTTGCACACGTTTACGGATCAATTTGTGGTAATCGCGGCCCAACGCATAGCGCGAGACATAAGCTTTTTCAGGTTGTGCCAGGCGCTTGGCCATCTCGGTGTCACCCGGCAGGTAGTCCATGCGCAGGGAAACCACTCGAAGGGTGCCGGGTACCAGCTGTTCCGGGTGCGAGCGTTTACTGCCGTGGGCGCCCATGTATTCCATTTCGCCGTGGTAGCCGGCTGCCAGCCAGCGCTCCAGGTGCTGCTCATGCTCGGCCAGGTCGAGGCCGCTGATGCCGACTTGCTGAAAGCCCAGCTCGCGGCCCCAGTCCTTGATGGATTGGGCGAGGGCGGGCAGGTCTGTAGTAATAGCGGGCATGAGGCGAGAGAAACCGGAGCTGAGGTGCGTATAATTCTGCCAGACATCGGAGCCCGAAGACGCATGCCGCACACTAAAGATGAATTACCCGACGCGCTGTACAGCGCCGCGCAAGTCCGTGGGCTTGATGCGAGCCTGATTGCGGCAGGCACGCCAGGCTTCGAATTGATGCAGCGCGCGGCGCGGGCAACCTGGCGCGCGCTGGTGCGCCAATGGCCGGCGGCGAACGAACTGAGCGTGCTGGCGGGGCATGGTAACAATGCCGGTGACGGCTATCTGGTTGCCGTGCTGGCCCGGCGCGCGGGATGGTCGGTGCGAGTGCTGGCTGTTGCTGACCCCCAGCGCCTGCAGGGTGATGCGGCGCGGGCTTATGCCGAAGCCGTTGCCGAACAGGTCGTCATTGAGGCCTGGGATGCGCAGTCGTGCTTGCGTGGCATCGTGCTGGACGCCTTGCTGGGCACCGGGCTGAGCGGCGAAGTACGTGAACCCTATGCCAGTGCAATCGCCGCCATCAATTGCAGCGACCTGCCAGTGGTCGCAGTGGATATTCCTTCAGGCCTGTGTGCCGATACCGGGCGCATCCTTGGCTGCGCCGTGCGTGCCGACCTGACGGTGACGTTCATTGGCCTGAAACTGGGGCTATTCACCGGCGATGCGGCGGATCAAGTAGGAGCGTTGGTATTCAACGATCTGCAGGCGGATCCGCAGCTGCTGGGGCGGGCGCCTGTCAGCGCTCGTCGCCTGGGCACTGGCAATCTGCCTCGCCTGGCACCCAGGGCGCCGGCGTCACATAAAGGTAAATTTGGCCATGTGTTGCTTATCGGCGGTGATCGGGGCTTCGGCGGCGCTATTCTCCTGAGTGCGCAAAGCGCCCTGCGCAGTGGTGCGGGCATGGTCTCCGTGGCGACTCGTAGCGAACACGTGCCCGCCGCTTTGGCCAGGATTCCAGAAGCCATGGTGCTGGGAACTTCCTCCGCGAACCAGCTGATGGGGATACTGGAAAAGGTCTCTGTGCTGGTCGTCGGCCCAGGCTTGGGTCGCGACGCCTGGGGACGCAGCCTGTTGTCGGCCGCTGCCAACGCACCGCTGCCGCAAGTCTGGGACGCCGATGCACTGAACCTGCTGTCCGAGGCGCACGTCAGCTTGCCCAAAGGCTGCATCATTACTCCGCACCCGGGGGAGGCCGCGCGCTTGCTGGGCATGTCGACGGCCGAGGTCCAGGCGGACCGCCCAGCTGCTGCCCGCGCGTTGAGCAAAAAATATACAGCTGTCGTCGTTCTCAAAGGCGCCGGCAGCTTGATCGCCAGCCCGGATGGCCGCCTGGCGCTGTGTCATCAAGGCCATCCGGCGATGGCTACCGCCGGCTTGGGCGATGTACTGGCAGGATTGGTCGGTGCGTTGCTGGCCCAGGGCATGGACGCGTACGACGCGGCCTGCCTGGGTGTATGGCTGCATGCCAATGCTGGTGCGCAAGAAGGTAAATCGGGCCGTGGGCTGGCGGCCAGTGATCTGATCCCGGCCATTCGTCAGTTGTTGGAGGAGCAAGCACCGTGTCTGAAGTAAACCTGTACCTGGCTGATGAAGAAGCGATGAGCGCATTTGGCGAGCGCATTGCACGAACCACTGGCGGGCATGGTCTGATTTTTCTCGAGGGCGATCTGGGGGCAGGCAAGACCACGCTGTCACGGGGAATCATTCGGGGGCTGGGGCATGTTGGCGCGGTAAAAAGTCCGACCTTCACTTTGGTGGAGCCTTACGAGATCGGCGAGGTCCGGGCTTTCCATTTCGACCTCTACAGGCTGGTCGATCCGGAAGAGCTGGAGTACCTGGGGATACGGGATTATTTCGAAGATGACGCGTTGTGTCTTATTGAATGGCCCGAAAAGGGTGCAGGCTTTTTGCCAAAGCCCGACCTGACCATTACCATTAGCCCGCAACACAGCGGCCGTTCGCTGAAAATTTTGTCCCAAGGCTCGCGTGGCGAGTCCTGGTGTGCCGCTTTGGCATTGGAATTCAATTAAATGATGGGGTCAGGTATGCGCTTTCGCGCGATGGTAGCTGCCGTAGGATTTTTGCTTTTGGCGGTAACCGTCAACGCTGTGGCCGAATCGAAGGTCAACAGCGTTCGCTTGTGGCGAGCGCCGGACAACACAAGGCTGGTGTTCGACCTGTCTGGGCCAGTGCAACACAGTGTCTTCACGTTGACAGCGCCGGATCGACTGGTCATTGACATCAATGGCGCGTCCCTTGGTGCACCATTGAGTGTCAATTCGGCGAATACGCCGATCACCGCCATGCGCTCGGCCCAGCGTACGCCGACCGACCTGCGGGTGGTCATCGACCTGAAGAAGGCCGTGACTCCCAAGAGCTTTACCCTGGCGCCGAACGCCCAGTACGGCAATCGCCTGGTGGTCGACCTGTTCGACGACGCTGCCGATGCCGCGCCTATTCCCGCGCCGACCAACGTCGCCAAGGTGGCGCCGGTACCGGTCACGCCAATCGATCCGCCGGTCAAGTTGCCGCCAGCCCCGGCTGGCAAGCGGGAAATCATCGTGGTCATCGATGCCGGGCACGGTGGCGAAGACCCGGGCGCCTCGGGCTCCCGCGGCCAACGTGAAAAAGACGTGGTACTGGCCATCGCCCGGGAGCTGCAGCGTCAGGTCAATGGCATGAAAGGCTTCCGCGCCGAACTGACACGCACCGGTGACTACTTCATCCCGCTGCGCGGCCGAACCGAAATTGCCCGCAAGAAAGGCGCCGACCTGTTCGTCTCGATCCATGCCGACGCGGCCCCATCGGCGGCGGCATTCGGCGCTTCGGTGTTTGCCCTGTCTGATCGCGGTGCCACTTCGGAGACAGCCCGTTGGCTGGCTGATAGCGAAAACCGTTCCGACCTGATCGGGGGCGCTGGCAATGTCAGCCTCGATGACAAGGACCGCATGCTCGCTGGCGTACTGCTCGACCTGTCGATGACCGCCTCCCTGACCTCCAGCCTGAACGTCGGCCAGAAAGTCCTGAGCAACATCGGTCGCGTCACTCCGCTGCACAAACAACGAGTGGAGCAGGCCGGGTTCATGGTGCTCAAGTCCCCGGATATCCCGTCGATCCTGGTGGAAACCGGGTTTATCTCCAATGCCAACGAAGCTTCGAAACTCGCCGCGGCGAGTCACCAGCAGGCGCTGGCCCGCTCCATCAGCAGCGGCGTACGCCAATTCTTCCAGCAGAACCCGCCGCCAGGCACCTACATCGCCTGGTTGCGTGATTCCGGTGGGATCGCCCAGGGGCCGCGTGATCACCGGGTTAACCCTGGCGAGACACTGGCGATGATTGCCGTGCGCTACCAGGTGTCCCCGGCCACTTTGCGCAGCGCGAACAACCTGAAAAGTGACGACCTCAAGGCCGGGCAACACCTGACCATTCCTGGCACCGAACTGGCGGCCAAGGAATGAGTGCAGTCGTCGGCAACGATGCTCGTATCGAACTGCTCAGCCCGCGCCTGGCGAACCAGATTGCTGCCGGCGAGGTGGTCGAGCGCCCGGCTTCGGTGATCAAGGAGTTGCTGGAGAACAGCCTCGACTCCGGCGCCAGGCGCATTGACGTCGATGTCGAGCTGGGCGGCATTAAACTGCTGCGAGTGCGTGACGATGGCCGTGGAATCTCGGCGGATGACCTGCCGCTGGCCCTGGCCCGCCACGCCACCAGCAAGATCCGTAACCTGGAAGACCTCGAACAGGTCATGAGCCTTGGGTTTCGTGGCGAGGCATTGGCGTCGATCAGTTCCGTGGCGCGCCTGACCCTGACCTCGCGCACCCGCGACGCCGATCAGGCCTGGCAGGTCGAGACCGAAGGCCGGGACATGGCGCCCCGCGTGCAACCGGCTGCTCACCCGGTGGGCACCTCGGTGGAAGTTCGCGACCTGTTTTTCAATACGCCGGCGCGACGCAAGTTTCTCAAGACCGAAAAAACCGAATTCGATCACCTGCAGGAAGTGATCAAGCGCCTGGCGCTGGCCCGCTTCGACGTGGCATTCCACCTGCGCCACAACGGCAAGACTATCCTCAGTCTGCATGAGGCGCACGATGATGCGGCCCGCGCCCGGCGCGTGGCGGCAATCTGTGGTGCGGGTTTCCTCGAGCAGGCCCTGCCGATCGAAATCGAGCGCAACGGCTTGCATCTGTGGGGTTGGGTGGGTTTGCCGACCTTCAACCGCAGCCAGGCCGACCTGCAGTATTTCTTCGTGAACGGCCGTGCGGTGCGCGACAAGCTGGTGGCTCACGCCGTGCGCCAGGCTTATCGCGACGTACTGTTCAATGGCCGGCACCCGACCTTCGTGCTGTTCTTCGAGGTCGATCCGGCGGGCGTTGACGTCAACGTGCACCCGACCAAACACGAAGTGCGCTTTCGCGATGGGCGCATGGTTCACGATTTTCTTTATGGCACGCTGCACCGCGCCCTGGGCGATGTGCGTCCGGACGATCATCTGGCAGCGCCTGTCGCCACGGCGATCGTACGCCCCACCGGCATCGATGCCGGCGAGTTCGGCCCGCAGGGTGAAATGCGCCTGGCGGCCAACGCGCTGCTGGAGCAACCCCAGGCCCAGCCGACGTTCAATACGCCGGCGGGTTCGGGCGCGGGTGCCGGCTACCAGTATCAATACTCGCCACGGCCACAGTCCACAGTGCCGACAGCTGAAGCGCAGGCGGCCTACCGTGAGTTCTTTGCCCCGCTGCCCGAAGCCAACGCAGCCGCGCTGCCGGCCGGACAAGAAGACATTCCGCCGCTGGGTTACGCCCTGGCGCAGCTCAAGGGCATCTACATCCTCTCGGAAAACGCCCAGGGGCTGGTGCTGGTCGACATGCACGCCGCCCACGAGCGGATCATGTACGAGCGCCTCAAAATTGCCATGGCCAGCGAAGGCTTGAGTGGCCAGCCGCTGTTGGTGCCAGAGTCCCTGGCGGTCAGCCAGCGCGAAGCCGATTGCGCCGAGGAACACCAGGCCTGGTTCCAGCGCCTGGGGTTTGAGTTGCAGCGCCTGGGCCCGGAAACACTGGCCATCCGGCAGATACCGGCACTGCTCAAGCAGGCCGAGGCCAATCGCCTGGTCGGTGACGTGTTGGCGGACCTGATGGAATACGGCACCAGTGACCGCATCCAGGCTCATTTGAATGAATTGCTCGGCACCATGGCCTGCCATGGCGCCATCCGCGCCAACCGGCGCCTGGCATTGCCGGAAATGAACGGTCTGCTGCGTGACATGGAAAACACCGAGCGCAGCGGTCAATGCAATCATGGCCGACCGACCTGGACCCAACTGGGCCTGGACGATCTGGACAAACTGTTCTTGCGCGGTCGCTGATGAACCAGCTCCCTCCTGCGATTTTCCTCATGGGGCCGACCGCCGCCGGCAAGACCGACCTGGCCATCGAACTCAGCAAAGTGCTGCCGTGTGAGCTGATCAGCGTTGATTCGGCGCTGGTCTACCGCGGCATGGATATCGGCACTGCGAAGCCTTCCAGGGAGCTGCTGGCCGAATACCCTCACCGCCTGATCGATATTCTCGATCCGGCGCAGAGCTATTCAGCCGCCGATTTCCGCCGTGACGCGCTGGAGGCCATGGCCGAGATCACCGCCCGCGGCAAAATACCGCTGCTGGTGGGCGGCACAATGCTCTATTACAAGGCTTTGCTGGAAGGCCTGGCAGACATGCCCGCGGCCGACGCCGACGTTCGTGCGCAGATCGAGGAAGAGGCTGCGCGCCTGGGTTGGCAAGCCCTGCACGACCAGTTGGCGGTCATCGACCCGGAATCCGCAGCACGTATTCATCCGAACGATCCCCAGCGCCTTAGTCGAGCCTTGGAAGTTTACCGGGTGAGCGGTCAGAGCATGACTGCGCTACGCTTGCAACAATCTGCGCAAAGTACTGAAGCAGCCGCTTCGGGTCGGCAACAATTGCCCTATACTGTCGTGAACTTGGCCATTGCCCCGGCGAATCGCCAAGTACTGCACGAGCGAATTAAACAAAGATTCACATTAATGTTGGAACAGGGATTCATTGACGAGGTCGTAGCCCTGCGTAAACGAAGTGACCTGCATGCCGGGTTGCCCTCTATACGTGCAGTAGGCTACCGACAAGTCTGGGACTACCTGGATGGCAAGCTGACGCAAGCCGAGATGCAGGAGCGTGGAATTATTGCTACGCGCCAGTTGGCAAAGCGTCAGTTCACCTGGCTGCGCAGCTGGGCTGACTTACATTGGTTGGACAGCCTGGATTGCGACAATCTGCCGCGCGCCTTGAAATACCTGGGGACCATCTCCATATTGAGCTGAGTCCTTGCAATTGCCGTCTATCCTTGGGGGTGTGACGGCCACAAGCCATCTGTTTACCTATTTTATTTTGAATCCTTAAAGGAGTGCGGCACATGTCAAAAGGGCATTCGCTACAAGACCCTTACCTGAATACTTTACGTAAAGAGAAAGTTGGGGTTTCCATCTACCTGGTCAACGGGATCAAACTGCAAGGCACGATCGAGTCTTTCGACCAGTTCGTTATCCTGCTGAAGAACACCGTGAGCCAGATGGTTTACAAGCACGCTATCTCGACAGTGGTGCCGGTTCGTCCAATTCGTCTGCCTAGCGCAACCGAATCCGAAGCGGGTGACGCTGAGCCAGGTAACGCCTGATAGGAGTCTCCTTTGTTCTTTGAGCGCCACGGTGGTGGTGAGCGAGTGATCCTCGTTCACTTGGATGGACAGGACCCTGAGGCGCGCGAAGATCCGCAGGAGTTTCAGGAGTTGGCTAATTCGGCCGGCGCCGAGACCGTTGCGTTTTTTAACGTACCGCGTCATCGGCCAACCGCCAAATTCCTGATCGGCAGTGGCAAGGTCGAGGAACTGCGCGACCTGGTCCATGCCGAGAAGGCGGACCTGGTGATCTTCAATCACATCCTCACGCCGAGTCAGGAACGTAACCTCGAACGAGTTTTCGAGTGTCGCGTGATTGACCGCACCGGTCTGATTCTCGATATTTTCGCCCAGCGCGCCCGTACCCATGAAGGCAAGCTCCAGGTAGAACTGGCCCAGCTTGACCACATGAGCACCCGCCTGGTTCGTGGCTGGACTCACCTTGAACGTCAAGGTGGCGGTATCGGCATGCGTGGTCCGGGTGAAACCCAACTGGAAACCGACCGCCGTCTGCTGCGGGTTCGCCTGCGTCAGATCAAGGGCCGGTTGGCAAAAGTGCGCAGCCAGCGCGAGCAGTCGCGACGTGGCCGTACGCGCGCGGATATCCCTACCGTTTCCCTGGTGGGGTATACCAACGCCGGCAAGTCCACGCTCTTCAACAACGTGACGAAATCCGATGTGTATGCGGCTGACCAGCTGTTTGCCACCCTGGACCCGACCTTGCGCCGTCTGGAACTGGACGACCTGGGGCCGATCGTCCTGGCCGACACTGTGGGTTTCATTCGCCACTTGCCACACAAGCTTGTCGAGGCATTTCGGTCTACCCTCGAGGAGTCGAGCAACTCCGATCTGTTGTTGCACGTGATCGATGCGGCCGAGCCGGATCGCATGTTGCAGATCGAACAGGTGATGGTGGTGCTGGGCGAGATTGGTGCCCAGGACTTGCCGATCCTCGAGGTCTATAACAAACTCGATTTGCTTGAAGGCGTTGAGCCACAAATCCAGCGCGACGAAAACGGCAAGCCTCTACGGGTCTGGTTGTCGGCGCGTGATGGCAGTGGCCTGGAGTTGCTGGAGCAAGCGATTGCCGAGTTGCTGGGCAGTGAGCTGTTTGTGGGTACCTTGCGCTTGCCGCAACGATTCGCTCGACTGCGTGCGCAGTTTTTCGACCTCGGTGCGGTGCAGAAAGAAGAATACGACGAAGAAGGGGTCAGCTTGCTGGCCGTTCGATTGCCGCGCTCGGAGCTCAATCGGCTGGTCAGCCGTGAAGGCGTTGTGCCGACAGAGTTCATCGAGCAACACACTTTGCAATAAAAGCCTGAGAAAGCGGTTGTGCCGCAGTCGCAGGCATTCTGTAGCATTGGTCGGCGCGCCGTGGGTGCGTCTTTGCTTTATCAGATGGAGAGCGCTATGGCTTGGAATGAGCCGGGTGGCAACTCGAATAATCAGGATCCTTGGGGTGGCAAGCGCCGCAATAACGGCGACCGCAAGGGACCACCGGATCTCGACGAGGCCTTCCGAAAGCTGCAGGAAAGCCTGAACGGGTTGTTCGGTGGTGGTAAGAAACGTGGTGATGACGGCGGCGGTTCGGGCAAGAGTGGCGGCTTCGGCGGCATTCTTGGCGTCGTCCTCGTCGTGCTGGCGGCTGTCTGGCTGTACAGCGCGGTCTATGTCGTCGACGAGCAGGAGCAAGCCGTGGTGCTGCGCTTCGGCAAGTACTACGAAACGGTTGGCCCGGGCTTGAACATCTACTTCCCGCCAATCGATCGCAAGTACCTGGAAAACGTCACGCGTGAGCGTGCCTACACCAAGCAGGGTCAAATGCTGACTGAAGACGAGAACATCGTCGAAGTGCCGCTGACCGTGCAGTACAGGATCAGCAACCTGCAGGACTTCGTGCTGAGCGTCGATCAGCCGGAAATCAGCCTGCAGCACGCGACTGAAAGCGCCTTGCGCCATGTGGTGGGTTCCACCGCCATGGACCAGGTACTGACCGAAGGTCGTGAGTTGATGGCCAGCGAAATCAAGGAGCGCCTGCAACGCTTCATGGATACCTATCGCACCGGTATTACCATCACCCAGGTCAACGTACAGAGCGCAGCGGCACCGCGTGAAGTACAGGAAGCCTTCGATGATGTGATCCGTGCCCGTGAAGACGAGCAGCGTTCGCGCAACCAGGCTGAAACCTACGCCAACGGTGTCGTGCCGGAAGCCCGTGGTCAGGCCCAGCGCATCCTTGAAGATGCCAACGGCTACCGCGACGAAACCGTCTCGCGCGCCAAGGGTGAGGCAGATCGCTTCACCAAACTGGTCAGCGAGTATCGCAAGGCACCTGAAGTTACCCGCGAGCGTCTGTACCTGGACACCATGCAGGAAGTCTTCAGCAATACCAGCAAGGTTCTCGTGACCGGTAACAAGAACGGCCAGAGCAATCTGCTGTACTTGCCGCTGGACAAGATGATTGACAGTGGTCGCAGCACCAGCGCTCCGGTGACGGGCGCAGCAGCCACCAGCAATGAAGCGAATGCGCGTGCAGCAGCTGATCTGCAGCAACAGCAGACACGTACCAGGGAGAGTCGCTGATGAGCAATAAATCGCTGATCGCCCTTATTGTCGTGGTCGTCGTGGCGATCGCTGCCTGGAACTGCTTCTACATCGTGGCTCAGACCGAGCGTGCGGTGTTGCTGCAGTTCGGTCGCGTGGTCCAGGCTGACGTTCAGCCGGGCCTGCATGTGAAAGTGCCTTACGTTAACCAGGTGCGCAAATTCGACGCGCGCCTGATGACGCTGGATGCACCGACACAACGTTTCCTGACGCTGGAAAAGAAAGCCGTCATGGTCGATGCCTACGCCAAGTGGCGCGTGAAAGATGCCGAGCGCTTCTACACCGCTACATCCGGCCTCAAGCAGATCGCTGACGAACGTCTGTCCCGTCGTCTGGAATCGGGCCTGCGTGACCAGTTCGGTAAGCGCACGTTGCACGAGGTTGTCTCGGGCGAGCGTGATGCGTTGATGTCTGACATCACCGCTTCGCTAAACAAGATGGCCGAAAAAGAGCTGGGCATCGAAGTTGTCGATGTTCGGGTCAAGGCCATCGACCTGCCGAAGGAAGTGAACCGCAGCGTATTCGAACGCATGAGTTCGGAGCGTGAGCGTGAAGCTCGCGAGCACCGCGCCAAAGGTAACGAACTGGCTGAAGGCATCCGTGCCGACGCCGATCGTCAGCGTCGAGTGCTGCTGGCTGAGGCCTATCGTGAATCTGAAGAGGTTCGCGGTGACGGCGACGCCCAGGCAGCGGCGATTTACTCCAAGGCCTACGGTCAGGACCAGGAGTTCTACGGTTTCTATCGTAGCCTGCGAGCCTACCGTGAAAGCTTCGCGAACAAATCCGACGTCATGGTCCTCGACCCAAGCAGCGACTTCTTCCGTTACCTGGAAAAAGCCAAGCCTTGATACGGCGTTGACCTGAATCATCCCCCGCCTGGCGGCTAAAGCCTCGGGCGGGGTGATCCTTTGGGAAAACGTGTGTATGATGCGGCAGCCGGGAAATTCCCGGCTTTTTTGCGTCTGCACGTTTGATTGCTGTTTTTATGCAGGCACCCGAGTTGAACGACTCGACAGGTTTTTCGAGGGAAATGGCAGGCGAAGCCGATTGCAGGCTTTTCGCCCTGTTGTTCATGCGCGCTGATTTGCGCATGAGCCGGCCATTTTCTGCTTCACTCAAGGCTCGCCCAACGGCTGGCAGGCCGGATCATAGGGGAATGGCGTAATGGCAACGGTAGACCGCTGGCTGCTGCCAGATGGCATCGAAGAAGTACTGCCACCGGAGGCAGCGCGCATTGAAGTAGCGCGCCGCCAGGTGTTGGATCTGTTCCAGAGCTGGGGTTACGAGTTTGTCGTGACTCCCCATATCGAGTACCTGGAATCCCTGCTGACCGGCGCGGGCCAGGACCTCGATCTGCGTACCTTCAAGGTCATCGACCCACAGTCGGGCCGGCAGATGGGCTTTCGTGCCGACATCACGCCGCAGGTGGCGCGCATCGACGCGCACACCCTGCGTCGCGAAGGCCCGAGCCGCCTGTGCTATGCCGGCAGCGTCCTGCACGCGCAGCCGCGCGCCTTGTCGTCCTCGCGCAGCCCGATTCAGCTGGGCGCCGAGCTGTACGGCGACGGTAGCCCGAGCAGCGACGTGGAAGTCATTAGCCTGATGCTGGCCATGCTGCAGCTGGCCGATGTGCCGGACGTGCACATGGACCTGGGGCATGTAGGCATTTACCGTGGCCTGGCGCGCGCCGCCGGTTTGTCCGGTGAAGTCGAGCAGCAGTTGTTCGACGCGCTGCAACGCAAGGCCATCGACGAGGTCATTACCTTGACCGAGGGCTTGCCTGCCGATTTGTCGGGCATGCTGCGGGCATTGGTCGGCCTGTGCGGCGGGCGTGAAGTGCTGGAAGCGGCCCGTGAGCGCCTGGCTCATGCGCCGGCGCCGGTACTGGCTGCGCTGGACGACCTGCTGGCAATCGCCGAACGGCTGTCCGTACGCTTCCCGGAATTACCGCTGTACTTCGACCTGGGCGAATTGCGTGGTTACCACTACCACACCGGTGTGGTGTTTGCCGTGTTCGTGCCGGGTGTTGGCCAGTCCATCGCCCAGGGTGGTCGTTATGACGACATCGGCGCCGACTTCGGTCGTGCCCGCCCGGCCACCGGCTTCTCCACCGATTTGAAAACCCTGGTGACCCTGGGGCGTGCTGAAATCCAGCTACCGTCTGGCGGTATCTGGATGCCTGACAGTACGGATGCGGCACTCTGGCAGCAGGTTTGCCAGTTGCGCAGTGAGGGTCAGCGTGTCGTTCAGGCGTTGCCTGGGCAACCTTTGGCCGCCGCCCGTGAAGCGGACTGCGACCGGCAATTGATTCAGCAGAACGGGCTGTGGCAAGTATCGCCACTGGCTTCTTGAGTTTTCCTGTCGGCCCGTGGCCGGCACCAAGTTTGCGCGAAGAGGACAAGTGTTATGGGTAAGAATGTCGTAGTCCTGGGCACCCAATGGGGTGATGAGGGCAAAGGCAAGATCGTTGATCTGCTGACCGAACATGCTGCCGCCGTAGTGCGCTACCAAGGTGGCCACAACGCGGGTCACACCCTGGTGATCGACGGCGAAAAAACCGTCTTGCACCTGATCCCGTCGGGCGTGCTGCGCGAAGGCGTGCAGTGCCTGATCGGCAACGGCGTGGTGGTTGCACCGGACGCCCTGCTCCGTGAGATCACCAAGCTGGAAGAGAAAGGCGTACCGGTGCGTGAGCGCCTGCGTATCAGCCCGTCCTGCCCGCTGATCCTGTCCTTCCACGTTGCGCTGGACCAGGCGCGTGAAAAAGCCCGTGGCGAGCTGAAGATCGGCACCACCGGTCGCGGTATCGGCCCGGCTTACGAAGACAAGGTCGCGCGTCGTGGCCTGCGTGTGGGCGACCTGCTCAACATGCCGCGCTTTGAAGACAAGCTGCGTGAACTGGTGGACTACCACAACTTCATGCTGGTGGGTTACTACAAAGAGCCGGCCATCGAATTCGACAAGACCCTGGCCGAGTGCAAGGAATACGCTGAGCTGCTCAAGCCGCTGATGCTGGACGTGACTGCCGAACTGCACGACCTGCGTCGCGCTGGCAAAGACATCATGTTCGAAGGCGCCCAAGGCTCGCTGCTGGACATCGACCACGGTACCTACCCGTACGTGACCAGCTCCAACACCACCGCTGGTGGCGTTGCGACTGGCTCGGGTGTTGGTCCCATGTTCCTGGACTACATCCTGGGCATCACCAAGGCCTACACCACTCGCGTAGGTTCGGGTCCTTTCCCGACTGAGCTGTTCGACGAAGTCGGTGCGCACCTGGCCAAACAAGGCCACGAGTTCGGCGCGACTACCGGCCGTGCCCGTCGTTGTGGCTGGTTCGACGCCGTTATCCTGCGTCGTGCTATCGATGTGAACAGCATCTCGGGCATCTGCCTGACCAAGCTGGACGTACTCGACGGCCTGCAAACCATCAATATCTGCGTCGGCTACCAGGATGCAGAAGGCAAGGACGTGGCTCCAACCGACGCTGACAGCTACGTGGGCCTGGTGCCTGTGTACGAAGAAGTGCCGGGCTGGACCGAGTCGACCGTGGGTGCCAAAACCCTTGAAGAGCTGCCAGCTAACGCCCGTGCCTACATCAAGCGTGTTGAAGAGCTGATCGGCGCGCCGATCGACATTATTTCGACGGGTCCGGACCGCAACGAAACCATCGTTCTGCGTCACCCGTTCGCTTAATAAGCTGTTGATGTAAAACACAAAGGCCCCTTAATTGGGGCCTTTGTCGTTTCTGCTCAGCCGGCGGCATGACCTTTGCTGTGATCTTCATTAAGTGCATCTTTTGTGGGATGCCATCAATTTAATGGCGTCAAGCAGAGGGATTCCTAGTGTCAGCCGTTCTCTCATTGTTACAAAGCCGTTTGTTGCGGCCCGTGTTCGTTACCCTCGGTATCGCTCTTTTGGTGCAAGTACTGGTAGCCGTAGCCCTGACACGGAGCACGGTGACTGCGCTGGAAGCTGATTTGGCTGTGCGCCTGGGCGCCGACAGTCAAAAGCTGTCCGGCGAGCTCGAGCAGGCCGGGCGTGAGGTCACGTCGAGTCTCGACAACCTTTCCACCAGCACGCGTCAGCGCCTCACGGCGGGTTTGTCCTCGAAACTGGAAGAGGAGCAGGCGCAACTGCGTGCGACCCTGGAAAAGGATCTCAAGGATTCCGCCAACGACATGGCTCAGCTGCTGGCCTCGGTCGCACCCCGTGCCATGTGGGACAGCGACGTCCCGACACTCTCGGAGTTCGCCCGCCGGGCGCAGCGCAATCCCAACGTGCTGTTTGTGGTGTATGACGACGCCACCGGGCAGCACCTCACGCGTTATCTGAACCGTGAGAACCCGATCAACAAGGCCCTGCTGGAAAAAGGCCAGGGCGAGCGCGCGCTGGACAAGGTGCTGGATGCGGCAAAGAACGATCCGTCGGTTTACTACCTCGAAGCCTCGATCAACCCCAATGGGGTGGAAATCGGCAAGGTCCTGATGGGCGTCTCGACTGCCTCGGTTGAAGCCGACCTGGCGGCCCTCGACAAGCGCTTCTCGGGGTTGATTGGCAGCAGCGACCAACTGGTCGCCGACAGCCTCAAGGGCGCCGCTGCCGACAGCGCCACGGCCATGCGTGCGCGCCTGCAGTCGGCGCAGTCGACCGCCTCGGACATGAAAGCCAACACCGCCGCCACTGTGCAGGAGGCCGCGGGTACATTGCGCTGGCGCATAGGCATGAGCCTGGCCGTGGTTGGCTTTGGTGTGCTGCTGTTATTGGCGGTAGTGCTCGGCCGGCGTGTGGTCAACCGTCTGAAGCTGCTGATTGCCGCCATGGACGACCTTGCGGCGGGTGAGGGCGACCTGACCAAGCGCGTGCAGATCAGCAGCAAGGATGAAATCGGCGACATGGCCTCGGCGGTCAACCGCTTCGTCGACAAGTTGCAACCCATCGTGCGCGAAGCCGGGGATGTGGCTCAGCGCACTGGCGTGGAAATCGGCGCGATGACCCTGCGCAATGCCGGGGCTGATGCGGCGGCGGGGATGCAGCGCGATGAAGTGGCCGAGAGCCTGCGGGCGCTCTCGCAAATGGCCGATGAGGCGCAGTCGGAAAGTCATGCGATGCAGGCCGCCTTGCAGCAGGTGGTGGACATTCGCTCGGCGACCGATGAGAACACCCGGACCTCGGCAAAAGTGGGCAGCCTGATCGAGGCGCTGGCCGGGCAGGTGGATACCGGGGCCAAGGTTATCGAGCGCCTGGCGCTGCAGAGCGAGCAGATTGAAGTGGTTTTGACGGTGATCCACGGGATCGCCGAGCAAACCAACCTGTTGGCGCTCAATGCGGCCATCGAGGCGGCCCGTGCCGGGGAAACCGGTCGCGGGTTTGCGGTGGTGGCAGATGAGGTGCGGGCGTTGGCCAGCAAGACCCAGAGCTCAACCGGTGACATTCAGGCGCATATCGTCGCCTTGCAGCAAGGCGCACGCGAGGCTGTGGCCGCGATTGGCCAGGCTGGGCGCCAGGCCAATGAGGGCTTGCTGGTATTGCGTGACAGTGCGCGTTTGCAGCAGTCGGTGCAGGCCTCGGTCGAACAGGTGCATGCGGCCATCGGCCTGGCAACGCAGGCGGCGGCGCACCAGGCGCAAGGCGCGCAGGCGGTGCGGGGACGGGTTGAAACCATTCATGCCCAAGCGGAGAAGGCCGCTCAGGCGGTTGTCGAAACCACTGCCAGCGGCAAGGTGCTGGATGGGTTGGCGGCACAGCTGAAGGCGAGCCTGGGGCAGTTCAGGGCTTAGGTTTTGTATTGGCAGGTCTGACGCTATCGCGGCCATGCCCGCGATAGCGGTCTCAGCGGCTGAGATACATCCGGGTAGTTAACAAATACACCGGCAACCCCGACACCAGAATCAACAGCGCCGCATAAGGCGCTGCCGCCGCGAATTCCACATTCGCGGTATGCGCCCACACCTCAGTCGCCAGCGTATTGAGCCCGGTCGGGCTCAGCAGCAGCGTGGCCGTCAGCTCCTTCATCGCGTCAAGGAACACCAGGGCGAACGCCGCCCCCAGCGCCGGGAAAATGATCGGCAGCGTCACCCGGCAAAACGCGCTGAAGGACGACGCTCCCAGCGTGCGAGCCGCCTCTTCCAGCTGCGGCGCAGCCTTGTTCAATGCCGTGCGGATCGGTGCCTGGGCCAGCGGTAGAAACAGCAGCGCATAAGCGATCAGCAGCAATGCCGAAGTCTGGTATAGCAACGGTACGTAGTGCAGGGCGAAATACACCAGCGTCAGTGCGATCACCAGGCCTGGCAACGCATGCAGCAGGTAGGGCAGGCGCTCGGCCCAGATCGCCAGCCGGCCCTTGTAGCGCACCACCAGCAAGCCCACCGGCACTGCCAGCACAAGACACAGCGCCGCGCCGCCCAGCGAAAGAGCAAGCGACGACAGCAGCGCCTCGCTGATCGCTGCTACGGGAAAGGCCGCCGACGAACCCACCGCCAGCCAGTACGCCAGCATCCCCAAAGGAATGCCGCTGCCGATGATTGCCAGCATCAGGCAGTACGCCTGTCCCGCGACAGCCCACGGCCCCAGGCGAACCTGTGCAGCCTGTCGCGCCGCGCCCTGGCCGGTGCGCACGTGTCGACCCTTGCCGCGCACTTTAAGCTCGAGCCAGAGCAGTATCAGGCACAGCGCCAACAGTACCGCCGAAAGCATTGCCGCGTTGGCGTTGCTGAATTCCAGCTCGAACTGCTGGTAGATCGCTGTAGTGAAAGTCTGCAGGCCAATGATCGACAGGGCGCCGAATTCCACCAGCATGTGCAGGGCAATCAGCAGGGAACCTGCGAGCAAGGACGGCCATAGCAGCGGCAGCGTGACCCGGAAAAACACGCCCCAGCGATTCTGCCCGAGGGTGCGGGCGGACTCTTCCAGGGACGGGTCCAGATTGCGCAAGGTGGCAGCGACGGGCAGGAAGATCAGCGGGTACTTGGACAGGGTCATCACCAGAATCGCCCCGCCCAGGCCTTCAAAGCTTGCGCTCAGAGACACCCAGGTGAAGCTGCTGACAAACGCGGGTACCGCGAATGGCAGGCATAGAATCACCCCCCATAGTCGCCGCCCTGGCAGGTTGCTGCGTTCCAGCAGCCAGGCCAGCGACAGCCCGATCACCCCACAGGCGACCGTCACGCCGATCATCAGTGCCAGGGTATTGCGCAGCAGGCCGAACACATACGGCCGCCAGAGCAAATGCAGCGCCTCGGCCCAGCCGGCCTGCCAGGTTTTGAGGCCGACATACACCAGCGGTAGAAGGCTGAGCACAACCAGCAGCAAAACGGGCAGTAACAGCCAGATAGAAGGCCCCTTGCGCCTTGGCACATAACCCCCGCGCGAGGCGGGGGCGGATAACGATGCGCTCATCAGTTCAAGCCAACGTCACGTTCCAGGTCCAGTGCTTCATCGGCATTGCCGAGGTCGGCGGGGGTGACTTTCGGTGCTTCCAGCTCGCTGAACGGCTTGAGGCCTCGGTCCGATTGCATGCCTTTGTGCAGCGGGTACTCGGCGGTGGTTTGGGTGATCACGCGCTGGCCTTCCTCGCTCGCCATGTAGGCCAGCAACTGCTGGGCTTCCTTGGGATGCTTGCTGGACTTGAGCACGGCTGCGCTGGAAACGGTGATCAGCCCGCCGACGTCACCGCCGGTGAAGTAATGCAGTTTGGAGTCCAGCTGGCCTTTTTCCCGCTGCAGGGCAAACCAGTAGTAGTTGTTCACCAGCACGGTAGCGACTTCGCCGTTTTCAACAGCCTTGAGGGCGACCATGTTGTTGCTGTAAGTCTTGCCGAATGCGCGCAGGCCGGTCAGCCATTCTTCGGCGGCGTCCATACCGTGCACCTTGATGATGGCGACTGCCTGTTCCTGGAATGCGCCGCTGGTGGGCACGAAGCCGACTTTGCCTTGCCATTTCGGGTCGGAGAACTCCATCACCGATTTCGGCAGGTCTTTTTCGTCGATCAGCTTGGGGTTGTAGGCGACGACGCGAACCCGGGCGGTGATGCCGATCCAGGTGCCGTCTGCGGCAACATAGTCCTTGGGCAGCACGGCGAGGGTGGCCGCATCGGTAGGCGCGAGCACGCCCTGTTGCCCGAGTTTGTTCAGCGGGGGCGATTCTTCGGTATAGATCACGTCGGCAGGCGAGCGCTCGCCCTCTTCTACAACCTGGCTGGCCAGCTGGTTGCTGCTGCCCTTGCGCACATTGACGTGAATGCCGGTCTTGGCTTCGAAGGCCTTGGCGACGGCGTCGCCCACTTCCTTGTGTTGACCGTTATAGAGTGTCAGGGAAACTGGATCAGCAGCCTGGGTGAGGGGAGTGGCGATTGCCAGGCCGAGCAGGGTGATGGTCAGGCCGCGGCGCAGGGTATTTCGAAGCATCATTCGCAGGGTTCCTCACTGTCGCATTGCAAAAACTTGAAACAATGATAAACGATATTGTTTCTCAAGTGCGCTTTGCGGGGTGGGAATGCCTGTGATGGAAAAGGGCGAATGCACGCCAACCCACCGTAGGAGCTGCCGAAGGCTGCGATCTTTTGATCTTCAGCGACTTCAGATCAGTCAACAATCAAGATCAAAAGATCGCAGCCTTCCGCAGCTCCTACAGGGGAATTTATGCCAAATACAGATTTCTGGAAGCCAGAAACGCAAAAACCCGCTTTCGCGGGTTTCTGTGAAATCCAAGGCCGAAACCTTGAATTTGAATTGGTGCCCAGAAGAAGACTCGAACTTCCACGACCTTGCGGTCACCAGCACCTGAAGCTGGCGTGTCTACCAATTTCACCATCTGGGCATAATCTTCAGCGTTGCCGCTGTTGATGTGGCGCACTATACGGAGAGCTTTTTGATCTGTAAACCCCTGATTTAATTTTAATAAATCAAAAGCTTATAATGCAAAAAACCCGCTTTCGCGGGTTTTTGTGCGAGTCTTGAAATTGATCTAATCTCAAGCTCGAAATTGGTGCCCAGAAGAAGACTCGAACTTCCACGACCTTGCGGTCACCAGCACCTGAAGCTGGCGTGTCTACCAATT